>CAJVYU010000006.1 GCA_913009735.1 uncultured Fidelibacterota bacterium
CACCATAAAAATATATTATTTTATTATCTGAATCAATGCGCACAAATTACTATCCATATAAATGAATTTTATCAAAAATTACATATTTTAGACCATTTTACATTCTATTATCTCCCATTCTCTGACTGTCAAAAAACCCAGTCGACCAAGTTGAATCAACGTAAAATTCAAATCCTTCATATTGCCATCTATTTCCGACTTGAAACGGGACATAATTAAGTAATGTATTTGATGTGATTTCACAGTTCTGTGAATCGGTCACCATAAAAGAATAATAAAATTGATCAAGGCTGGTATGGAGATGATCGCTGTTCTCAATACAATCGGGCAGGTTACTACAAAGTTGATTTCCTCCAATAGCAACATAGGGATAAAAAGCCCCATCCGTATCATTCCAATCAAGATTCAACGAACAAATACAAGCAGGAACAGTTGTTAATTCATTATTAAACGCCCAGAAATAAGTTAGCCCGGACAAGTTACAAAATGATTCAGGAAGAGAATCCAGTTCATTATAGCCTATATCCAGAAAATAAAGATTTGTTAAATCCCCAAAATCATTCGGTAAATACTGTAATTGATTATTTGATATATACAATGACTGAAGATTTGTCAATTGGCTAAAACTCTCAGGCAGGGATTCAATCCTGTTCCATTCAAGGTTTAGAGAACTCAATTGATCCCAATTACTAATGTTATCTGGCAGAAAATAAATGGTATCATTCACTCCACTGGAATTCCCATAATTACCAGCTATCAAAATTTTTAGCCTGCCCCCAAACCACGTCTGTGTTCCTAATTCAAGTGGAGAATAATAATCCAGATTATTGATAGCAATCAGCGAATCCATTACATCAAGATCGCTGGTATAAAAACAGCTGTCACTGTTAATAATATTTACATTTTCCGGAATTGAATCAAAATAGGTGTATTCCGGATCGCATTGAGAGCGTAGTGGAACATGGATTAAGATTAGGATGAGGATTACCTGGCCAAAGGTACGAAAGCGGGGGATTAAGCTTAGGGAAATAGATAAATGTTTCATTTATTTGAGGAGTAGTATTTTTTTTGTTTGTGTATTCATTTCGGAAGTGAGTTTTATAAAATATACCCCACTCGGTAATGAAGAAGCATTCCATTGAAAAGTGTATTCCCCAGGGGATAATTCCTCATTAATTAACGTTTTTACAAGTTGCCCAGTTATATTATGAATCTGTAAAACCGAAACGCCAGACTTCACAATACTAAACTGTATGGTAGTAGTTGGATTGAATGGATTCGGATAAGGCTCATCCAATCCAAACCGATTTGGTAGTTGTTCGTCTACAATTGATACCGGGAATGTATATCCATTCACATTTATAATTTTTGCTAAATGAGGGTGGTCAATTGGAGTAACAGTAAATGTCATTGGATTAGCATTCGTCACATTTACTATATCATTTGAAGAGTAGGAAATAACTGAAACTTCTCCTGGCCCAATAGTGACTTCATTTGTTGTTGAATCAAACCAACCCTCATTATCAACCAGCGAATATTCATAAGTAACTGCATTGTATCCTTCATTATAAATTTCAAATGTTATAGTTGAATTCTCTAAATACACGCTTGGTTCTCCGTCATAATAATGAAGATCTTGTGTAATAATACTGAAGGCAACAGGATAAACCCCGGGTATCCTCATAGCCCGATACACTGCACCACTGGGTAATGTCAGATTCAGGTTAGCCTGCCAAACAATTTCGCCATCTATATTTACTTCCAGTGTGGTTCCACCTCCACCAACAGTGGTAATTAAATAATTTCCATTTTCCAGTTTTTGTGCATTTCCGGAAGCAAAACCAAACAAATCAGTCGGCAGCACATATTCCCAAGCTATTTCCGCAACATAAATTGAATCTTCACTGACATCTATTTCAATAGCTCTGGAAGTAGGTTCATACGTTCCTAAAAATATCTCACTCAAATTACCGTTATCAAAGGTGACAATATTTCCATTCTCTAATATTTGAACACTGTGCTGGAAACTGAATCCCAAATCATGGCCAAAATTCACATCACCGGATGGGAATTCATGACCCATATTCCAAATGATGTCGCCGCTTGGATAATCAATTCGTGTAATCCGTGAAAGATGGCGGACAGAAATGTAGATTGAATTTGTTTCTTCAGAAAATGCAATGGCATTTACGTGTGTCCAGTCGTATTGCTGATCTACGTATGCCTGGTTCCATGTTCCGCCCTGATCGTCAAAATCCTGCACATTAAAATAATCGAAAGTATTCCAGCTCCAGACCGCTTCTTTCGTATCCTTATCCCATTCCACTATCTTATCCCCCACCCAGGGGAATTCCTGTGTAACACCGTCAGCTACATAACCAAGGCCCTGAAATAACGGCGTCCAGCTTCCGATGGGTATGGTTCCTAATTGACTAACGGAAACAATACCTAAATAATTTCCATTGGGTAATTGTATCAAATCATGGTGTAAAAATTCTTCATTGGGTTCTTCCCAAAGAAACTGATTATCAATATTAAACTCCACGCCGGGCAAATTATTATCAGAAGTATTATCCAGATAACAGCCGAATAGATCACCATCTTCATTTGTGTTATAAAATACTAGATCAGTATTTCCGGAGTTCCAGATTTCCCTGCCGTTTTTATCTACAATTGCGCTATAATAATTAAAAAATGAACTGAAAACAGTCAGACCATCAGCTAATTGAGAGTCATCTGAATAGGATGTTGTAACGTTAGATTTTTGTTGGGCTGTCGTAAATGTGAAAACATCAGACCACGCACCCAAATCACCGTTGTTATTATTTTTTCTAATACGCCAGTAATATTGAGTGCTCCACTCAATGTTTTCCTGTTCGATGTAGACTAAGGCAGGATCGGTTACATTGATAACAATATTTGTAAAATCCATATTGGTGGAAACCATCAACTGATATTGATCCGCTGTTGGAATTTGTTCCCACTCAAACTGGATGACCGTGTGGTAAATTGCGCTATAATTCCCCGGCTGTATCAAACCGGCAAACATCATTGAGATGAAAGGAATGATTGAAATGATTCGATGCATGTTGTATTAAAGAAATTTACTATAGAAATATATTAAACCCATTTTTATACTATAAAGTTAAATGTAATTTTAGTTTCAACATGGAAACAGCTTTTCAACAGCCAATCGTCATTTTAGCCAACGGACGTTTCCCCACACATCCCATACCGTTGAGTATTTTGGATAAAGCCGGGACAGTGATTTGCACAGATGGCAGCGCCGATACTCTCATAGAATTAGACCGAACTCCCCATGTAATTATCGGCGATCTTGACTCCATAAAATTGAAAAATGATGAATTCAAGGGGTTATGGATTCCGGCTCCGGATCAAAATAAAACAGATCTTCAAAAAACATTGGAATGGTGTTTGATCAATGGGTTGAAAAATGTTGTTGTTTTGGGGACCATGGGCAAACGGGAAGACCACAGCTTAGGGAATCTTTATATACTTGCAGAATTTTCTCAAAAGATGGATGTTCATTTCGTGGCAGATTATTCTTGTATTTATTGTTTCAAGGGAATGCAATCATTCAAATCCACGAATGGACAGTTAATTTCCATTGTTGCTATTAAGCCGGTGAAGTCTATTTCTACCAAGGGATTGAAGTATCCATTGATCCAAGAGCCATTACTCCCTGAGTGCAACGGTATCAGCAATGAAGCAGAAGGGGAAGAATTCATGATAGATACCTCCGAACCCATTTGGTTGTTTATCAACCATATGAATGGTTTATAAGATATCTATTTTAGTGCTGAATATTGTCCAATGAACACCCATTCAGAAATTTAGCAGAAATATGCCATTCAATAAATATTTAAAACGCCCGCCTGCCCCGAGTGGACTAAATAAAAGGGGGCGGACAGGTAATTATTTAAGAACCATTACGTTTTACGTTTTTTCTGCATCTCGAAATTTCAGAGCATTTTCTCAACTATATCGTATGACAAATTTTGGAGTAATATAAACAATGCATTATTTAGACTGGTTTGTCATTGGTGGATATTTCGTTCTTTTACTATTACTCGGGTTTTACAAATCCTCGAAAAATAATGATGATAAAGATTTCATTCTCGCCGGAAGAAGATTAAGTCTCCCTGGATTCGTAGCTACGTTGGTCGCCACATGGTATGGCGGGATTATGGGTATTGGTGAAAACACCTACAATTTTGGCATTCAAACGTGGTTTATTTTTGGTCTGCCTTATTATATATTTGGTTTTTTGTTTGCAATTTTCCTGGCTCCCAGGATTCGTAACCTTCCCCATCGTTCAATTCCTGATCACTTTAATAAAAACTTCGGAAAAAGTGCCGGAATTATCAGCGCTGTGTTAATCCTCATTTTAGCTTCCCCGGCCCCTTACATTTTAAGTTTGGGAATATTATTACAGCATACCTTGCAATGGAATTTGCAGACAGCTATTCTGTTCGCAACCGGGATCAGTTTGATCTATATATGGTTTGGTGGTTTTAGAGCTGTTATCCGAACGGATATATTGCAATTTGTACTCATGTTTTTGGGTTTTATTTTACTTCTGTTTTTTTCCTGGAAGTATATCGGATCACCAGCTTCATTGGTATCTATATTGCCCGAACATTATTTTAATCCAACAGGGGGAAATTCATTTCAATATATTTTGGTGTGGTTTTTTATTGCTATGTGGACTTTTATTGACCCGGGGTTTTATCAACGTACAGCGGCTGCTAAATCACCCGATGCAGCAAAAAAAGGGATTTTGATTTCAATTGGTTTCTGGTTTATTTTTGATATTCTAACAGTGACTACGGGACTTTACGCAGCAGTACTAATTCCAAACCAAGTTGCAACAATGGCATACCCGGAATTAGCATCTCGAATCCTTCCACCGTTTGTTTATGGACTGTTTCTGGTTGGTCTGTTTTCAACAATTATGTCTACGATTGATTCCAACGGATTAATTAGCGCAATTACGTTTGGAAGGGATATTTTATGGAGAATCCAAGGAGAAGAAGAATCATCAGATTCTACCATTCATATACGAAAGGGTCTGGTGGTTATGGCATTTATCGCTGTGTTATTAGCTATTAGTATTCCTTCTGTGGTCCGGCTTTGGTATGTCATTGGATCTATTATTGTACCGGGAATACTTTTGCCTTTTTTACTAACATTTTCAAAAATCAAATTACAAAACGGAAAAGCAAAAATTGTTATCATCATGCCTGTTATTATTGGCATATTATGGTTTATGTTAGGACATTATTCCGGACATTACCCATGGGGAATTGAACCATTTTATCCCGGTATATTAATCTCTATTTTATTATTGGGTATCTGGATGGAAAAAAACATGAAGATTGAAACAGAACGAAAATTTCTAGTAAAAAATAGCTGGAAGAAACCAAAAATTGGTTTTCATTATTCTCAAGGGTATATCAATACGGATATACACCGTTTGGTCCGTATTCGAGTTGTGGAGGAAAATAAATCAAAAAAAGGATTTCTGACTATTAAGGGATCTGGGAATAAAAGCGGTATGAGTAGATACGAATTTGAAGTTGAAATCCCTGTTTCCGATGCAGAAAATCTCTTATTACTTTGTGATCAACCCCTTATTGAAAAAACACGTTATAAATTTGATCATGAAGGTTTGATATGGGAAATAGATGAATTCCACGGAATAAATGACGGTTTGATTATAGCCGAAGTTGAATTGAAAAATGAAGACCAGAAATTTTCAAAACCGGATTTTATTGACAAAGAAATAACAGGTATTATAAAATATTATAATTTTATGCTGCAGAAAAATCCATATACTACTTGGGATAAATAAAGTAAATAATAAAACATGAGTAAAATTTTCCTGTCTAAACGTGTGGTTTTCCCGATAATCATTATTGGCATATGTCCTCTCTACGGAGATGACTCATCCGTCACAGCGATCAGATGGGGTTTGTTGTTAATGGGGTTATTGGGGGGGTTATCATTATTTTTATACGGTATGAACAAAATGAGTGAGGGGCTCAAAAAATCTGCCGGTAACCGTATGCGTAATATTCTTTCCGCCCTTACCAACAACCGAATAATCGGAATGCTCGTAGGAGCGTTCGTGACTATGATTATTCAGAGTTCCAGCGCTACAACGGTAATGCTGGTAAGTTTTGTACAGGCGCAATTGATAACATTTGTTCAAACACTGGGCGTTATCCTGGGTGCAGATATTGGTACAACAATTACAGCACAACTTATTGCTTTCAAAGTGACGGAGTATGCACTCTTAATGATTGCAGTAGGTTTTGCAATGACGATATTTTCTAAAAAAGATTCCTCAAAATACATCGGTGAAGCCATCCTCGGATTTGGTCTTTTGTTCTTTGGCATGAAACTTATGTCCGATGCCATGACGCCCTTGCAAACCTATCTGCCATTTATTGATTTATTGAAGGAGCTGGAAAATCCAATACTGGGACTTTTAGTCGGTACAATTTTTACAGCTTTGATTCAAAGCAGTGGCGCATTTGCAGGTATCATCATTGTTCTCGCACAACAAGGTTTGCTCACATTAGAAGCTGGAATCCCGCTTATATTCGGTGCAAATATCGGTACCTGTATAACGGCGGGTTTGGCAAGTATCGGTACATCCCGTGAAGCAAAGCGAGTAGCATTAGCCCATGTACTTTTCAAAATAGGTGGTGTTTTACTTTTTATCTTCTGGATACCTGCATTTGCAGATCTAATTCGTTCTATTTCACCGGTTTCTGATGAAATCGGTATTCATAAACTTGCGGCTGAAACACCAAGGCAGATTGCCAATGCACATACAATTTTTAATGTAAGCCTTTCCATAATTTTTTTACCTTTTACATTATATTTTGCAAATATTATTCTAAAAATATTTCCGGATGTTGAAGAGGAAAAGGGAATTCAACCTGCAATTTGGCATTTGGATGATAAAGCAATTTCTACACCGGCTTTGGCGATTGATTTAGCGCGAAGTGAGATATCTGGAATGATAAATATTTTCGAGCGAATGTTAGAGGCCATTTTAGAACCGTTTAAATCTAATGACAAAATGATGGATAAAAAATATCCTCAACTCACATTAGTCGAGGGCATTAAGATGCGAGAAGAAAAATTAGATTTCCTTGATGAGCGAATAGTCGCATACTTACGAAAAATCGGACGCCAGGAATTGTCTGATTATCAGATAAAGGAAGTGTACGGTTTAATGATTATTGTTAATGATATTGAAAGCGTTGGAGATATTATTGAAAAAAACATGATTCCTCTTATCGCCAAGAAATCAATTTTAAAAACAGATTTTTCGGATGAAGGAAAAGAAGAGTTGGATATTTTTCATATTAAAGTTTGCAAACAAGTTAGTCGTTTTAAGGATGCATTTTCTAAACTCGACCCGGTAAAAGCACAGAATATTCTGGCTAAAGAAGAGAAATACTCTACTCTCGAATCAGAATATCGGATCCGTCACCTAAAACGGCTTCAGGATGAACGGGAAGAATCTATCGAAACCCATGAAATTCACATGGAGATAATGGACTTATTAAAGCAGATAAATGTGTATTCCGGGAATATTGCTAAAACGATTCATTCAATAGGATCAGAGGAATAGAGATATATCTAATATATGCATTCGTTCTGTCAAATTGATTTTTATCCAACGTGACTTCACCTCCGGTTTTATCGGCTGACAGTTATTCCGGCGGCGATAACTGCTATTGAACTGGATTGCAAGTTTAAATTGGTGCAAAACAATCGTTAATTTTTCGCTCAAATTTTCCCCCGGGATTTGGTATAACCAATCAAATAATCAGCTTTGGATCGTCGATAATCAGGAAAAACTGTGTTCAGATGTGATAAAGCTGAAATCATTTTGAAATCTTTCTCTATTCAAATAGTCAAATAGAAAAGATGGAAGGATTTGTTATAGACGTAAGAAATAAAACAGGGCTATCTTGTGAATAATGCAAATGACAACTTCTACTTTTTTAGACTAATGGACTCAGTGGAAAACCAAAGAAAAAAAGAAAATTAAAAATGAAGAGGAAAACTCTTCATTGAATGTTAAACGTTCTATTGTAATTTTAATAGCTATTGGTGCAAAAATACCCTACAAAGTCCATATCATTTAAATAATAAAAACAGAAATTGAAAATAACTTGGTATCGGATGAGTGTATGAAAATAATCATTTTAATCTGTAGCTAATTTATGTGTATAGAAATGACTACCTCTGATCCGACGATTTGTCTGGAACGATCCGACCGAAGAAACTTCTGGTTACACGTTTCGGAAGGCACTTTTGCGTCTTTCACCGGAGTTCTGCTGGGCGGCGGTATAATCATGCCTATTTTGGTTAAACAACTCGGTGCTGAACCATACATTCTCGGTATGATGGGTTCCATCAGTGGTCTTGCAGTAGCTGCACCACTGTTCTTTGCACCATACATCGAATCGATACGTCAAAAGAAAAAACTTGTGCTATTATTGGGGGTTGGTCAGCGAATTCCATTCATTCTGATTGCATTGGTGCTGTGGCTGTATAGTATTTCAACTCAAGATGTAACCGCAGCATATCTATGCCTGATTGGAATTGCTTTTTTAAATCTTGCTGCAAGATTCTCTTCGAGCTTGCTTGTACCGCCATGGATGGATTTGGTTGCCGAAACAATTTCGGATACTGACAAACCGCGTTTGTTTGGCTATCGAAATGGGCTATCATCGGCAATGGGCTTTTTTAGTGGTGCAATTGTTTCCTGGATACTGGCTGCCGTCGTATTTCCTAATAACTTTATCATCCTGTATTTTGCAGGTTTTTTTGCAATGGTAATATCTTGGTTATTATTTTCACTGGTGGACGAAATGCCGAACGATTACCAACCGAAAAAAAGACAACCGGCAGGTGTCTATTTTCGGGAACTTGCAGGTGTTTTGAAAAATGATTATACATACCGGTGGTTTATTGCTTATCAGGCAATTAGTCAAATAGGTTTTGTGGCGATGCCATATTACGCTTATGTAGCGGTGGCTGTGCACAATATGAATCCGGCGCTGGCAGCCGGCGCTTTCATTATGATCCGGCAGGCTTCAAACTCAGTGGCAAACTTTATCTTTTCTGAAGTTGCTGTACGGTTGGGCAATAAACCGATCCTCGCTGCCGGTTCAGTGCTACATGCTCTGGCTATGATTCTTGCCGCAGTTGCACCGACAGGATCATGGTTTTTTGCTGTCTTTTTTATCTGGGGACTGGCAATGGCAGCTATACAAGTTGCCGGAGCACCATTTTCCATGGCTGTAGCACCCAGTGGCCGACGGATCGGTTATATGAGCCTTTCACAGGTCGCTCTGTCACCGGTCAGTATTGTATTCCCATTGCTTGCCGGTTGGGTTATTTATGCGCATGACCACAGGCTTTTATTTCTCACTACAGCTACGATGATGGCCGCCAGTATATTCCCTTTATCCCGCTGTCAGCCGGCTAATAATTCGTCGCCTAAAGCAGTTGGGAATGAATAACTTGCATATATTATTAACCTGCATTGTTAGGAGTAATGGCGTGTTGCCTTTCTTTGGACGCAGAAAATAAACGAGTTTATATTGTGAATGACACAAATAAAATATTGCACCTTTATAGCCTAATGGTCTAAACGGGAAACCAGCAAAAAAAGGGATAATTAAAATGAAATTTCTGGAACGAATACTAATCTTTTTAGTGAGCATAACAGCAATATATGCACAGGCGTTTGAAAACAATCAATTTTGGCATGCTGAAAAATTTCAGAAAAAGATCAACGATAAAACCAGTTTGTCTTTGGAACAAGATTTTCGGATGGGAGAAAATTTGGGTGAGCTACATTACATTCATACTGATTTCGGCATAAAACGACAACTGACACAAGCTGTCTCCTTAAATCTAAACTTTCGAGAAGTCTTTGAACAAAAGGGAGATAAATTAACTCGGGAACACCGCCCATACGGACAAATCGCATGGAAAGGTAAGTTTGGCCTTTATTCATTATCCGGCAGAACCCGGATGGAATACCGTATGAAACAGGATAAAGATCCTGTAATCCGCAATCGCGACATAATTGCTGTAAAATTTGGCAATGGGTTTACTCCACTGAAATTAGTCCCTTATGTGGCAAATGAAATTTTTTATGATTTGGAAGAAAGCGAATTGAACCGAAACCGTTTTTATGTTGGCTTTGAGATAAAGAGTATTTCATTCATGAAAACTATAGTATACTATTTGCAACAGAGTGATTTAAAAGATGATAAATGGGAACCAACAAATGTTGTGGGAATGAAATTTTCATTCTAAAAGAAATGTAAAGATAGTGCAGACATTCTTGTCTGCACAAATTGACCTTTGTTTACTCGACAGACACGAATGTCTATCGTACTACTAAAAAAAAGTACATAAGAAAGAATCATAAAAAAGCCCCGGTTTTTTAGCCGGGACTTTTTTTATGTATTGTTGTAATTGAATTAACTGGCTTGAGAAATTAAATCCTTTAAAGATATACCCAAATCAAATTTGAATTTATCCACATTGATTTTCGGCTCATGCCATACTCCATAATTTCCTGCCATAATGAGCTTTTGGATATAACTTTTGGTCAGGGCATCTGTACATTGATTGTCGTACCAGCGAATATCAATTTTGGCGCTATTTTCGTTAATGGCACCCAATAAGGCAGCCAGAAACGTCTGACGGTTTTCTGTATCTGTATTGATTTTACAGAATCCTGCTTCGATAAGCCCTTCTATCTGATCCCAATCCGTACCCACAAAATCTTGCCATTTTTGGCGGTCAGCACTTTTGCCGTTACCCATTTCATTCAATTGCTTTACAGCATATTCGGCTACCTGGGGATAAAGAGTCGATGCACCGTGAGCAACAAATACAATTTCATCATTAATCTCATTGGCAATTTTCAACAAATCATGTGCCAGTGGAATGTTCAACTTTACTTTTTGCCCCGGTTTCCCCTTATTTGGTCCGTGCATCGTTCCAATGGTAGGTGCAAGCATCAAGACACCTGTTTCCTTCAGGAATTGATCCAATTCATCTGTATTTGTATAGGTGGAAAATTCCGATTTGGTATCTTCATCTTCTTCCCCGGCCAAAACGCCTAGTTCACCTTCTACCGATAAACCAACAGGATGAGCCATATCAACCACTTCCCGGGTCAATTCAATATTATCTTTCAGTGGCATGGCAATTTTATTTATGTGGTCCGTAGAATTGTCCGCCATGACGCTGGTCAAACGTTGGACAGCTGCCTGGAGGACTTTCCGCCCCGGCTCTGTTATATAATCCCCATGATCCAGGTGAGTAGCAATTTTCACTGAAGATTTCTTGGCCATTTTTTTAATGTAGGATGTTGCAACATCAAGGCCAAATACCTGGTCTCCTTCCCCAAAATGCTTTAACGCAGAATTTGAAAACGCCAAGAGTCCGGAAGAACCAAGTAATTCAAATGCTTTCATGGCGGCATTGATACCTTGAAACGTGGTTACATTAAACGCCGGCACAGCATATCCTTTACCTTTTGCGTTACCTTTTTCACCCCTCTTTGCCTTGACAACTAACGCATGGGCAGAGGTCATATTATCAGGAAATTTCCTGGTTGTATTTAATACTGGAGGTTGTTTAGACATTTTTAAAAACTCCTTTATTTTTGTCCTATTTCTATTAATAATTCTTGAAACCATTTCTTTTTTGTATCAAATGGTTTCCCGCCTTTAATTCTATTAAAATCGATTAAACTCATTTCATTATTGTTATCTTCATCCAAACCGGCAACGCCGCTTTTCCCTAAAAGAGCAACATTAGAGGCCAAGGCAGCTGACCGGGCGATAAGATCAAGATCAAACTGGTTGGGTGCTGCTGACCGGGAAAAATAACCGCTCTTTTGTACAAGAACTTTATCTGCGTTCAGTTTTTCCTTTAATTGTTTTGAAAACCACTGCCCGGGATTGATTTCATCCAATCTCACATGACCGAATGCATCTCGGGGAACGGTCTCCCCGGAAGCTTCCATTTCCGTTACGATTGTATTCCTTCCGGCGCCTTCGCTTAAAAAAATATTGATACCGTCTTTTTCATTGATGAGTTTATTCAGGCGTTCGCATTCTACTTCAAAATTTATTTCTTCTTCAGGAAGATAGACTGCATCAATGTCCCACCGATTACGGGAAATCAGCATGGAATCCACAAATGATTTTGAATTAAGCCGCTCACGGTATTTCCGGGCAGTGGCAGCCGTTAGCCAGCCACAATGGCGTCCCATGACTTCATGGATAATTAATTGCCGGGTACTGGTGGTGTTTTCATTGGCAACATTTTCAAAAAAGACGGCACCTTGTTCCGCTGCTGTGTCGGCGCCTAATGATCTTGCGATAGGAAATACATCATTATCCACTGTTTTAGGCAGTCCCACAACGGTTAACCCATAATCATTTTCAGATAAATATTTCACTAACGCTGCAGCCATCGTATTCGTGTCGTCACCGCCAATGGTATGGAAGATATCCACGCCATCTTTTTTTAGTTGTGCAGCGGCAACTTCAATCGGACTCTCGCCTTCCTTTATATAACCATTTTTTATACAGTTTTCCACGTTGGTTAGTTTAACGCGGCTGTTGCCGATAAAACTGCCACCGTATGACATGAGAACTTCCGCATATTCGTGGGCATTCGTAGGAAAAGTGATGGATTTGCCCAACAATAGTCCCCGGTAACCGTTTAAATATCCGATGAGTTCAGCTTTAGGTGCTTTCGTATGGTATTCCCTGATTAAAGTCCCAATGGTTGATGATAGGCAGGGAGCCAGTCCGCCAGCTGTTAAGAATGCTATTTTCATATTAAAATTCGAATGCTGATTATGTGTTGAAAGACTAGTATTTTCCTTACTAATAAACCCGGTTACAAATGAAAAACATCATGTGGCAACCATCTAATGAGCAAATCCAACGCTCACAGATGTTCAAATTTACTGAATACATTAACACGAGTCATAAGCAAAATCTAAAGAATTACCAGGATTTGCATGATTGGTCTGTAAATAATATTCCGGAATTCTGGGCGGATCTCTGGATCTTTTTTAATGTTATTCACTCAGAACCGTTTACACAGGTTGTAGATAACGTTGCTAAAATGCCCGGGGCAAAATGGTTTACTAATGCTCGACTTAACTTTGCAGAAAACTTATTAAAGAGACGAGACGATAAAACAGCCTTAATTTTTCAAGGTGAGGGGCTACCTATCCGAAAACTGTCCTATGCTGAATTATATATTACAGTCGCAAAGACAGCTTCTGCTTTAAAAGCCGTCGGAGTAAAAAAAGGTGATCGTGTGGCCGGCTTCGTACCGAATATGCCGGAAAGTATCATTGCCATGTTGGCGTCAGCATCTATCGGTGCCATCTGGTCTTCCTCTTCTCCGGACTTCGGCATCAAAGGTGTTCTGGACCGCTTCAGCCAAATTGAACCAAAAGTTCTGTTTGCTGCCAACGGCTATTTTTATAACGGAAAGTCACATGATTCATTGGAAAAATTGAAGGGGATACTCCACAAACTTCCCAGTGTTCAAAAAGTGGTTATTATTCCTTATAGTGAAAAAGACCCGGATATCAGTTCCATCAAAAACAGTGAATTATTTGCAGATTTCACTGATAATGATACTGAGGAACTTGAATTTGAACAATTGCCTTTTGATCATCCACTCTACATCATGTATTCATCAGGAACGACAGGATTACCAAAATCTATCGTCCACGGAGCCGGCGGTACGCTTCTGCAGCATTTAAAAGAACTAAGGCTTCATACTGATATTAGTGAAGACGATACCGTCTTTTATTTCACCACCTGTGGATGGATGATGTGGAACTGGCTGGTGAGCAGTCTGTCCATTGGTGCAACTGTGGTTCTATATGATGGTTCGCCTTTTTATCCAACCAGCAATGCTATGTGGGATATGGCTGAAAGTCTGGGAATCACTGTGTTCGGAACCAGCGCAAAATTTATCGCGGCCAGTGAGGGTGCGGCGAATAAACCTGTGAATACGAATGGTCTTTCCAAACTGCGTGCGATCCTTTCAACAGGTTCTCCCCTCATGGAGGAAAATTTTGATTACATCTACCGTGATGTAAAATCTGATGTTCAGTTGGCTTCCATTTCCGGAGGGACAGATATCGTTTCCTGTTTTGCTCTGGGGAGTCCTATACTACCAGTGTATCGAGGTGAATTGCAATGTAGGGGCCTTGCTATGGATGTTGATGCATTCGATCATAATGGGAACTCAATTCGTAATGAAAAGGGGGAATTGGTGTGTAAACAAGCCTTTCCTTCCATGCCAATATTTTTTTGGAATGACGAAAATGGAGAAAAATATCATAACGCATATTTTGATGTATATGACACTGTTTGGTATCATGGCGATTATATTGAAATTAACGATCACGGTGGTGTTAAAATCTTTGGCCGCAGTGATGCCACATTGAACCCGGGAGGAGTTCGCATCGGTACAGCAGAAATCTATCGCGTAGTCGAACAAATGCCGGAAATTGCTGACAGCCTGGTAGTAGGCGTTCAATCAGATGGAGATGAACAGGTGGCATTGTTTCTTAAAATGAAAGATAATGTTGAATTAAACGAAGAATTAATTATTCAAATAAAATCTGCTATCAGGACAAATTGTTCACCGCGCCATGTCCCGACCATTGTTAGGCCTGTGACGGATATCCCTTATACCATCAGCGGGAAGAAAGTTGAACTGGCAGTAAAAAACATTCTTCATGGTAAAATAGTATTAAACAAAGATGCTTTAGCTAATCCCGAATCTTTAGACTGTTTTAAGGATATTCTCTGACATTTCCGATTATAATATTCTTCCCTTCCGTATTGCTTTTTATTGGGGCATGGAAAAATGATAAATATATTCTGCTTCCCATCCAATTCTGTATTCTATATTCTAACATTACAAGAGGTTAGCATCATATTCAGCATAATCTCCATCTAGTGATCTGATTGTGCAATATTACTGCGATAATGGCACTGACCTGGTATTATTGTCAGTGCTGTCCAAAATGAATTAGTTTTCACATATTTTTAATAAAATAGTTTATTCATCTCGACGATCGAAGACTGTTTTGGACAGACTTTTCCACTTATTCAAAAAACAATCCTCGTTATTATTTCAATACCACAAACAGAAGAAAAGAGTTGAGGAAGTAATCTAAAATACCTATTTTATAAACTCCACTTCAATTCTCCCCTTTTACAGGGGAGAAAGCAACCGGACTATCGCCAAAATTTCTCCCTTGCGCTAATAGGGGAAACACAAAGCCTGCACACCGAAGTCGCAGCGAAGGTTTGGGGTCAAAAACATATAATTAAATGGTTTCGATAAATGTCTTGGACAGATGTGGTATTATTGTATTCATATAATTACAATTCGATTAAAAATGATAAAAGTGTCGTAAATTCTACACCCCCTTGGCGGCTGCATTTCCTTTTTTTAGGAGCTTGTGATCAAAGCGCAGCCGCCTTTTTCTTTTATGTGTCATCTTGATTCCATCCAAAATGACTTTACACTCGGGGGAACACTTCAAACCTCCATGGCGTACAAGCCCAAGATCGCAAGCGTAAAACTCAAAGAAAGGAACACGCCATGAAACAAAAAGATAACAGATCAACGGGAGCATTGATTGTATCCCTCACCTTCGCAGTAGTTGTTTTTACTGCTCTCTATATTCAATATCAACCCACTTATGAACCGGTTACAGTTGTCGAAACACCTGCAGTTCTGGAAGATGTGAATATTTCAGAGGCGAAAACGGTTGAAGAAACTGTGGTTTTAGAGACAAACGTACTGGAAGAAGTCGCAACCGCAGAGCCTCCAAGAGTGATTTCCTTCGCAAATGCGTATGCTATTGCCAGGGAAGCTCTTGGTCCCGATCAAACGTTCACTTGGAACGGCAGGCAATATTCCACCAACACAGCGGAGGAAGAAGCGCACGCTGTTGATGCTCAACCAGAGATCAATCTGACTGATGTACAAGATTCACTTGTCAATACTCTCTCCCAAGCCATCACACCGGAGTTCTGACCGAACGCAAAAAACCTTGCGAAGGTATAGATCGCCTGCTGTGGCAGGGACCTTCGCAAGGTTTATATTACATTCATTTTTTGCTCTCAATATAATTCAGATGCTGGATTAAGAACTTGAATTTATTCTCATTATAATATCTTCGATCTTCTGTAGAAATGATAGAACCAAGTTTGACTTTATAATCATTTTGTTTAAAAGCTGCTATAACCTTTCTTAATTCGTGTATTGTTTCAATCGGATAATCAAATTGAATCCCTCTACGAATCATAAATTCCAAATCAAAGGCATCCCTGATTTCCTTTCGGTCAAGTAATGCATTAATTTTCAACTCCATCATTTTTGGCAGTGAAATTGTAGATACCATCACTTGAATATTCGAATATTGTGACCAGGCAATGGATTGTTCGACTTCTGAATATTGATAATTTGTATTTATCTCCAACTTCAATTTTCGCGGAAATTGCATAGTTGAAATTTCTAATAAAATTGTATTCCGTTTTTTCTGAAAATCTCTAATCTGATATGAAGGATCGAAAACATTTTCCAATCGCTCAGTAATAATCTTTTCATCCTGTCGTTTTTTCAGGTAAAAATCCAAATCGACAGAATATCTATTCAACTCATGACATAAGCGCAGCATGGTATCGCCGCCAAAAATGAGCTTTTCAAGCAGCCTAGCACTTTGTAAATCAGAAAGTACATGCATTTCAAACTGTTCATGCTGTTTAAGCAATTCCATGTTTTTTCCACCAGTCTTGTGTTTTTAGAGGGAATTTTTTTAATAATACTGTTAAGCTTATTTTATTTATTTTGTCCCATTCTAGAGCATTGAAATCAAAAGCATATTTTCCAAACGAACAAAGGTAAATGCAATCAGCCAGAGCTTTTTCAGGTTCGGCTATAAACAGCCCCCTTTTTTTAGTAAAACCAAAGTACAGGCGTTTATCCATTTTTATAAAAATAAATTCAATATCCTGTATTTCCTTTGAATACGTTCGAGTCTTTGCTACTGATTCTATTCGTCCCGCAGGTACTTGAGTTGTTAATTCATAATTCGCCAATGCAGTGAACAGGGAAATATACGATGGTACTTGAATTCTATTCGCGAGTTGCAACTGCTCTACCCAAGACAGTTCATTCCAAACAGTTTTTAGAATATAAAGGTTATTCTTTAACCGAACAAAATCTCCGCTTTTGATTTTCCGTGAGCAATACACTCGGGCAGAAGCAGATGATATTCCTCTGAACTTTGCCACATCATCAATAGTGAATGGAGAACTATTTATTATTTCTTTGTTTTGGATTAACATGTACTAAATATACATAATTAACAATAATGTTAACAATGTATATTTATAACGAAACATCCATAAGAAAACCCAAACGATGTTGACAGGATGCTTTATTTGTGCACTTCTTTTCGGTCAGCCGATTCTGCCTTGGTATAAATGTATCTGCCCCAAACATTATTTTGTTTCCAACGCATTATAAATGTCCGCAATTAAATCTTCAACTGCTTCAATACCAATGGACATGCGAATCAGTTCATTTTTTATACCGGAAGCTTCCCTGTCTTCTTTCGACATTCCGGAATGAGATGTCAGCGCTGGTCGCGTTACTAATGATTCCACTCCGCCAAGGCTGGGTGCATTAATGAACAATGTTAAGTTTGATATAAACTTGTCTGCTTCCTGAACATCGCCATCAACTTCAAAACTAACCATCCCACCAAAACCATCCAATAATGTGGATGCTCTGATATGACTGGAATTACTTTCCAATCCCGGATGGTTTACTTTTCGAATTTTTGGATGTATTTCAAGAAACTTTGCTATTTCGCGTGAATTATCATTTTGTCTTTCCATACGAAGGGCCAATGTTTTCATTCCGCGATGCATAAGAAAGCATGCATTGGGATTCAATGAACCGCCTAAATGGTTCAATTTATATTTTATTTTTGTAATCAAATCTTTAGAGCCAATTACTGCACCAGCGACAATGTCTGTATGACCATTTAAATATTTTGTTGCGCTGTGGAGTGAAAGATCGAAGCCATGTTCAATGGGACGATAATTAATCGGTGTAGCAAATGTATTATCGATCAAAGATAATATATGGTGTTTTTTGGCAAATGAAACAACTGCATTCAAATCCAATACATTCAACAGTGGATTAGTGATGGTCTCAACATAAATGAGTTTTGTTTCCGGCCGCAGTTTCTCCTCCCATCCTTGCGAATCGGACGCATCAATAAAATCGCATTCAATACCTAAATCACGAAGATCGTTTGTAATAAATGTGTTGGTTCCACCATACAACGATTTGTGTGCCAGGAAATGATCCCCTGACTTCAATAATGTCAATAGTGATGCCGAAATTGCCGCCATACCACTGGCACTGACTAAAGCGTCTTCTGCATTTTCCAACGCAGCTAATTTTTCATGAAGAACAATATGATTCGGTGTATTGTTAAGTCGAATATATTTTATTTCATGGTAATCACCCTGACCTGTGTCTTCAAATGTGGAAGATTGAAAAATGGGCATATTCACAGCGCCACCGTATTTTTCTTTTGGTTCTCCGGCATGAATCAATTTTGTTTCAATTTTATGCTTTTCTGTCATGAAATTATACTCCGATCGCCAGGGAGAATGTAGCCCTTAAAATAAAAAAGAGCAATGAAGGCAATCGGGTATTGGAGTTTATAATTATTCTTATTATTATGTTAGCTAATATTCAATGAACGGAATATAAACATATGTCAAAAGAAAAGAAATATACAGGCAGTAAAGCCAAAGTTGAGGCTTTAGTTAATAAAATGATCAAGGATAATATGTATGATCCTAACGATGAAGAACTATGGCTTATTGATGAATATGACAGATTTTCAGCTTTTACAAAACCACTACTAAGTGTATATGAAAAATATTATGGTAAAGTCTGGGACGATCTAAAGAAACTCAGACGTATGAACATAGGAATCTTTGAAGAGCATTTGGATCATCCGAATTACTACCTGCTGGATTTGCTTGTTAGTGATTTTATCAAGAAAACTGTTAAACGAAAAGATCTTAAGTCACCCTTAATGCTGCAGAAATTACAAATTGTCTATATTAATGATAGAATTATATTAAACTAATCTCATTAATTAATTCATTTGCTCCCCCGCGGCCATGTCTGCATTTCATTTCGGCAGGCAGGCGCACAAGTTTGCAATAGTGTACACCTGATAGAAGAATGCTTTAGATTATCCAGCATAAATCGTCTGTCTGTGGCAGGTAAATATTTACATAAAAAAAAGCCCCCTCAGCACTTTGCGAGGAGGCTTTCCACTGAATTTTAACAGATGTGAAATAGACTAGTCTATAATCTCAACGTTTTCAGCTTTCGGTCCTTTTTCTCCTTCAACGACTTCAAAAGACACTTTGTCACCTTCCTTGATATAAATCCCTGGGGCTATACCACTGGAATGAACAAAATAGTCTTTACCATCGTCACCGGATATGAAACCGTAGTTCTTATTTCTATTAAAGAACTTTACTGTACCGTCTTGCATGATTTCCTCATAGTTGTTAATAAATAGAGCTTTTTAACTTACTTTTATAAGCTATAAGCAACACAATTTAAAAAATTTATATAAAGATGACTAATAAAAGATTCTATTTTTTAATTGGAGTCATTTTACGATATTCAAGACGGAGAAAGCATACCATATAATACGGATGAAGACTGGATTGAATATGGTTAACTTCCCTTCGAGTATTTTCAAGGAGTATTTTTATGAAACCAATTATTCTTGTTGGAACAGGAACTATTACGCTATCTCTTATCCTATATTCCCTGGGTATGATTTTAGCATTGAAAAAGCAATTAATTACGAAAAAGATTGTTTTGCTGCTAACCACCGGCCTTGTTTTTGAAGTGATCGCAGTCAGTTGCATGGCTATAGGATCTACACAACCCATTACAACACCTCATGGTTTAATTGGATTAGCAGGAGTTTTAATTATGATCAGCATTGTTTTATTGAGTTGGAATTCCATTAAGTCGCATCAAGAAAGCAGTCCTCTGACAGGTAGGTTATATTATTATTATATGTTAGCTTATGTTTTCTGGGTAATTGCATATTTTACCGGTGCGTTTGTTGGTATGAGTAATACATAACTCCGGACGTTATTGTGAGATGTTTTTTCATTATAATTAAATATTTAAAAAGTATTATTTACTTACTTTTTGTTTCCATTAGTGTCGGGAACTCCTTCCCTTCCGGAATCTCTATCCATCGTTTAAACAACGGTATGGACATCATTCTGCTCGAAAACAGATCACTGCCTATGGTCGGAGCAAATATGGTTGTTAAAACCGGTTCTGCTTACGAAACCAATGCCACCAGCGGGATGAGTCATATGCTGGAACATCTGCTTTTTAACGGTACAACCTCTCGCACACAAAAAAAACTTTATGATGATGCAGATCGGATAGGCGCGTACAATAATGCCAACACCGGTGAATATTATACCAATTTCATGATGGTCACTCCTGCGGAACACATTCAGGCCGGGATGGCGATCCAAGCGGATATGCTGTTTCGTTCAATTTTACCGGAAGAAAAATATGAAAAAGAAAAAGGGATTGTGTTGGAAGAGATCGCCCAAAGTCTGTCGCGCCCGGAAACCCAGATCGAACGGGATATTCAATCCATTTTGTACCAGGGTCATTCTTTATCTTTACCGACATTAGGGACCTATTCCACTATTCAATCTTTACCATTAGAACAAGTCCGCCAATTTTATAAAGAAAATTACGTTCCAAATAATATGATCTTAAGTGTCATTGGGAATTTTAATTCAACTGAAATGCTGGATTGGATCAAAGACATTTATGGAAAACCCGGACCCGGAAGAGTCCTTCACCCGAAAGATGCTGATTTTAAGACGGGTTTTGATACACCCGATTTTACTACAGGTGAACTATATCACCGCTCCCATTCCGATTCTACTACATTGATACATTTAGCATTTGTTTTGCCAAATAATCCTGTCCCGGGATTTTTCGATTTAATGGAAGAAGTTCTTTCATCTAAAATTGAAAATTTACAAACAAACGCCAATAAAAGATTCAGTACAAATATTCAATCGATATATCCTGATATTAGACTTTCACCTGTTGGGAATTTCCTGATCCTTAAAGTAACTGTTGAGTCCGATGATAACTTGGATATGATCGTTTCTTTTTTAAGTAATGCAGTTCACGGATTGAAATTTTCTATGAAAAAAGAATCCGTGACTGCCTTTGCAACCGCAGAAAAAACTGCTTTCTATAAAAGTTTGGAAAAACCACATATGTTTGGCATTTACAATGCTCACATTTTTGCCCAAAAAGGAATCGATGGGTTTTTATCATCTTTTAATTCGAAATTGTACCAAAAAGCATCAGATTCATTGAAAATATTTAAGATCCCCAACAATCCAACTGTAATCATCCATCATCCTATGGATTCTAGTGGAAGAGAAACAAACAGCCTGACGGCTCCACAATTATTCGATTATGACGGAACAGGAACAACGCTTATTGTAAAGCAGAATTCTGCCAGTCCCCTTCTAGCAATCCACTATTTATTCAAACACAAAGCCCGATTAGAAAGGGAATTCGGAAAAGATGCAGCGAAGGTTTTGCATGATTGTTTTAACCAACGAATGAAGTCCGGTAATGCTAAAAAGAAAAGTGCCCGGTTTGGACTTTCATTTAAGGTGAATGATAATCCGTTTATTCCCATGGATGACATTTATCTCCATGATGATTTTGGCTATATCCGCGTGGAAGGACTGGCGGATGATTTTAAAGGTGTCATTGATTTTCTTAACTCGTCATTCACGGATTTTATACCCACAAGGGATGAGTTCACCAAAGCCACATCTTCTTCACATGGCAGTTTGGGTAGAATGAGGCGAAAAAATAAAGCCAAAGAAAAATTCAATAAACTGGTGGATAAACAAATTTATGAAAAGAGTGAAAGCGAAAGTGTTCAACCGGAACTTACTTATGAATCATTACTCGCTTTTGCAAAATCATACTGGACCCCAGAAAACCTTATACTATCCGTTGTCTCGCCTGAAAACCACGAATCAGTTCAAACGATGTTTGCCGATTTTGGATATTTTCGAAATATAGATTCAGAGCCAGCATATGTTAATATTTATCAATTGAATTCTGAATCCATTTCTATTGAAGAAAATGGTGGTGGTGCGCAATCGTATCTTTTTTGGGGATTCATTAAGGAAATTAATCCTGCAGATAAACCAGCATTAACAGCCCTTTCTTTAATTCTATCAAACAAAATTGTATTTGATATTCGGGAAAAACAGGGAATGGCTTATAGAATGCATGCTGGAATTTCCGTTAAGAAAAATAAAGCATTATTCTCCATCAATTTTGGGACGCGACCGGAAAATGTGGATGAGCTCATATCTCAATTCCCGGGATTTTTCTCCATTGACATGCTTACAGATGTGGATAAGATCACACTGGAAAAATCTGTCAATATGTACTTGGGACGAATGATGTTCCGACGACTCTCCAGCATTAATCAAGCTTACTATCTGGGTTATTCGCAATATTATGAAAATGATTTAAACGCGGATGCCCAATTTCTCGATAGCATAAAAACGGTTACATTAGATGATATTAATCGTGTTGCAAAAAAATATATGATTGTAAAAAATCCGGTTTCCATCATCGTTCGGTAACAAATTTAAACCTTGCGTGGATTTAGAACCTTCGCAAGGTTATTATTAGGAAAACTCATGAAACACATTTTTATTTTTTCATTTCTATTTTTTATCTCATGCGGTAATACGAACGTATTCGTTGTGGAATTTGAGTCCCATGATATTCAGTTAAATATCCGTGTATCAGATCACTATGCTGATCTTTCCGATAGCGGTACCATGAAGGTCAACCGGGGATTGAATCTGTTCACCTTAAACGGGACAGTCCGGATTCACGCTTTTAAAATCGATGATACTCCAACGTCTTATCAGTTATTCTTATCAAATGAATCCGAAAAATTACCGGACTATTTAAAAGAAATTTTCCCAATTGATAAAACACAGGATGAGGTCCAACTCATCGTATTTCACTCAAAAATTCCCGGACAAGTGCGGTTTTCGATTTCCTATTCAGGAGAATTTTACGAGAAAGTTGAAGATATCCGTTTTTCCAATGAGAATGTTGGACGGGAAGTAGCCGCCACCATTTCAGAAAAAGGCGCGTATTTCAGCCCTGCGGCAACTTATTATCCAACCGGGAAGGATTCCCTGGCCAGTTTCAAACTCACTGCTAGCATCCCGGAAAGCTGGGAATCCATTAGCAATGGAAATCGGTTATCCAACAAAATCATTAATGGGCGAAAAGTCCAATCATGGGGTAATCCTTTTAAAAATAACGGTAATATGTTCATGGCGGCGCCATTTATAACTAAATCAACTTGGGTGGAGGATATCGAAGTAGCCTGCTATTTTTTTGAAGCAGACACCGGACTTTTTGACCAGTATCTTCCGGCCACAGCAGAATATATTCAACAATATTCTGAATTAATTGGTCCTTATCCATATAAACGGTTTACGGTGGTGGAAAATTTCTTTCCCACTGGATACGGTATGCCGGCATGGACATTGCTTGGGCAACAGGTCATCCGCCTGCCTTTTATTGTCTATACTTCACTTGGGCACGAGGTGCTACATAACTGGTGGGGTAACAGTGTTTACGCAGATTATAACCGGGGAAATTGGTGCGAATCGGCTACAGTCTATGGCGCAGATTATCGCTA
Organism: uncultured Fidelibacterota bacterium; assembly: GCA_913009735.1. GTDB lineage: Bacteria > Fidelibacterota > Marinisomatia > Marinisomatales > TCS55 > JADFRD01. Next base: position 24,005 of record CAJVYU010000006.1, read on the forward strand.
CAAACTTCAGCGAAGCCCTGAAGCGGCCAAAACTTACCGGAAAAATATATTAAAGCAATATGTTAATTATGTAACGGAAGAAAATGATTTCCCCATAAGAGAATTCATCAATCGAACCAGCCCCGAAACCCGAACCATCGGCTACAACAAGGCCATGATGGTGTACCACATGATCGAGGAAGAAATAGGGACGGAGCCATTTTTTGATGCATGGAAAAAAATATATACCAAATACCAGGGTCAGAAAATTTCCTGGGAAGAATGGATCGCTACTTTCGAAGAAACATCCGGGAAGAATTTGAGCCACATTCTTCCCCAATGGATTGATCAGGATGGCGCACCGATTTTGGACATGCAGATTGATAGCGTAAATGAGAAAACCATCCATTTCACTCTCATGGAAAAGAGCAGGCAAAATTACCGTTTGGAAGTTCCAATTCAATTTGATAATGGATTCGATACAACCGTTGTCTTGAATTCACCGTTTACATCCTACTCAATGAACCTGCCCAACGGAGCTGCCGCCATATCAGTTGATCCTGAGCTTCATCTATTCCGCAGGCTTTTCCCTGAAGAAATTGAACCGATCCTTTCCGCAACATTAGGAAATAAGAATAAACTTTTTTTTGCGGATGAAGGAACTGAATTATTTAAACAGTTTGGAGATAATATCACTGAAAGTGATGTGGCAGTACAATCGCTTTACGAAATTGATTCATCTGATAAAAGCGGACTTCCGGTCATTTTAAATGCAAAGGAATCGGTCAATTATATTTCTGATCGCATTGAAATAATTGCTGATTCCATTTCTATTGCAGGAAAAAAATATCCCATAGCTGGACATACTTTTATCTTAACCGGGCAAAACTGGAAAGGATTTAAGAATGTGCTCATTATATTCTCTAATGATGTTGAATCTCTTCCACGAATAGGTCAATTGATCCCCCATTACGGGAAATATTCTTACCTCGTTTTTAAGGGAACGAAAAATGTGGGAAAAGGACAATGGGAAGTGACCGAATCGCCGTTGAAAAAAAGTTTTTAACTTTGCACTATAGAAACCGGAATCAAAAGGAGATGATAAACTTTATTCTCCTTTTATATTTTTAGGAAAAAAAAGATTCCCGATTCTGCTATTTTTTCTAATTAGATTACCTTTATTGCAGTGTCTGTTATTCTTCAACCTTGTGGTGTGAATTCCGGTCGGATTTCCAACTAATGTAGAACGGCAAATCAATTTATCAGGCTAAATCACAAAACCTTGCATTTTTATTATTTAACGTCATAAGCTGCCCATATCCAACGTAATATCTTGACCTATGAATGATTGTTGATTATTTTATCTAGTATGATAATACATATTAATATTTGAATCGGGCACTTATCTTTCCAATTCAAGAATACGACTCTTTATCATAAAAAGCATAAATAGTCAGGTAAAAACAACAATAATAGAAAAAGGAGTGTAACTTGAAGAATATGTTAAAAATTTTCTTTATCGTCGGACTAGGAATGAGTTATATATTTGCACAATCCTTGCCTTTTTCAGAGGATTTCGAAGATGGTGATGTGAGTGAGTGGCAACTTTACCGAGCAGGTGAAGAAGCACTTCAAGCTGTGGATATGTCTACGGCACCTGCGGTTCTCTTTAATGGTGGAAGCAAAGTAGGGTATTTACAGGATAGCGACGCCTCTTATTCGGGAGCTGCCATTGCCTTGGTGGGAGAAACCACTGATCAAAACTATACGATTGACGGTGATGTTTATGTTTATCGAAACCACTCCGGAGGTTCTGCTTATACAGGTTTAGTTGTTTATGCAGACTCTTCGGCAGGATATTATGTCAAACTGGTTGCAGACTTTGATGGTGATAATCGATTCCGTCTATACAACAACCAAATGGACCAGAACTTTCAGTACACATTCTCATATAGTATCGACGCTTCGGATGTTGATACCTCTGAAGGTTGGCATCATATGGCCGTAAAAGTTGAAACATTAGACGACGGCACGACTGAATACACATGCTATTATGACGGTCAGAACCTCGGTTCCTATATTGACGATGGTGATGATAGAGCTGCCAGTGGACAGTATGGCGTTTATGCCTTCCAAATGGATGGTGTAGATGGAATTGCCGGGTATTATGACAATATCGTTGTGACATCTGACGCGGAACTTGCCATTGATCCATTTGATAATCCTGAGATACCAAAATCTATTTCACTAAACCAAAACTACCCCAATCCATTTAATCCAACGACAACCATTTCCTTTGATTTAAACCAGAGGACAAACATATCGTTAGATATTTTCAACTTAAATGGTCAATTCATAATAAATCTCGTCAGCGGAAACTATGGACCGAAACATTATTCTGTCATTTGGAATGGAAAAAATAATCGTGGCCGGGTTGTACCGGCAGGTATGTACTTGTACACCCTATCCAATGGTTCTGAAAGAGTTTCCCAAAAAATGCTTTTCCTCAAATAAACATCCAGAGTAAGAAGTGGGTGCAGTTATTCTATAATGCGCCCACTTCTTGAACTTTATGAGTTTCAAACACTCTTATATAACTGCCTTACTTTTAACTGTTGTCTCATTTAGTTTTGCCGGCGTTGGTGGAAAACTTGCAGGAGAAATCACAGACAATAACAGAGATCCGCTTATTGGTGTAAATATCATTATTGAAAATACAGATATAGGAACCATTTCTAATGATCAAGGATATTATTTTATTCTGAATATCTCCCCCGGTTATTATAATGTCAAATTCATGATGATTGGGTACAAAACGATTATCCAGGAGGATGTCGTTATTATGTCAGATTTTACGACCAAATTACCGGTTATGATGGAACAAACCGTCATCGGAGGAGAAGAAGTGACGGTGATCGCGTCCAGACCCCTGATCCAAAAAGACGCAACTTCATCTATTAAAATTATCAATGCTGAAAATATTGTGGATATGCCGGTAGTTGACTTCAAAGATGTGCTGGTTACTCAGGCTGGTTTTACTGAAGATGCATCCGGAGGTATCCATGTGAGGGGTGGTCGGACAAAAGAAATTCTTTACATGATCGACGGCATAGTTGTAAAAGATCCGTTGCAAGGTGATTTTTCCGGTTCTGTTAACCAGAATGCCATTCAGGAAATGACTATCATTAGCGGAACATTTAATGCTGAATATGGTCAGGCAATGTCCAGTGTTGTTAACATTGTTACTAAAGAAGGTGAAGATGAATTTCAAGGAAAAATGGAATATATTTCTTCATATTTAAATAATTCGCCCTATCACTCTGCAGGTGCTTTTAATGAAGTGACGGATAAAAATTATGTCTGGACAGATTTAAAAGAACCACTTTTCAATTACCTTAAAACAAATCTCAAAAATTCTTCAGCAACTCCCCTGCTTCCATTGTTGAATTTACCTGTTCAGGGATCTGCCAGCTTGAACATTGGTGGAAAAATACCTATGGGTGATTCGCATTTTTTTGCCTCTGCATATTATAGCTCAATAGATAATTTTCTGCCGCATGGCATTGATATTAACCAAGATATACAAATAAAACTCACTACACAACTTTCTCAAAAAATAAAACTCACCGGGAACCTGCACAGTTCAAACCGGTTATACCAGCGATATTCACATAGATGGAAATACAGACCTTTAAACCAAGCTCACACTTTTAAATCCAATGATAGAATTGCATTAACGCTGACACATTTTATCAGTGAACCTCTATATTATAATTTGTACTTGACCAAACAAATTGTAGCGACACGAACCACTGTCATGGATTTATCACCGGAAGAATATGAACGCCCGCTTACAGATGAAACAGTTTACTTTTACGATACAGGGAACCAAGGGACATATATAGATAATCAAAGTACCACTTATTCGATAAATATGGATATGACATACCAAATGAATCAAATCCATCTGCTAAAAGCCGGCTTTACGTATATGCCGCATACGCTGGATATTTATAATGAAGAAGAGCCGTGGGTCGGTGGAACAAATTTCAAAGACGACACAACATTCACTCCAAAGGAAGGTTCATTTTTTATCCAGGATAAAATTGAACTCGACTATATCATACTCAATCTTGGTTTGCGTTGGGATTACGTAGATCCAAACGCAACCATGTGGCGGGATATCAACCGGTTTGTGGAGTGGGATTCTACAGAGAATGTATGGGTCCCCGCAGAACATATAGCCGTTCCTGCTCAATCCAATTGGAGCCCACGAATTGGAATTGCTTTTCCCATAACCGATAATACTGTTTTCCATTTTTCATACGGACATTTTTTCCAGACACCGACATTTGATGCCTTTACATATAATGCTGAAAAAGATGTATCCGCCGCCTTACCCCTTGTGGGAAATCCCAGATTAAAGGCACAGAAAACGGTGGCATTTGAAGCAGGATTGAAACAGGTTCTTTCCGAATACACTAGCCTGGAAATCAATCTATGGTCAAAAGATATTCGCGATCTTCTTTCTACTTTACAAATCCGTTATTTATCTAATATGTATATTGCATATACCAACTCAGATTATGGTAGTGTTAAAGGCATTGATATTTCATTGGATAAGCAGTTTAGTGGAATTTTTGGAGGATCAATTGCTTATAGCCTTGCCATAGCAAAAGGAAATAATTCAAATCCTACGGGAGGGTATTTTTCAGCTTATACTCAAGAGGAAGTACCCCACCAAGAATATTTTCTGGATTTTGACCAGCGACATGATATTTCCTTTTCTTTATTTATAAAAACTCCTTCAAAATCCGGACCAAGTATATTTGGTTTTCATCCTTTTTCAAAATTGAATACAAATTTATTAATTAATACAGGGAGCGGGTTACCTTATACACCTTATGTTGATCCCACCATTAGAGTGGATATTAATTCTGCAAGGAAGCCCTGGACCTTTTCCGCTGATTTGCGGATGAAAAAACAATTTCAGGTCAATTCTACCGCATTAACTATTTTTCTGGAAATAATCAATCTTACAGATTACGAAAATATTTTGTATGTTTATTCCCGCACAGGTAAACCATTCGATCCCGGTTTTTCCGGAGTTGGTTCTTCACTGGATGCCAATTATAATCCACTCCATATTGGACAGCCCAGAACAATTAAAACTGGAATTAATTTCACCTTTTAATGATGAAGAAATTTTCAATACTCAATATATTATTGGTTATTTCGATGATTTACATACCCACGGTTTTATTGGGCGTGGATTGTTCCAGATGCCATGACGATAAGACACCCGGAAGGATTTCTTTTAAAACATCCGGTTTTAGCGAGAAAGCTGTTGGAGTTATGGATAAAGGTCAGCTCCAGAATAATACCAGTAATATTGGTGACTTATCTAATTTTCATATATGGTTTACCAACGCCGGTCATTGGCCCAGGACAGCAGATTATGATCGGCAATATATTTTTGGACTGGGATTAGTTGTTGCTGTTAATGAACATAATGTAATTGAAACAGTAACCCAGGGATTATCAAAAGTGACAGATTGGCTCCCGCCGGACGATGCTGCCGGCCGTCATTATTCCGGGGAGATTCGAGCAGAATCGGATGAAACTCCTTTTCAGGCGTCAAGCGATTTTAGGGAAACTTGGCCCTATGGTTATTATGATGAAAACGGATCATGGACTTCAACGGATGATCGTTTCTGGCCTGGATATTTCCGAGTGGATGTAAGTAACATTGATGAGAATACTCTTGAACTTCACCCTGATTCCCGTACGATACCTGACAGGGAAAATGAATTTACATCTGATAGAGATATTTTTTGTATATACAATGATGATGATAATGCCCAGGGGGCAATCGGTATTGAAGTAGAGCAAACATCCTATAGTTATGGACGACCCTATGCCGAAGATTTCGTTTTTTGGGATCTGAAAATTCATAACAAAAGCGATGAGGATCTGGACAGTATTTATATCGGTTTTTATTCAAAATTCCGTCCCGACTATGATAATCACGACTATATCAATTTTATAGATAGTGATGATGATGGAAAACAAGACTTTGTCTACGTGTATGATCTTAACAATGTACTCAATAAGACCTGGGCGAATAAAAATGATCCATTAGGTATTGTGGGTCTGCGAATATTTGATACACCTTTTAATCTAGGAGTAACAGATTTTCATCATTTTGCCCGGGGTGTTTCACCCATAACTGATGAAGAAATGTGGGCAATAATGACAAGTACAAGAGACGCTACTGTCTTGGATTCTCTTTCTTGGTATTTCCACGGAAATGATCAACGGATAGATTATACCGGTCTGGACTCTCTTGAAAAGTTTTACCCAAAGTGGCTTGATGATGAAAGCGGCGTTGATTTAGCAGGAGACGGTATCAATTTTATAATTTCCAGCGGCCCCCATCACTTAGATGCGGATTCATCAGTTACGATTACACTTGGACTCATTATGGGAGATGCCGGAGAAATACCAGATTCTCCCGACACCACCGATTTGATGAATAATCTTCGGATGGCAAATAAAATGTATGATTTATATTTTCAAGGATCAGGACCACCAAAGCCACCAATTGTAACAGCGGTACCCGGAGATAGAAAAACGACCCTTTTTTGGAACTCCGAACCTTCAGAAAGTTCAGTAGATGTTTTAAAAGATGTTAAAGATTTCGAAGGATATAAAGTTTTTCGCAGCACTGATTATGGTATAACATGGGGGGACCCGGTAACGAATGCCTACGGTATTCAGGTCGGTTGGGTACCCATTGCCACCTTTGATTATTCTTTTGATGAAGATACGTCAAGATATGGTGTTGATGTATCCGGACTGGACCCTGTGTTCCCGCAATATTTAGGAACCAACTCAGGACTCGTCCACACGTTTACGGACTCAAACCTTATTAATGGTTTGGAATACTGGTATTGTGTATCAGCATATGATCGAGGTAATCAAAGCCCGGATAGTTTGGAGCAATCTTATTTATACCCTCTTGGTTCATCTATTTTCGAACCGCATACAGTATCAGTAATCCCCGGGGGCAAACCAATTAATTTTTCGGATGCTATTGTTCCTTTAGGTCAGTTGGAACCAAATGGAGGTATTTGTAACGGTATCGTTAAAATTAAAATTGTTGACCCAACAGAAATAACCGGACATGGCTATAAGGTTACATTTTCAGACAGCGCTCTATACGTTGAAGACAATGATACTACGTTTGGCATGGGTTTTACTCTTGTAGACACAATTGAAATGGACACGCTTTTTAATAATTATATTTTCTCTGATCACACGGGCGATAATCTTCCCGTAGTGGATGGCTTTCGGATTACAGTACAAAATACACCGTTAGGTATCAAAGAATTCGGTTGGACAAAAGTACAGAATGATACTTCCACATTTGACTGGAGGTATCAAAGTATTAATCCTGGATCTGCAATGCTTATCCAGGAGGATGTTTCTTCCTATGATGATTGGCAAATAACAGTAAATTATGAAGGTGGAGATTCAGTTAAATGGCTAGATTTTTTTACTGGAGAAGAACAGAGCGAAAAACAATATCTACCAATTCGGATTGAAATTATCAATGATCCGGAGAATCCAAGAGATGTTACCAGCTCTTCATGGTTAGGTGAATTCGCAATTCTTGCCCCGGATGATTATCGAAAAGATTACTATAGTCCATTAGGCTGGGATCTTGTACCCGGCGGAAAAGGCTTCACTCCAGCAAGTATTGGCTGGTACGAGAAACATGTAGATATTCTTATTTTAGAATCAGTAGAAACCAATTATTTATTCCTCTTTACCAATAACAAACCGGATTCATCCTATAATAAAGATGGGGAATTAGAGGTAATTAACGCAATCCCTCCCTCTAATGGTGATGAGTTCACTATAAAAACCTATAAACCTTTTAGAGAAGAAATTTATTATACGTTTGGAACAACAGCTATGCTTGCAAATTCTGTTACAGATTCCAATCCTTTAGATAAAATGCGTGTGGTTCCCGATCCTTATATCGTGACAAATATTTGGGAAAATAATGAATTCGGGAAGAAATTGAAATTTAATCATCTCCCCAATCAATGCACTATCAGGATTTACACTCTGGTTGGAGATCTCATTGCGACAGTAAAACATGATGCACCCACCGATTATGAATTCTGGAATATGCGCACGAAAAATGATCAATTTATTGCCCCGGGTGTTTACTTATACTATGCTGAAACACCCCGTGGCGATAAAAAAATCGGCAGATTTTTAGTGATAAAATGAGAAAATATATTACCTTTACCCTTTTATTCATAACCGTAGTCTTTGGCGGTAGTGGTTTCGATAAAGTTGGCACTACAACAGCCCAATTCCTCAAATTAGGTGTTGGGGCACGAGCCATGGGTATGGGAGGTGGCTTTGTTGCCGTGTCTGATGATGGTTCAGCCATGTATTGGAACCCCGCAGGAATGATGAACCAGAAGAAAATTAATACAACATTTATACATAATAATTGGGCATTGGATATTTCCCATGATTTTATCAGTGTTTCATTTCCAACTGGACGATCCGGTGTTTTGGGATTTTCACTCACCGCCTTATCCATGGATGAACAAGACGTAACTACAATCGCTGAACCTGACGGTAACGGGCAAACTTATTCTGTAATGGATATGGCTTTCGGAATAAGCTATGCCCGTCAGATTAGTGACCGATTCAGCTATGGTCACACTGTTAAATTCATTCGTCTATCTGCTTATAACGAAATCGCCAGCACGGTGGCAATCGATATTGGTATGCTCCTGCAAACGGATTTCCACGGACTGAAAATTGGAATGTGTCTCTCAAATTTCGGTGGTGAACTTAAGTACGAAGGGAGAGACCTCATCGAAAAAGCCGATATTAACGATGATATTGAGGGTAATTACCTATCGGATGTAAACCTTAGAACAGAGCCATGGTCATTGCCTCTTTTATTCCGTATTGGAATTGCTATGGATTTAGTCGGTAAAAAGGATGCATACATATTAAACGCTAGAAACCGCATAACATTGAGCCTGGACGCTGAGCATCCCAATGATAGCGCCGAACATTTGAATTTGGGTTGCGAATACTCTTATAACGATCTTTTTTTCATCAGGGGTGGATATCGATTTAACTATGATGAAGAAAATTTAACATTTGGTGCCGGTGTAAAATTGGAATTAGGAATTCTCGGCAAAACGTTTGTTAATTACAGCTTTAGGCCATTAGGACGCTTTGGGAATACGAACCAATTTTCCATTGAACTGGCAATATAAAAAAGGTTAGAAAGGAAAAATTAGCAATGCGTAAACTGTTAGTATTTTTTACAATTGGAATTATTTTATTTACTGGATCTGATATTGTTGCCCCACCACTTGAAACAGTTGCTCCGGTTCAGGCAAAAGATGAAATGGCGAAAGAACTACCCATTCGTGCCATACCCAATCTCACGAAAGCAGCCGAGGCTTATTATTCTCCTGACGGGAAAAGTATTATTTTCAATGCGAAAGTTACTGAGGATGATAAGGTTCACCATGTATATACGGCCAACATAGATGGGACAAATATTCGCAGAATAAATCATCAAGGGGAAGATGCCTGTTCATATTATTTCCCATCCGGGGATAAATTAATTTGGACGTCAACACGGGATTATCCCGACGTTCCGGTTGGCAGCTGGTCCATCCCGTCTATTTATCCGCAGGGTGCCGAATTATACACCAGCGACCTAAATGGGGGAAATGTCGTTCGTTTAACACATAATAAGTATTATGACGCCGAAGTGTCTGTTTCCCCAAATGGAAAATGGATTCTCTTTACCCGTCAAATCGATGGCAACCTGGATCTATGGAAAATGAAATCAGATGGGACCGGTGAACACCAGATTACGTTCACAGATGATTGGCAGGAAGGCGGGTCCTTTTATTTGCCGGATAGTAAAACTATTATCTATCGAGCCTGGAAAAAGGAATTTGATGAATCACGGGTCAAACCCATGACTATATTTACAATCAATCATGATGGAACAGGATTAAAACAGATTACGTTTGAAGATGATCAAACAAATTGGGCTCCACATCCGAGTCCGGATGGAAAATATTTTGTTTTTGTTAAACTGCTTCCCCCCCGCAATTTTGAAATTTATATGATGAATATCGAGACTGGAAAACAAACCCGGTTAACATACAGTGATGCCTTTGACGGTTTTCCGGTATTATCACCGGATGGAAACTCATTATTGTTTTCATCCAGTCGAAATGCTAAACCGGGAGAAAGAAGTTTATCTCTGTTTATTATGGATATCAGCTCGTTAGTAAAATAGAAAATTCAAACAACTCTTTTCAATATCAGCAGTAAGAGTATTTACAAAGCTCGTTAATAATTGCGATACCGCATCTCTTTCCCGGGGGATGACATACGACACGGGTTTCATTATTCTGTGTCCCATAAAAACAGTCATCAGCAGAGTTTTATCATTTTCATAAAATCTCCGTCCGACATGACTAAATAATCAGTTATATTATTTCATATCATCCGGGAAAGGATGGGCAATTTCTTTTAATCGAGCTGCGAAGTCAAACGGCTTATAGGAGGGACTCCGTTCATTATGACACTTTATGCATGTTTCTTCGGTCACTTTTAGTAAACCAAAATCAGATCCATTAACCTCACCTTTGAAAATTGCCTCCATGGTCTTCTTTTTTTTATACTTGCTGCCGGGACCATGGCAATCTTCACACCCAACATTTTTCAGGTTTTCCATTCGTTTAACAGCTTTTTTTCCTTTTCGATCATCTTTGGCCGGATTCCAGAATTCATCATTCTTAATCTCATATCCACCGGCACCGAATCCAACAGTATGACACTCTAAACATTCCGGAGCTTTATCAGGTGTATTTGTTAGGCCCTTTGCTTTTGCAATCTGTTTAGCTTTATCGGTTAGAAGCAGGTCATATACCTTGGCATGTTTCGTTTCCTTCCATACCTTGTATTGGGCCCCTTTCTTTGAATTGGAATGACAGGCTTTACATTTATTTGTTCCTACGTATTCAAACTGTTGAGCACATACTATACTTCCGAGTAATAAGATACCTGTTATGTATTTAATCATAATAATTTCTCTTTATTTGTTTTTATTTCTATGTCTGCGATCAAAATCTTTAATTTTAAAATAAACAACTACTATTAAGTAAGTAATTATCAGAGAGAAGATAAACAGCCATTTGCGACGTTGATCAAATTCAGTCAAGGCTAATGATGCGCCTTGTATAGCTTCATCGGTGGCTATGAATCCATCTTTAACCGTTTCCAGTAACAAGTCTTTATTGAAGCTGTGAATACTGGTACGGGTTTGAATTAATACTTTCTGGGATTTTTCCAAAGGAAAATAGAGATCGGAGATTTCCATACCTTTTTGTTCTGCCTGTCCCATCAAATCTTCAGCTAGACTAATCTGACCTTTTAAACTGTCAATTGTATGGTAAAACAAATCGGCTAATTCTTTTGGATTTCCAGTCGTATTTCCATGGCATTGCAAACATACGGCTCCATGTTCCCAATTCAAATATTCATCCGATGGTTTTTTAACACCGTGGTTGCCATGGCATGCTTCACATTGTCCAAATCCTTTTTTCAGGAAAATATTGTTAAGATGGCTTTTTTGAAAAAGTTGACTGTTATTCACATGACAAGTTCCGCAAATATCCGCTATGTGTACTACATCGGGAGGTAAAGCGCCATGATTCCCATGACAATCATTACATGCCGGAGCAGTAAGACTCTGCCGATCCAGAAGCGCTTTTCCATGAACCGAAGTACGATATAGGTAATACTGATCGGTGGGAATGTTGAACTCAGACATGTATTCAGCATCATTATGGCACTGTGCGCAAGTAGAAGGAACGTTCAGGGGATAGACCGGAGAGCGGGGATCTTTCACAGGATATATTCCATGAACACCATGGCAATTAGTACAAGTTGCTACTTTATCGTTTCCATTCAGTAGATCTTTTCCATGCTGACTCGTCCAATATTGATCTACTTGATCGGTTTGTACAGATGCTGAATACTGACGCATAAATTGTGGATCTGAGTGACAGGAGCCACATATTTCAGGTTGATCTCTTCTTGAAATCGCACCTATAAATGTGGGATTATCCCACATAGCCTCATCCTCATCATCATAAGCTTCCGGGTTTCCGCCATGACAATCGGCACAGCTTAACCCCACTTGCAAATGAATATCCTGAAAAACATTCTTCAGAATTTGTTCTCCTACATCCTGTTCTTCGTCTAATTGCCTATGACAGTCAATACATGCATCCTTTGTAAGAGGCGTATTACTGGAAGCAACAGCGACTATAATTAGGATCAGGAGAGAGACATTTGAAAATTTCATACTATGTACCCCCAAAGTGTCATCATTATCATGTAGACAATCAGCACAACGCCAATCACAGTCCAGAAACGCGAGCGCTGACCTCTACGTGCTTTACGATCAAGTAGAGGAACCAGAAACCAAAATATTGTACCAAATGCAAATATAAGCAGGCCAAATAGCTCTCCCTCAATGAAAAATATATGTCCGGGGATGAGTTTCAAAGTTTGAAACATGAACATGAAGTACCATTCCGGATGTATACCGGCTGGCGCTGAAGCCAATGGATCGGCTTTAGTACCCAACTCCCAAGGGAAAAATACCGCAAGCAAAGCGATAATATTGAGAACGATAAGCCAAAAGAGAGCGTCCCGAATAGCAAAATTGGGGAAAAACGGCATGTAACGGCGATGCTTTTCCGGAATTCGCTCCAACTCAGGGGGAATACTCATGCCCTGCACTTGAACAAGGATGAGATGAATCCCTAACACAAGGGTAAAAAATGCTGGAAATAGCGCAATATGAAATCCATAGAAACGCGTTAATGTAGCTCCGGTCACTTCATCGCCAGCCCGTAATAACCTTAATAAAAATTCACCAACAAACGGGACGGCCCCGGCAATATCAGATCCAATTTTGGTAGCAAAAAAGGCTAATTCATTCCAGGGTAATAAATAACCTGAAAAACCAAAACCCATACCCAGAATTAAGAGTAGCATCCCGGAAAACCATGTCATTTCCCGTGGCTTACGATAGGCTTTTGCAAAAAAGACCGTGAACATATGTAAAAAAGCAAAAAAGATAAATAAGTTTGCTGACCAGGCATGTACTTCCCTTATTAACCACCCAAAGGCTACTTTACTGACGATAAATTTTACACTCTCAAAAGCTGTTGCAGCACCGGGTTGATAATAGAGCAGTAATAATATCCCGGTTACTAACTGTATTGCAAAGAGAAACAGGGAAACACCGCCCAGGTAATACCAGATTGTCCCGTAAAAAACCGGGACTTTTTTCTTGAAAGCAAATTCGCTGACACCTCTAATGTTAACCCTCTCATTAATCCAATCCATTATGCTCATCAGGTCAATTCCTCCAACGCAACTATAACTTTATCATCCTTAACGACTACGATGTACTGAGCCAGCGGTGACGGTGGTGGTCCGGAAATATTTTTACCCGTTATATCATAATAACCATTATGGCAGGCACACCAGATCTGCTCCGTATCAGCTTTGAACTGAACAGTACAATCCAGGTGAGTGCAAGTGGCTGACAAGGCGCTGAATTTTCCATTTCGTTGACGTACTATGATGACCGGTTTTCTCCCAAAACGGATGATTTTGGAAGAGCTGGGTGGAAATTCACTCATTGTCCCGGCTTCAACATTATTAACATAAAGAATGGCTGCTTTGGGTGGCACCAAGTATTTACTGATAGGATATATAAGACTGCTTATCCACATGAAAAGACCTGTTCCTAATAATATATCAATGAATCTTCGACGACTCGTTTCTGGCCCTTTTGTTAACTTATCCATTATTTTCCCTATCAATTATACTATTTAGTTTAGGCTTTTATTTCCATTTTCTCCACTGCAATTATTGTAGTTCTGGAATTTAATAAGCCTCTGAAAGTTCATTCACTGTAATTGGTTCTAAAAGGACCTTTTTTTACAAAGCAGATAGTATTCCGGATTGCATATCTTGTTGATTGAGAATATGACATACGCTTTAGTTTTCCGCTACACTATCAATTACGATCCACTGGTAGATCATCTCATAGTCTCTGTTATTGATTAAATAACCGTACATATTGTCATTCTTACCAGGATTTAATTTATCTATCAATATCCCGGAATTGGGATTGCCAGGAACTATCCAAAATGATGAAACATCATTTCCAATATCTGTATTTATATTACTATATGAAGACAAATTAATGCCTTGTGTTTCATTCCCGCCGTGGCATCGTACACAACTTTTATCCAGAATGGCTTTAATATGGGAGTCATACGTCACTATATCCGGTAATGGCTCCTGGAATGATTTATCAATTTCTGAACAACCAAAAACCATGATCAGAATTAAGAGAGAAATCGAAATATAGGTTATCTTCATATTAGTCATGGCAATATCCGCAAAAACCACTCCCTTTGCTATCGGGTGTGTGACAAACAAAACACATAGAAACCGGTTCTGTACACCAATCACCGTGAACATTTTTCATAAATCCAGTCGCATGGGTTTTTGGATCTGTATTCTGTATACCATCCGAGTCTTTATGACATCGAACACAAGTCGGATCAGCTCCCTCCACATCATGGCACGATTGACAAAGTTCAATATCTTTTCGGGCCATTTCTGCATGGACACCGCCGGTGATATTATTAGCGAAATCCACACCGTATTTATACTTGACGGCTCCCCAATCCAAACCACCGTGAAAGTCGGGTTTATTTAAAATCCTGTCGTCTTCATTTTGATGACAATCAGTACAAAATTCCGGAGCCTCGTGACATACACTGCAATCTTTTGCTTTTGTACTTGCTTCCAAACCGTGGGAGAAAACATAATCTAATGTATGATTTCTGGATAAAAGCATTTTATTAACGATTATTCCAGGACGATAACCCGGTGCCGGATTCATCTTGGGTAAATCATCAAACCCCAGCACGGCGCCGCTATGACAATTATCACATGTATTCTGGGAATGGCAAATATTACAATCGGAATCATTTGATAACGCTGCTAAATCATGTTCGATAAGCCAAGCTTCCGAATGATCCGCCGGTCGTAATAACGCGACATTTTCATGGCAGGAAGAACAGTATTCCGGAGCCTGCCTTTCCACATGACATGATATACAATCACTCATAACCGGAATAGCGGGAGAATTGTCAACACCAACCATATCTCCGTGACACTCATTACAGTCGATGTTTTGATCTACCAAATGTGTTTTATGAGGAAATATGAAGTTTCTGTTCACTTTTGGAAAACTTTGATAAGGTTCCGTTTCTAAATGACAGATTTCACACTCTCCATCTTTTTTCCAGACTTTATGACATTTTAAACACCTTTTTTCCGTAGGCAGGATAATATCATCTGAGCTCATACTTGTTTTAAGCAGTTTTGGGCTATGGCATTTTGTACAATTGATCTCTAAATCTGCAACGTGCAAATCATGGCTGAATTCGATAACAGCGGGTGTATCTGCTGCTAAGCCCACGGAAATCCAAGACATAACCAGCAAACCGTATATATAATGATTGAATATTTTCACAGCCTGTACTTCATCCCTAATTGAAAACGGGTGTCATTTGTGTAGTATTTATTTTTTAACACTTGAATTTCAGAACTAATTTCAAATTTCTTCCATATCGGATAAGATGCTGAAATAGTCAATGTGGATAAATCACTCCAATCTCCTTCGATCAAACGATAATTCCCAAGCGAGATTCGACTTGAAAGGACCAGTTTTCCAATGGATTGATACGTCCCAATTACCAAACGGTTGGAACTACCCCCGTATCCATTCTGATGAATGAGGTCCAGTTTGTATTTTTTAACACCCATCCCAAGTGAAATAAACGAAGACTGATCGTTATTGAAAAAGACTTGCCGTATGTGGAACCATCCTGTTAGCTGTTGACTTAATAATAACCGACCTTTAAACGACACTTCTTGGGAAGAATATGTATCAAATACAGAGAAAATAGAATTTTCCGGCACTCTGGGTTCACGCAAATTATATTCTAAAACGAGGTTTTGTAATCGCTGATTCCTTTTTCCTTTATAGACTGTTTGAAGGATAAGATCACTTAATTTGAAATTGCGAACCTGGTGTCGGGTACGCGCATAAAATGTAAGATTTCCTCTATTCAATCGACTTTGGAGTCCAATCCTCTGTTTAATCGAAGGCGGCACTTCGATATTTCTCCGTCCGTAACGATAAACAGGTCTTGCATGAGATTTGTCTGAATAGCCGAGTCGAACATCGAATGTCTTTGATTTTTTCCACAAAATTTCCCCACCATAAAAATGATTTTCAACGGGATTATCCGTCATTCCGGTTGCAGGAACATAGGACCCGATAAATCCTGTTAACTGAAACTGTCGAAATGTATAGTTGGTTGATACTCCATCCATTCGTCCTGCATCAGAAACTGAATATTGGAATTGACGCCCCATAACAACTTTCATTTTTTGTGAGAACCAAGACGTTGAATAATTAAAATTGTATATTTGATACACGGACTCATTTTGAAATGGATTTACTGGATCTGTATAAAAAACACCGGATACATTCAATCGGCTATTTTTGATCAGCAGGTCCCTGCCCTGAAGCCAAACGGATTGATAAAACCGTGTATGAATAAGAGTGCTATCCTCTTGATTTTGACGAGAAAATGTATAAGTGTTTGTAGAAAAATAACCTTGGAACTTGCTGCCAAAAGCAAGGTTGGTAAGAAACAATAATAGTATAAACGATTTTGAGTTGAAAAGTTTAATCACGTATTCTTGTTTTCCTCAATCCAACAAAAACATACGTTAACACTCCTGCCAACAGTCCAAATAATGGAAGTATGATAATCGATATAACCAAGGTAGCATTTTGCGTGTCCTGTAAATATCTGGATAAGGAAATGAGATTTATAATCCAAAAATTTACACTAATAAATAAAACCCATATAATGGAAATACTAAAAACCTGAAGAAATAAAATGTACTTTGGTGTTACTTTTTTCTCTTCCATCATGTTGCCTCTTCTTCAGAAATAATAGTATCCGGTAAGTAAGAATCTAATCTTTCTTTTGCTTCATTCAATCCCTCTTCGCGGCCTTCTTTGATTTCCCAGATAGAAATGATCGGGAATATTTTTGCAAATATCAGGAACAGTAAACAGAATGCAGCAACACCACCTGCAAAAAGTGACCATTCAGTCATTGAAGGGAAATAGGGCTCACTGATGATAGGCAAACGAGGACTGGATAGTGATGGTACAATAATCGTTAACCGTTCAAGCCACATACCGATGATTACTGCAATAGAAGCAAAAAGAATACCGGGAATGGTTTTTAATTTCTTGAATGATAAAATCACAACAGGAATGATGAAGTTACATATGACCATTGTCCAGAAATAGGGTGCATATGGTCCCGTAAGTTTATAGTGGATAACACTCATTTCTTTTGGCTCATTCCCATAAATACCGGTCAGAAATTCACTGAAAGTGAAATAGGTCCAAAACAGGGAAAAAACCAAAAGAAGAATTCCCATATATTGGAAATGGATTTTCTTCAAATAGTTTTCCAAATGAAATAATTTTCGAAAGGCAATCATCACAACCAGCAGGGTTGCCGTCCCGGAAAAAATAGCACCGGTAACAAAATAAGGCCCAAAAATTGTACTATGCCATCCGGATTGAAGTGTCATTGAAAATATGTATGAAATAACAGTATGAACACTGACAGCGATGGGTATAACGGCGACCATCAGAATAGTGATTGCCCGTTCTAAAATGTGTTTTTGACGTTCTGTCCCTTCATATCCCCAGCTCAAGAATGTGTAAAGCCACTTTAATTTTGTATTCGTTTTATCCCGGAGTAGAGCAATATCGGGAATCATTGGAACATAAAGATAAACAGTGCTGGCAGTAAAGTAGAGCCCGATTGCTGTAACATCCCATAATAAGGGAGATTGCAGTCGTCCGTAAAGAAACACATTCAGGACACGATCCGGACGTCCCAGATCAATAATAGGATGTAGTCCGCCAATCATCAAAACAATAGCGGTAATCACCTCTGCCATTCGAGTAATGGGACGACGCCATTCCGCTTGGGAAAGACGTAATATTGCTGAAATAAGTGTACCGGCGTGGCTGATTCCAATGAAAAAAACAAAATTGATGATGTAAAAGCCCCATGTAACAGTATTATTCAGACCCGTGACTTCCAGGCCATAGACGAGTTGCCGGATATACATAACCAGGGCCCATAAGATTACTACACTTAAGAAGCCTATCATCCAGTAAAATCTACGATCACTTTCCAGTATGGGACGGTAGAGTGTATAGTCCGGATCGTTACGCAGGTTTTCCATTATTTATCTTCCTTCTTAAGATAGTAGACCTTGGGTTCAGTTCCTAATTCTTCTTCCAGACGAAAAGCACGATTAGAGTGCATAAGATGAGTTACGCGGTGTTCCGGATTATCAAGATCACCAAATGTAATCGCATTTGTTGGACATGATTCTGAACATGCAGGCTGATAATCCTCCTCTTCCAGATCTCTTTCCTCAAACCGGGCAACATCTTTTGCGATAGCTAATCGATGATGACAAAAACTACACTTTTCAACGACGCCATTCATCCTGCGGGTGACGTCAGGATTGAGAGTTTTTTCATATGCTTCCGGAAAATCCGGTTTACTATAGTTAAATGATTTTGCAGAGTATGGACATGCAGCCATACAAAACCGGCAGCCGATACAACGCTGATATATCTGACCCACTAAACCATCTTCATTTAAAAATGTGGCGTGAACAGGACAGACCTTTGTACACGGCGGGTTATTACATTGAAAACAAGGTCGCGGAATATGTACGATACGAATGTTTGGATAATTCCCATGATATTCAGTGATAATTTGCATCCAATCCATCGTACGTCCTGCTTGTGCCGCTTTGTCGCCGACATTCGGAACATTATTTTCCATCCGACATGAATTTACACAGGATCCGCATCCGGTGCATTTATTCAAGTCAATAACCATTCCCCATTTAGCCATGATTCATTTCCTATAGCAGCGTAATTCTAACAGGTGTTCCGGATAATATTGTGTTCCCGGTAAATATCTCGGGCTGGGATACCATTAATTCCCGGGGGTCAGATCCTTTATTCGTCGTAAACCGGCCAACATTCTCCCTGCCTAACCCCATGGGAACATAAACGGCATCCGGATGAATAATTGGACGGACTCTAACTCGAGCGTGAATCATGCCCACCGGAGAGTCTATTTGAATAATCATTCCATCTTCCACTTCATGTTTAACAGCTGTTTCCGGATTAATTTCCACCCAACTTTCCCAGTAGATTTCCCGGAGACTCCCCATGGTCTCCACAAGTGTTGGTGAATAAACAGTCCTGCCAAAAGGATTGGTAATTGGGTATCCTGAAATTAACGTCAATGGAAACCCCGGTATATCAGATGTGTTATATTCCTCAAGACTTTTCGGGTACACTCTCGTAGCCAAAAGATTTTTTAGAAATTGAGATTCATCTAATTTCTGAATTTGAAAAGATTTTAAAATCGCTTTAAAGAATGTGAATTGTTTATTTTTATTTTTGATTACATCCTTTAAACTTAATTGAGTACCATACGAAGGATCCCACCATCCGCCAACTTTTAGCAAACTTTTCATGAATTTCTTCTCTGAATCTGAAATCTTCATGATTGTATGATTGCTATATATTTCTTTCCATTCTTTTTGCGTTTGAGATGTGTATAATTGGCCTTGTTTTGACCGATAGATTTTTTGCAGTCTTTTTTTCACAAATGATTTTGAATCATCTCCATTTAAGAACGGATTATTTTTATTTTCAAATCCATCAGAAAATGATTTAAGAATTGAATAACTGCTTTTTGTGTCATACATGTGTTTAATCACGGGTCGTTGAAGCACAGCTGTATTTGCAACTACTCCCGGAATATCTTCAACCAAATCCCAATTTTCAAATTCTGAATGCGCAGGAAGAATCACATCAGCAAGTTGACTGGTATCATTTGGGAGATCTCCAATGAAAACAACACGGGGAACACGTTTTAATAATATTTTCCACTTCCGCCTGTTTTCGCTATAATAGACAGGGTTTGCTTTGTTAATGATTAACAATTCAATATTATAAGGTGAATACCCTTCCACCCTTTTTGCAAAAATGTCTAAAGAGGGCTGCTCCCGTGGATGATCTTTATCGGAGACAAAAAGGTTTTGGACATCCTGACCTGTATATTTTTGAAAATATAATTTTTTGACATCTGCTTTATGAGTGAAAAACCATCCTCCGGGCCGTTGAATACTGCCGATCAGGTAATTAAGGCAATGGATAGCCCATTCATGTAATTCCCCTCTTGGAGATTGTAAAGCTTCCTGTCCGCATATAACGACCGGGTTTTCCCGATTCCTAATTAATTCTGCTAATTCAATTATACTCGATTCAGAAATCCCTGTTATTTCTTCTACCCGTTTCGGATGAAATTCGGAGCGAATTAAATTTTCAAACCCTGTATGTTCCAGACCTTTTTCATCTACCCAATCAGAAAAATCCGGGGAATTTCGTCTAAAATAATCCAAGTCAATGGAATGCTCATCTATGAGTATATGCGCAATGCCTAAGGCAAGGGTTCCCCAGGTATCCGGAGTTATAGGTAACCATTTATGGGCACTTGTTGCCGTAATATTTGCCCTTGGTCCCACATAAATCATTTTATTACGAGTGATATTTTCTAAATCTTTAAATTGGCTTAAGACTTGATTAAAGTGAACGGGCGCCCCCTCTTCCAAAAAATTTGCACCCAAACTAATAATACAGTCAGAATTCACTAAATCGTATTTTGGATTATTAAACATTCCTTGCGTGATATAAGAGGAATTTGAATTATAGACAGAATGTTGTTCTTGGAAAAAATTTGGCGTTCCAACCCAATTTGCAAAATTACGCCATGCTTCTTGCATAATCGGGGAATCATCACCGTTGATAATGGCTATTTTATAGGGTTGATTTCTTTCAATCAAATTATTAAGGGTACTTGAAATATTCGAAAGTGCATTTTCCCATGAAACAGGGACAATTTCTTTGCGAATCTGACCATCCGGGCGGGCAAGCGGTCCCGTAAATCGATCAGGATGATAAAGTATCTCGAGATTAGCGTAAGCTGCCGGACAAGTACCTCCTCTGTTAATCGGTGACAAGGGATTCCCTTTTAAACTGATAGGAATACCATCCATTCTTTTTACAGAAAGACTGCAGCCACCAGAACAAAGCCGGCAGGCTGTGACCCGCCAGGATTCTTTCCCGGGGCCGGTTCTGAGAATATTAATTGTTTTTTCAGATAAACCCAGAACTTGTGAAAAAACGGCTGTACCCACGGCAACGCTTCCGGTTGCCAAACCGGATATTTGTAAAAATTTTCTTCTACTGATTACTTTTTTCTCAGACATGACAGGTGAGACAATCGTTTGATATTGATTTATTATCGTGGCATTTCAAACAGCCCTTCATAGAAATTGGAACTAATTGTTTTGAAGGTGGCTTTACTAATTTTTCTACTTCTCCATGACACACAGCACAAGATATTTTTCCGGATTTTACGTGACGGCGGTGTGAGAAAAAAACATAGTCTTCAAGTTCATAAATTGGCTTCCAGGGGATTTCCACATTGTTGTTAACTGCCTCAACAACAAGAGCTTCAGCTGCACTTTCTCCCTGCATGATTGAATGACAGGATTTACACCGCTTGATTGATGGAAGAGATGCATACATTTTCTTTTCAACACCCGTATGGCAATCAATACAATCTAACCCGGCTTCGCTCACGTGTATGGCGTGGTTATATGCTACAGGTTGTTCTATCTTTTTCTGCTTTGAACACCCGCTGATTAATAAATATAAAAAGACAAATATTATTTGTTTTTTACTTAAAAAAGTAAAACGTAAAATTTTCAAAATTACCAGTCCTCGTCTTCCTCTTCATCTGAAAAACAATTATAATCCGGATTCTTTTTATGCTTCATTTTTTCATAATACGACTCATAAGAAAATGCCTTATACCTGGGACTTTCCTCATTGTGACACGTTAGACAGTCCTCCGGTTTTGGCATAATAAGTCCATTTGCACTGGCTAAATCAAGGTCACACATAATATTTTCTTTACGATAAGTTTCTCCCGGACCATGACAACTTTCACATTGAACACCATCTTCTTTATTGAATTTTTTTCCAAATTCTGCTTTTGAATTGTTATAACCCGTTACATGGCACTTTAAACATTTCGGAGATTCTTGCGCCGGTAGACTCAGACCCCATGATTTAGCGATTTGGGCAGATTCTTCCGTTAATAAAGTTTTATATGCATTGGCATGTTGAGAGAGTTTCCAAACAGCATATTGATTTCCCATTTCATCAGTTTCATGGCAGACTTTGCACCGTTGCACACCTGCATAAATATTGCTCTTGTCTGATCCGTTTTCACCAAAAAGCACGGTTAGCAAAATACTCATGATTATAATCAATATATTCTTCACAGTGATCTCCTTCTACTTTATCAACGTGATTGTTGCATCAAAAATTAATGATAGGGGGTGATACAATCCACCCCCTATCATTTTAGAATTTAGAATTTAATATAGAAGGGCGCAGAACCACTGTGGGCGCCACCTGAATTATCAGTGATAGCTATTGTAACTTCAATGTCGCCGCTGCCAAAAACAACGTCATCGTCATTACCGGTATCCAGGGCTCGACTGTATTCAACTGTCCAGGTACCACTACTGAACGTGGAATATGCAGTGACATCTGCCCGGCTTCCGTCAGCATTTTCATCTAACCAATAGCCGGGAATCGTGCCGGTTGTATCTGCCGTACTTGCATCAAACAGAGTGAAATAACTATCGGCTGTTTCTCCGGCCGGAAGAATCAAATAATGACCTCCTGTAACTGGCCCGGAATACAGAGGAAGACCATTTCCATCTTTATTATCATGATACAAGCCTTTGGTTTTTGAATCTCCATGTTGGCCGCCATCTTCGACTACGTTACCCTGTGAATCGGTATAGTTGTTATCAATATACTTATCATCTGCACGATGGATCGGTGCCGTACGATGGGCTTTCCAATGCCATTGATCAACGATACCGGTATCAGTCCACATTCCTTCGCTGACATGACACATGGTTGAACAGTCTGCGCCAGAAGTTCCATTCTGTCCCATATCAAAGAAAAAGAACATCCGGTCTTCATTTCCGCCTTGGCCCCAAGAACCATTATCATAAGACCAAAGTTTTTTATCTATACTCTCAGTGCCTGATGGATCTGCCCATACTGCTTTTATGTACAAGTTGCTTCCATCTTGTACGGCGGTTAAGCTAACATCCACTAATCCAAATGAATTGGAATAAGCGGCATCTAATCCAACCGTGACAACCAGTTCGTCTGCCTGATTCCATGCAGCATCATTCCCTACGCCATCAAGCGTTGGTGCGCTGGAAACAGTCGCAACTGTTAGATCAACGATTGGGCCCGTATCATCTTTCTCATCATCACAGGACATAATTACCAGCCCTATTATTGATAAAAAAACGATTAGGTTTTTTTTGTTTATCATTGTTTTCTCCGTGTTAATATTGATTATTATTTTATATTTATAAATACTGTATTATAAATTACAACAATTATGTATTCGTGAAAATAAGATTGTATTATCCTTTTAATAATAAGTCCTGTCTAAAAATACGCAATTTATTCCGTTTAAGCAGTACGCTTTATCAGAAAGAAAAAATCTCTCCAGGGATTAAACCGGGAGGGAATTCCGAGATGATTCTGTTAATTTCCGTAACGAATGGCAGGCGGGCAAGTTCCCTTGAATTTAGCGTCAAGGTAAGTTCCCGGCAGGTTTCCCGAAATTGCCTTACTTCGCCAGTAGTCAAAAAATTTATCAGGTGTTATAATCTATTGTGACATAAGATTCTCATTTCGAAGTTCTTATTCCACAAATACAAAACTCATGTAGAAAAGCTCGTTTTGATACTTTGATTTTGAGATAAGTTTTGAGACAATTCGGAAAAGTATCAAAAACGGTGGTTTTTGAGATGTTGTGATTTGGTTTTTACTTAAGGCTTTATCAGAAAAGAGGTTTATATTTAATACATTGAATCTTGAAACAGATAGTATTTTATGTATAGAAATTATTATATAGAGGACAAGTTTGAACAATAATGATCTTGAAAAACGCCTCTGGCAAGGAGCTGACCAGCTCCGTGCCAATTCTTCTTTAACGGCACAAGAGTATTCTCGGCCTGTACTTGGGCTTATTTTTCTGAAGTATGCTGATCATCGCTTTACAGAAGCAGAAAAGGAATTGGCTGGTGCCAATACTGCTGGCAGAAGAACCATTGGCAAACTGGACTACCAGGCCAAGGGTATCATGTATTTACCGGCAAATGCCCGCTATTCCAACCTTATCGAACTGCCGGAAGGTGCAGACATTGGCAAGAAAATCAACGAAGCTATGGATGCCATTGAGGCTGAAAATGAAGACCTGAAAGGCATCCTGCCCCGGCAATATAACCAGTTTGATAATACACTCCTGTTTGAGTTGCTGAAAACATTCAACGGGATTCCCATGGACAGCGCCGGTGATGTCTTTGGCAAAATCTATGAATACTTTCTGGGCAAGTTTGCCATGAGCGAAGGCCGCGGTGGCGGTGAGTTCTTTACGCCGCCATCCATTGTTAAACTCATTGTGAAATTTATTGAACCTAATCACGGACGGATTTACGATCCCGCCTGCGGTTCCGGCGGTATGTTTGTCCAATCGGCCCATTTTGTGGAAGCCCACAACAAACGCCCGAATGAAGAATTAAGCGTCTTTGGTGTAGAATCGAAAGAAATCAACCTGCGGCATGGCAAAATGAACCTGGCAGTCCATGGACTTTCCGGGGATGTGAGGCTGGGGAATACTTATTACGAAGATCCCCACAACAGTTTGAATCGGTTTGATTTTGTCATGGCCAATCCGCCGTTTAATGTGAATGGCGTTGATAAAGAACGGATCAAGGATGATCCCAGATATGCTTTAGGAATTCCAAGACCGGATAATGCTAATTATCTATGGATACAGGACTTCTATTCTGCTTTAAATCCAACAGGGCGTGCCGGCTTTGTTATGGCGAATTCTGCCAGCGATGCCCGCCAGAGTGAACAGGAGATTCGTGAGAAATTAATTAAGAGCGGACATGTAGATGTGATGGTAGCTATTTCATCCAATTTCTTTTATACGGTAACGCTGCCGGTAACGCTCTGGTTTTTGGATAAAGGAAAACCCGATTCACGAAAAGATAAGGTGCTGTTTATTGATGCACGGAACACCTTTCGCCAAATTGACCGTGCCCATCGGGATTTCAGCGATAACCAACTGGAGTTTATACACTTAATCGTTAGAGCCTACCGTGGAGATAGTATTGGCGCAGATGCTGGTAGTAATGAACTTTTTACCAAAGGATTTCCTGAAGGAAGATATCTGGACATTAAGGGTTTATGTAAGGTAGCTGCTATTGAAGAGATTGAAGCCCAGGGCTGGAGCCTGAACCCCGGCCGCTATGTGGGAGTGGCAGATGCAGAAGATGATGGCGTGGACTTTAAAGTACGTTTGGAAGAACTGCATGAAGAACTGGAAGGCTTAAACAGCGAAGCGCGGAAACTGGAAGAACGAATTGGAAATAATATAAGTGAATTGTTAAAGTAAGGTGAGTTTGAAAGAGTCTCAATCCGTAGAATTCAAAGAATCCATTAGCCAATTGAGCAGGTCAATGGAATCGCTGTGTGCCTTTGCCAATACGGATTTGGGAACGGTCTATTTTGGCATCAACGATGACGGGAAACCCATTGGAATCAACATTACAGATTCCACTTACCGGAAGGTGCAACAATCCGTTTTTAATTCCTTCGACCCCAAAATTTATCCAAATATCTTTGAAAAAGAAATCGATGGAAAACCAAACCTCATAGTAGAATTAAAAAATGCGCCGGACAGGCCCTATTTTGTAAAAGGCAAAACCTATAAAAGAATCGGTACCAGCAACACTGTTCTATCCAAAGTTGAAATTGAACGAATGATGTACGAACGGGGGAATCCTGAATTTCACTATGACCGGTCGCCATTAAAATCCACCATGGCAGATTTAGATCATGAACGGATCCTATGGTTTTATCGCCGCGCCCACGAAGAGCGAAATCTTCCTTTGGATGATACGCCGGAAACCATGGAAAAATTGAACATTCTTACAGATGATAGACCGAACGTGGCTGGTATTCTTGCTTTTGGGAATGATATTCTCAAATACTTTCCGACATCATTTACACGCTGCGCTGTTTTTGAAGGGTTGGATAAAACCGGCAGGATGCTGGATCATCTTGACATAAAAACCGATGTATTCAGCCAAATTGACCAAGCTGA
Source organism: uncultured Fidelibacterota bacterium (assembly GCA_913009735.1). Classification (GTDB taxonomy): domain Bacteria; phylum Fidelibacterota; class Marinisomatia; order Marinisomatales; family TCS55; genus JADFRD01. Next base: position 50,638 of record CAJVYU010000006.1, read on the forward strand.
AAATTTTGTACTGCGGAATATCCGCAAGGAGGCGGAAGTAAGCAATATAACCGGCCGGAGAGAAAGCCGGTATGAGATTCCCTACCGCGCGATTCGTGAAGCCATTGCCAATGCTGTCGCCCATCGGGATTACCGCATATCCTCCACAGTGGATGTGGCAATCTTTGATGACCGGATTGAAATCTGGTCCCCCGGTGAATTACCACAAGGTATGACATTGGAAAAATTGCACCAACCCCATACATCAATTTTGCGGAATGGAACCGTTGCCGAAATGCTCTACCTTGTCCGGTATATTGAAAAATGGGGGACGGGCATTCAGAATATGAAAGACTGGATGGTAGAATATAATTTGCCGGAACCACAAGTTACTGTTTCCGGACAAGAGTATATTTTGACTTTGAAACGACCGGTTAAACCGGTCACCCCGCAAGTACCCCGCAAGTACCCCGCAAGTAATCCAAATCTTAAAAATATGCGTGGCCGCCCGATCGCGAGGAGCGATTCAAAAAGAAATGGCATTTAAAGATAGAGAACACTTTAGAACAGCAATTTTAGGGCCAATATTAGATGATGAACTTGTTAGGATGACTCTACCGGAAAAACCACACAGCCCAAAGCAAAAATATATTACAACAGAAAAAGGCCATCGACTGTTAAAAAAACTAGAAGAAAAAGATTG
>CAJVYU010000007.1 GCA_913009735.1 uncultured Fidelibacterota bacterium
ATTCTCCCCTTTTACAGGGGAGAAAGCAACCGGACTATTGCCAAAATTTTTCCCCTGTAATAGGGGAAACACAAAGGGGTTAAAAACATATAATTAAATCGTTTCGATAAACGTCTTGGACAGATATGATTTCCGCTATTATAGCTTGAATTGGTCTTGCAAGGTGATAAAACAGAAAGCTAAATTTCGGGCTCGTAATTCGACCAAATATTAAATGTATCGCGACTTCGGAACCATATTTCTCTTCATCCTCCTCGGAATTGTTTTGATATATATGGCGTTATTACTTTCAAAAATTGTTGCTCCAAAGAAGGATACTCCAGACAAACTTTCCACTTATGAATGCGGCGAAGAATCAGAAGGTTCAGCCTGGGTTCAATTCAATATACGATTTTACGTCATTGCCCTCATTTTCCTCATTTTTGATGTAGAGGTGGTTTTACTATTTCCTTGGGCCGTTGTGTTTAAGGATCTGGGTCTGCTGGCCTTTGTGGAAATGGCCATATTCCTGCTGATTTTAATTGTCGGTCTGGCTTATGTGTGGAAGAAAGGTGATCTGGATTGGGTGAAATACAGTGTGAAATATGGTCACGGACGATATAGGAAAATTGTCAGAAAAGAAGAAGGAACTTCCATTGGGTCTGCTCGAGAATAGATTTCAGGATAATGTTGTCGTTGCCAGCATGGATAAATTACTGAGCTGGGCACGATCTGCATCCCCCTGGTTTTTCCAATTCGGACTAGCATGCTGCGCCATTGAAATGATGGCTACGGCGGCCAGCCGCTATGACCTCATGCGTATTGGTATGCTTCCCCGCTCATCACCACGACAGGCCGATGTTATGATTGTTGCCGGAACCGTAACCATGAAAATGGCCTTGCGGATTAAAAAATTGTATGAGCAAATGGCAGATCCGAAATACGTTATTGCCATGGGTAGCTGCGCCACCAGCGGCGGTCCTTACTGGCAGTATGGATACCATGTATTAAAAGGTGTCGACCTGGTCATTCCGGTGGATGTATACATTCCCGGTTGTCCACCCAGACCCGAAGCATTGATTGAAGGACTGCTCAAACTTCAGGAAAAAATTAAAACAGATCGCCCCCTGACAAAAAAGATCGCATGAGTGACGAACAAGCAAAGTTGATTCAGGAAGCAGTCGCTAAAGCCCTGGCGGGTGATATGGACATGATCAATAATATTGAAGATCGTGTTACAAGATCTAAAGCAAAAGCTGCTCTGGTAAAAGCAAAGCGGGAAGCAAAAAAGTCTTCAGCTACTGAGAGTGAAAAGCCCACATCAGCGCCACCTGTAAAACCGTCTGCGGGCGATGAAAAATTATCGTTCATTGACGAGGTTGTTGCAAAAGCCCTGGCCGGCGATATGGACGCCATCAATAATATTGAAGATCGCATTACACGATCTAAAGCAAAAGCTGCACTGGTAAAAGCAAAACGGGAAGCGAAAAAAGCCGCTGTTACTTCTGAAGAAACACCTCAAGTTGAAAGTATCCCAGCGGAAAAATCATTGAATCAAAAAGTGGCTGAAGCCATTGAAAAGAAATTCCCCTCCTCATTGACCGGTGATGATGTTGATGGACATATTCAACTTAAGGGTGACGATTGGTTTAACATTGCACACTATCTAAAAGACAACCCGGATTTTCTATTTGATTCATTGCAGTGCATTACCGGGTTTGACTTAGGTTTAGAAAACGATTTGGAAGTACGCTATAATCTGCACTCCATGACTCATAACCACGCAATTGAAATTCGCATTCAAACGGATCGTAAAAATCCGAAAATTCCATCAGTTGAACAGGTATGGCGGATTGGCGATTGGTTCGAGCGTGAAACGTACGACATGTATGGAATCATTTTTGAGGGTCATCGCAATATGACACGGATTTTACTTCCGGATGATTGGGAAGGATGGCCATTGCTGAAAGATTATGAAGCACAGGAAACATATCACGGCATCGTGGTACCAAAGGTGAAAGAGGGATGGGAGTAGTACACGGCGATTTAATGACACTGAATATTGGGCCTCAACATCCCAGTACGCATGGTGTTTTACGATTAAGAGTAAAAACGGATGGTGAAATCATTTCGGAAGTGGAACCGGTCATCGGTTACCTGCACCGCTGTTTTGAAAAGCATTGTGAGAATGTGACGTATGAGCAAGTGATCCCGTACACCGACCGCTGCGATTATATTGCTGCCATGAATAACAATTTTGGCTATGCAGTTGCGGTGGAAGAACTCATGGATTTACATGTTCCGGATCGTGTTGAACATATTCGGGTGATTGTTTCTGAGCTCAACCGCCTTGCCAGTCACTTATTAGCGCTGGGTACATTCGGGTTGGATGTCGGCGCCTTTACTCCTTTCTTATATATGTTCCGTGACCGGGAACGAATTTTAGATTTATTTGAAGTGCTATGCGGCGCAAGGCTATTATACAATTATATCTGGGTGGGTGGCCTTTCTCATGATTTTCCAAAAGGGTTTGAAGAAAAGATTATAGACTTTTTAGATTATTTTGAACCCCAGTTGGATGAATATAATGGTATTTTAACGTACAATAAAATTTTCATTGAACGTACTGCTGATGTGGGTGTGTTACCCGCAGAAGTGGCCATCAGTTACGGAGTGACCGGTCCAAACTTGCGTGGTTCGGGAGTTAAGTGGGATTTACGTAAGGATGATACGTACTCCATCTATGAACAATTTGATTTTAACATTCCGGTTGGTACCGGCACCGTAGGCACGGTTGGCGATTGCTGGGACCGGTATTATGTGCGCATGCTGGAGATGACTGAAAGTATCAAGATTATCCGCCAGGCAGTAAAAGCACTTCCTTCCGGTGATGTGCATCAGGCATTGCCCAAAAAGATCCGACCGCCTAAAGGTTCGGTGTATAAACGTACAGAATCACCCCGCGGGGATTTGGGATACTATATCGAAAGTGATGGTTCTCCGGTACCATATCGGTTGAAGATGCGTTCACCTGCCTTCACTGCGTTGAGCGTTATGGGTGAAATTGCTTCAGGCTGGATGATGTCCGATGTCCTGGCTATTCTTGGAAGTTTGGATATTGTATTAGGTGAAATTGACCGATGACCATAGATCAATTAATTAACTGGATACCCTTTGGCGCTGATTGGCCGGCAACGACCTTTTTTATCGCCGTACTGGTTTGTGCATTGATTATCTTTATATTTATTGCTGCCTATGCGTTGACGGCTATTTATGGTGAAGTAAAAATTTCATCATTTATGCAGGATAAAGTTGGACCTATGGGGCAGGGTGTTGGTTTTCATACCGGCAAATTTGGTTTATTGCAACCGGTTGCTGATGCACTAAAACTTTTGTTAAAAGAAGATATTATTCCTGCCTTAGCAGATAAAAAATTATTTATTATGGCACCTTTTGTTGTATTCATTGGTGCCTTTATTTCCTTTGCTGCATTACCTTTTAATCAACATACTATCGTAGCCGATTTAAATATTGGTATTTTTTATATTTTGGCTGTGGGTTCTTTGAGTGTCATCGGTATTATTCTGGCAGGCTGGGGTTCCAATAATAAATGGTCGCTATATGGCGGAATGCGTTCGGCGGCGCAAATAGTGAGTTATGAAATTCCGGCAGGACTGTCCATTGTTACTGTTATTATGCTCACCGGAACGCTGAGTATGCAGGGGATTATTGAGTTTCAAACCGGAACTATTTGGGGTATTTTTCCCAATTGGATTATTTTTAATAATCCGTTCTCGTTTATTGCTTTTTTCCTCTTTTTCATCAGCGGAGTGGCGGAATGTAACCGAACACCATTTGATATTCCTGAAGCGGAATCGGAATTGGTTGCCGGGGCTTTTACTGAATATTCCGGGTTACGCTATGCCTTTTTCTTTTTGAGTGAATATGCTGAAATGTTTGTCGTTAGCGCTGTTGCCACAACTGCGTTCTTAGGCGGATGGCTCAGTCCGGTTTCAGGATATTTTGAAGGTCCGGTCTGGGGGTTGTTTTGGTTTATGGGTAAATCGTTATTTTTGGTATTTGTTATGCTGTGGTTCCGCTGGACATTCCCGCGCTTACGTGTGGATCAGCTCATGAGCGTATGTTGGAAAGTATTTTTACCTTTTACATTAGTAAACATTTTTGGTGTGGCCATCTGGAGCCTGATTGTAGGATAATATGTCAAAATACTTTCGTAATATATTTGAATCGATCTCCACCATGCTGACCGGGATGGGAATTACCTGGTGGCATATGATGAAAATTCGTAAGAACAATGTGACGTTACAATATCCCGAAGAACGCTGGCCCCGCCCGGAACGTAATATCGGTTTTGATTTCAGCGAATACAATATCATTCGTTCCCGTTTGCAGGTGGATATCGATGATTGCATCGGTTGCATGAAATGCGAACGTGCTTGTCCGGTTCAATGTATTAAAATTCAAACGGTCAAGTCCGGAGCCAGAGGGGAAGATCTGCAGGATATTAGCCACACCGGACTGACGTCCAACGGAACGAAAAAAGCACTGATTGTGCTTCGGTTTGACATTGATTTGAGCGAGTGCTGTTATTGCAATTTGTGCACCTATCCATGTCCGGAGGATTGTATCTATATGACCGGCGGACCCAATTCGAATAAACATCCCATCGACTATGAATTTTCACAATACGATCGAAATGAATTAATTTTCAAATTTGCCAAGGAAGTCGAAGAAGAAAAAATGGCGAAATACTTACCCAAAAAAGAGAAGGTTGAAGCCTAATGGCTGATTTGGCATTTTGGATGATTGTTTTGTTAACGATCGGTTCAGCTGCAACCGTCGTGCTCAATCGAAAATTGGTATATTCGGCAATTGCGCTGCTATTTACATTCTTTGGAATTGCCGGGTTGTATGTGTTCCTTTGGGCTGATTTCTTAGCCGGTGTCCAAGTGATTATTTATGTGGGCGGTATCCTGGTATTGATCATTTTTGGCATCATGCTCACAAACCGAATTACGTCTGTTAATATTTCCCACACCAGTGTCCAGCGTGGATTAGGTGCCTTTGTTGTATTGGGGCTTCTAGCCATTTTGGTTACTATGATTAATACAACTCCATGGCTTCAAGCCGAAGCAGTGGAGCCGGTTCAGACAGTCGGCAAAGTTGGATATTTATTAATGATGGATTATTTGCTTCCCTTTGAAGTTGCATCCCTTTTGCTGCTTGCGGCTTTGATGGGTGCGGCCATGTTATCAAGGAAATCAAATTGATGGATAATCTAAATACATATTTATCCATAGCTGCGATACTATTTTCCCTGGGTATGTTCGGTGTCATCACCCGTCGCAATGCAATCGCCGTGCTCATGGGGATCGAATTAATTTTAAATTCGGCAAATTTAAATTTTCTCGCTTTTGCAAAATTTGGCGGAATGAATATGTCCGGACACATTTTTGCTCTTTTCGTTATTATCATGGCAGCAGCGGAAGCAGCGGTAGCATTAGCGATTATTATTAATATTTATAATAATTACAAAACCATTAATGTGGATGACGTGAGGGAACTCCGGCAATGACAGGAAATATGTTTATCAATTATTCATTATTGATCTTGTTTTTGCCCGTGGCAGCATTTACGATTCAGATTTTTATCGGCAAACGCCTGCCGAGGCAGGGTGACTGGGTATCCATTGGTGCGGTGATCATTACTCTCGTCCTGGCGATTGCCATGTTTGCATCCATGTTGTTTGGACATGATCCGAATTTTTCACAAGAAGCTTCTTTTACGTGGCTGGATATGGGAGTATTTAAAATCGAGCTTGGCTTCCTGGTGGATAATATCACAATCACCATGCTTCTTGTGGTAGCTCTTATTTCAACCATGACGCACATTTTTTCATTGAAATACATGGAAGGTGATATTCGCTATTCCAGATATTATGCATACCTCGGACTATTTACATTCAGCATGAATGGCATCGTCCTGGCCAATAATCTTATTTCCATGTATATGTTTTGGGAATTGGTGGGAGTCAGTTCTTATCTGTTAATTGGCCATTGGTATGAAAAAGATTCTGCTTCCGATGCAGCTAAGAAAGCATTTTTAACCAATCGCGTAGGTGACATTGGTTTTTTCATTGGCATCTTGCTGATTTTTTCATCGTTGGGTACATTTGTCTTTTCAGAAATTTATGATGGTATTGCAGCCGGTCAATTGGGCGGCACAGTATTGACTTTTGCCGGTATTGGTTTGTTTTTAGGTGCTATGGGAAAATCATCCCAATTCCCGCTGCATATTTGGCTGCCGGACGCCATGGAAGGTCCCACACCTGTTTCCGCATTGATGCACGCTGCGACCATGGTAGCCGCCGGTGTGTATTTAGTCGTGCGTTTATTTCCGCTATTTACTCCGGATGCATTGCTTGTGATTGCCTATGTGGGTGGTTTTACGGCCCTGTTTGCTGCAACGATTGCCGTGACCCAGAATGATATTAAAAAAGTGCTGGCTTACTCCACGGTGAGTCAGTTGGGATATATGATACTGTCTGTGGGAACGGGAGCATATATTGCCGGTTTCTTCCACTTAGTGACTCATGCTATGTTTAAAGCGTGTTTATTTTATGGTTCCGGTTCGGTGATTCATTCCATGCATCATGCTCTGGATAAAAAACACGATCACAAAACCGATCCCCAGGATATGCGCAACATGGGCGGTTTTAAAAAGAAAATGCCCATTACCTATTGGGCAATGCTGATTTGTACATTGGCAATTTCCGGTGTGCCTTTATTTTCAGGATTCTTATCAAAAGATGCCATATTAGCCGGAACATTATCATTTGCCAGTCAGAATCCCGGACATTTCTTGTTACCGGTGTTTGGTTTTGGAGCAGCGGCCATTACGGCGTTTTACATGTTCCGCTTAATGATTATGACGTTCCACGGTAAACCGCAAATGCCGGAAATTTATGATGACATCCACGAATCGCCGAAGGAAATGACTTTCCCGCTTGTTGTATTGAGCTCATTGAGCATTTTTATTTTCTACACGTTACCGTATTTCAATCCATTTTCTGATGAAGGCTGGTTTTCGGAAATGATTGTGGCAAGTGATTCGGTTGTCCCCGGCAATGAAACAGCGCATTACATTGCGGAAGGGATTCATCATGTACATTATTATGCAATGGCGCTGTCGTTAATTGTTGCAGCGCTGGGGATTTTTCTTTCCTGGACAATGTACTTTAAGAAAAAAATATCTGCTGACGGTTGGGCGAAAAAATTAAAGCCCATATACAATCTATCCTTCAACAAATACTTTTTCGACGAAAACTATAACCAATATTTATATCAACCATTTTTAAAACTTTCCAATCTGGTGGCATACATCGATTGGGACTTGTATGATAAGTATTTCATTAATGGATTCGGTCGTGTAACAAAACTATTTTCATTTTTTACCGGCCGGTTAGATTATGATGGACTTGACCAAACAATAATCGACGGCATTGGCCGCAGTACTCGCCGTGCAGGCGGAGTATTGAAGTATTTACAAACAGGACGACTGCAAAGTTATCTCTTGTTTGCCCTTTTAGGAGTCATTCTATTGGTATTGTTTCAGTCATTTTAAGAATCCTTTGATAAACCGAATGTGTGAAGAAAAAAAAGTTAAAATTTTTAACTTGTCCGCTGTAGGAACGCAGGCGGGTTTGTGCAATAGGTTTTGCAAATGGATCTTTTAGATTTGAAAGGTTAAAGGAAAAGGAATGGAAACAAACATTCTAAGTTGGATTATTTGGATTCCCCTTTTGGGTATGGCGGCGATCGCCTTTGTTCCCAGGGGAAAAACAAAAGCAATCAAAATCATCACTGCTGTTGCAACGGGTGTCCAGTTTTTAGCGACCCTTGGACTATTGTCTCAGTTTGATTTGTCCACTGGCGGATTCCAGTTTATGGAAAGAGCAACTTGGATACCTTCATTTAATATTACCTATATTTTAGGCGTCGATGGTTTGAGTTTACCCATGGTGATATTGACGGGATTGTTGTTTTTCCTGTCAACATTTGTTAGTTGGAATATCAACCGTGCAGTAAAGGGTTATTTCTCTTTGTTTTTATTATTGGATATTGGCATCATGGGTGTTTTTCTATCTCTTGATTTCTTTCTCTTTTATGTATTCTGGGAAGTGATGCTTTTACCCATGTTTTTCCTGATTGGTATGTGGGGCGGTCCGCAACGAGAATACGCTGCCATCAAGTTCTTCCTGTACACATTGGTTGGATCCGTATTGATGCTGATCGCCATCCTTGCGCTGTATTTCACCTGTGGTCGAACATTTGATATGTTGCTGCTCATGGAAACGGCTCCCACTGCCTTAAATGGAGTCATGTGGTGGGGGATGAGTGCCATCAAAGTTATATGGGTATTACTCTTTATTGGTTTTGCCATAAAAGTACCTGTTTTTCCATTCCATACGTGGCTTCCACTGGCACACGTAGAAGCACCCACAGCCATTTCCGTTATTCTTGCCGGAATCCTTTTGAAACTTGGGATTTACGGTATGCTGCGAATAAATTATTCCATGTTACCAGGAGCCGTCTGGTGGTTTGCCGGAGCATTGGCAGTGCTGGGATTAATAAATGTTATATGGGGAGCCATGTGCGCTTTGGCACAAAAAGATCTAAAAAAGCTGGTGGCCTATTCCAGTGTGAATCACATGGGCTATATTTTGATTGGGATGTCCGCTGTCATTGCTGCCGGAGCAGCGAATGGAAATAATGTTTTAGCTGCACAAGCCGGTTTGGGCGGAGCAGTATTTCTGATGTTTAATCACGGAACGATATCAGCCATGCTGTTTATTTTGGTCGGTGTTATTTATGAACGTGCACATCATCGTGACATTGAAGGCTTCGGCGGGTTGGCAACCCGAATGCCGATTTATTCCGGTATTGTAGCCTTAGCATTTTTTGCCGGTCTTGGTTTACCGGGCTTTTCCGGGTTTATCAGTGAAGCCATGTGTTTCATCGGTGCATTCCCTGTTTTTAAAGGAATTGTTATTGCGTCAACCATTGGTATTTTATTGAATGCTACCTATTTCCTCTGGGCGTTTCAACGGATTTTCCTGGGGACCTTGAATGAAAAATATAAGGACCTGCCGGAAATAAACCGGATGGAACTTTTCACAGTGATTCCCCTGGCGGTTATCACATTATTTTTGGGTATTTATCCCAAACCGTTTTTGGATTTGATCAGCAGTACTATGAATGTGATTATTGATACAGTGGCAAACGTTAGCAGTTTTGCAGGAGTTTTTTAAACGAACATGAATAACCTTCAAAGCTTAAGCTATTACTGGCCGGAAATTATTCTGACCGTGACCGTATTGGTTGCAATCCTGGTCGATTTATTTTATTCTGATAAAAATTCCGGAAAAACAGCTTTATGGGTTTTAGGTGGATTGATTTTGACTCAAATTGCCATATATGTTCAGGATAGTGAAATGACCAGAACACTTTTTATGGGCAATCTGGCATTTGATCCTTTTGCTTCTTTCTTTAAAACTTTGACAATTCTGTCGACGGTACTTGTTATTATTATTTCTCAAAAAACGAATGAACTTGATGGTCATCGTACAGGGGAATACTATTCGCTTATGGCCATTATGGTCTTTGGCATGTTTCTTATGGCTTCTGCCATTGATCTGATCATGATCTATCTGGCCATTGAAATTGTATCCATCGTTTCTTTCATTTTAGCCGGCTATTTGAAAGGGGATCTTCGTTCCAATGAAGCGGCGCTGAAATATGTTATCTACGGTGCTTTCTCTTCGGGTATCATGTTGTTTGGAATGAGTATTGTTTTCGGTCTGGCCGGCTCGACTAAATATTTTGTCATCCAGGAAGCTATGTGGAATTTACAGGGCAGTGCACATTTTGCATTTACACTCGCATCTATTTTTATTCTGGCTGGATTTGGCTACAAAATTTCTGCTGTGCCTTTTCATTTTTGGACTCCGGACGTTTATGAAGGAGCACCAACACCCATTACAGCTTATTTATCCGTGGCGCCCAAAGCGGTTGGTTTTGCAGTCATTATACGATTTTTCAATACTGTTTTTGGGGATGGTGGAGCATTCATTGATCCGTCCATTTCTACATTTACGAATATTCCATGGCCGCAAATACTGGCAGTTCTTTCCGTGATCACCATGACGTTGGGGAACCTTGTGGCTCTGCAGCAAAACAGTATTAAGCGCATGCTGGCCTATTCCAGTATCGCCCACGCCGGATATATGCTGATGGCTCTTCCCACATTATCATCCCAGGGCGCATACGCAATCATGCTCTATCTGTTCATGTATATATTCATGAACCTGGGTGCCTTTTTTGTAGTGATTTATGTGAAATCCCAAGGTGGCGGCGAGTCGTTTGATGATTTTCGGGGACTGGGTTGGAAAATGCCAATTGTCGGCATTGTCATGACGGTGTTTATGCTGTCACTTACCGGCATTCCACCCACAGCCGGTTTTATCGGAAAATTTTATATCTTTGCGTCCGTAATTAAAGTAGGTCCGCAATTGTATTGGCTGGCCATTGTTGGGGCGATCAATAGTGTAATATCTCTGTATTATTATTTCAGGGTCGTGAAAGTGATGTTTCTGGAAGGTGAGCCCAGCGAAACAATCGTTGTACCGTCCGCGTCTGTATTAGCGATATTATTTACCTTTGCAATTCCAACAATACTTTTTGGGATTTACTGGGTACCCATCGCGAATTGGGTTTCACAATCTTTAAAATTATTTATCAAGGTAATGTAATAGAAAATTCTATGGAGTATTAAAATCACAATGTCTCAAATAAATATAAAAAAAGGTCACGATATCCAGATTGCCGGTGTACCCAAGAAGGAGCTGGAAATCCCGGAACGGACCCAGACTGTCGCAATCCATCCAACTGAATTTCGTTATGTCAAACCCAAGTTACTGGTTAAGGAAGGGGATAATGTAAAGATTGGAACTCCTCTCTTTTTTGACAAGCATCACCCGGATATCAAATGGGGATCTCCCGGAGGTGGGAAAGTCACGACAATTCATTACGGTCCGCGCCGTGTTATTGAAAAAATTATTATCGAAATCGACAAGAATGAAGAAACAATCCAATTACCGGTTTTGGAAATAACACAAATTCTTGAATCCTCCAAAGAAAAAATTACTGAACAGATTTTGAACGCCGGCCTGTGGCCCATGATTCGACAGCGCCCCTTTAACAAAATAGCCGATCCGGCTGCGAAACCCAGTGCTGTTTTTGTTTCCTGTTATAATTCAGCGCCATTAACCGTAGACCTTGATGTTGCTTTAGACAATAAACGATCCGCATTCAATGCAGGAATTGCAGTATTATCACGATTAACGAATGGCGATGTTCATGTTGGAGTGAGTGAACAGTCGATTTCAGATACATTCATGGATATACCACATGCGAAAATCCATTCCATATCCGGCCCTCATCCGGCTGGTAATGTCGGAATCCAAATTCACCATATTGATCCCCTGAAACCTGGTAAAATTATTTGGACAGTTGAAGCACAACATGTTGTGACATTGGGCAGATTATTTTTAGAAGGTGTTTTTGACCCCAGTATTGTCATGACGATTGGTGGCCCGGCCGTTAATAAACCTACACATTTGAAAACACGGATCGGTACAGCAATTCAGCCATTGATCAGTGATAAATTAAATAATGTACCTAATCGGATTATTTCCGGTGATGTATTAACAGGTAAAACCAATGATAAAGACGGGCACGTTTATTTTTATCATTCGAGTATATCCGTTCTACCTGAATCTGATAAGCGGGAATTTTTAAGTATGTTAAAACTTGGTTCAGGTAAAAGCCGGTACAGTTTAACCAATGCGTTCAGTTCATTCCGTCGGTCTCTTTTTCCATTTAATACGAATAAAAACGGTGAAGAACGAGCCATGGTTCCTCTCAACTCTTGGGAAAATGTATTGCCTATGGATATTTTCCCGAACCCATTGTTTCGTGCCATTTTGGCTAATGATATTGAAGAAATGGAGCAACTCGGGTTGCTCGAATGTGATGAAGAAGATTTTGCCTTATGCTCTTTCGCCGATGCCAGTAAGATAGACGTTGGGGCTGTGATTCGTCAGGGGCTGGATGTATTGGAGGCTGAAGGATAATTATGAAATTCATTCGTACTATTCTGGATAAAGTTGAACCTATTTTTGACAAGGGTGGTTTCCTGGAAAAATTCCATCCTGTATATGATGCGACGGATAGTATTTTATATTCAACCAATGAAAAAACAGAATCAGGTCCGCACATAAGGGACAGTATTGATAACAAACGAGTCATGATCCTCGTGGTGATTGCTCTTATCCCATTATATATCTTTGGTGCGATTAATATTGGCTATCAGGCGGCAAGAGTATCTGGCATTGAACGTGCTGTCCTGGAGAATTTCTGGGTGGGTATGGGTTCCATTTTCCCAATTTTAATAACAGCATTTTTTGCCGGCGGATTCTGGGAGGTACTATTTGCTGTAGTCAGAAAACACCCTATCAATGAGGGATTTTTAGTGACATGGGCGCTGATTCCATTAATTATGCCACCCACTATTCCATTGTGGCAAGTGGCGGTTGCAACGTCTTTTGGCGTGGTCATTGGTAAAGAAATATTTGGTGGTGTTGGCATGAATATATTCAATCCGGCACTGGTGACAAGAGCGTTTATCTTTTTTGCATATCCGGGGCAAATATCCGGAGAAAAAGTTTGGGTCAATATTGATGGAATTTCCGGTGCAACGGCATTATCCGTACCGGCGGCTGTTGAACATGGAAATGCTGTAGAATTATTATCAAACATTACCCAGTTTGATTATTCCTGGTCCAATATGTTCTGGGGATATATCCCCGGATCCATTGGCGAAACAAATAAATTCTTGATTATACTCGGTGCGTTGTTTTTGATATATACAGGAATTGTGAATTGGCGTGTAATTGTTGGAGCGCTGACAGGGCTAATTGCAACAGCGATGTTAACCAATTTTATGGCTTCCTACTCTTCCAATACCATGCTCACGTTACCGGCTCATTATCATTTGGTGATGGGTGGCTTTTTGTTTGGTATTGCCTTTATGGCTACAGAACCTGTTACGGGGACTCATACGGACAAGGGAAGATGGATTTATGGCTTTATGATCGGGCTCATGACGGTCATTATTCGTTCCATTAACCCAGCCTATCCGGAAGGAACCATGCTGGCAATTTTACTTATGAATGCATTTGCACCCTTGATTGATTACTATGTTGTTCAGGGGAATATTAAACGACGGTTAAAAAGATATGCAACAGAGTAATACATATACATTATTGTTCACGGCTATTGTCACCATTATCCTTGGATTTATGCTGTCCCTTGCCGCGACATCTCTAAAGGAACGGCAGGAGTTAAACATCACCATCGATATTAAGAAAAATATTTTACGTTCACTGGGTTTTTCTGAAAGTGATGATGAGCCATGGACACAGAATAATATTCAGGATATTTTCGAGCGTAATATTAAGAGTTTTGTTGTAGATAGTGGGGGAAGTAAAGTTCCCGGTGTGAGTGTTGATAATATCGTTCAAACGGATCAATACCCGGTATACTGCAGTCATATCTCCGAAGGCGTAATTGATGGTTATGCCATTCCCATTTCCGGAAAAGGACTATGGTCCACACTCTATGGGTATATTGCTTTAGAAGCTGATGGAATAACTGTAAAAGGAATTACCTTTTACAAGCACGGGGAAACTCCCGGGCTTGGCGGTGAAGTGGAAAAAGAGTGGTTTACCAGCAATTTTGTTGGTAAAAGAATCGTTGATAATAATGGTAAGTTAGTCAGTATTGAAATTATCAAGGGTGAAGTGGATGAACTTTCACCAGAGGCATATCACCAGGTTGATGGAATTTCCGGTGCAACAATGACTAGTAAAGGATTGAATGCATTTCTCAAGACCGATCTAGAAAAATATGAACCTTTCTTTCAACGAATTCGCAAGGAAAGAACTAATTAATGTCTTTATTAAGTAAAAAATCTACCATAGTTCTGACAGATCCATTAATGAATAATAATCCCATTACTCTCCAGGTATTGGGAATATGCTCTGCTTTAGCTGTGACGGTGAAAGTGGATACAGCAATTGTCATGACAGTCGCAGTGGTTTTTGTGCTCAGTATGTCTAACACAATCATCTCTCTTTTGAGAAATTTAATCCCGGCCAGGGTTCGAATCATAGTTATGCTGACCATCATTGCATCATTGGTGATTTTAACGGATCAAGTTTTGAGAGCATACATGTATGACATGAGTAAACAGCTCTCCGTATTTGTTGGGCTTATTATTACCAATTGTATTGTGATGGGTCGAGCAGAAGCCTTTGCCATGCAGAATAAACCAGGTAAATCGTTTTTGGATGGACTTGGAAATGGTCTCGGTTATGGAATCATTCTTATTGTCGTGTCAATATTTAGAGAGCTTTTGGGAAGTGGATCTCTTTATGGATTTCAGATCATTCCGTCGGCTTTTTATGAAGCCGGCTATGTAAATAATGGTTTAATGGTTCTGTCTCCGGGTGCTTTTATCATTTTGGGATTAATTATCTGGGCACAAAGAACGATTACCAATGTGGAGGAGGACTGATATGCTTGAACATTATGTTAGTTTAGCCACTAAAGCAATTTTTGTAGAAAATATTCTTCTGGCATATTTCCTGGGGATGTGTTCGTTTCTGGCCATATCCAAAAAAGTAGAAACATCTATTGGACTGGGAATGGCTGTGACATTTGTATTAACAATTACCGCTCCGGTAAACTGGGCGATTCATCATTTCTTTTTGCAGGATGGAGCTTTGGCATGGGTAGGATTGCCGGACGTTGATTTAAGTTATTTGAATTTTATTGTATTCATAGCTGTCATCGCTGCTCTGGTTCAATTGGTCGAAATGATTCTGGATCGTTTTTCACCCACACTGTATTATAACCTGGGAATTTTCTTGCCTCTCATTGCCGTAAACTGCGCCATTCTGGGAGGCTCACTGTTTCTCGTTGAACGAGATTATACTTTTATGGAATCAACGGTTTTCGGTTTCGGATCGGGATTAGGCTGGTTTCTGGCGATTGCATCCATGTCAGCCATCCGGCATCGTTTACGTTACTCTAATGTTCCACCAAAATTAAGGGGTTTGGGAATCACAATGTTATTAACGGGTCTGTTATCCATGGCATTCATGGCATTTTCGGGGATAAATCTATAATGATTTTTACAGCTATATCCGGTATGGTGATATTTACAGGGGTGATTTTATTGCTGGTAATTCTTTTGAATTATGCGCAATCAAAACTTTTGCCTCAGGGTGAAATTAAAATTGTTATTAATGATAATCCTGAAAATGACATTATTACAAAACCGGGATCAACACTACTTTCAACATTATCAGCTGAAAATATCTTTCTTCCTTCTGCATGCGGCGGCGGCGGAACATGTGCCATGTGTAAATGTCAGGTCTTGGAAGGCGGCGGGGAAATCCTGCCAACGGAAACAGGCCATATTAGTCGAAATGAAGCCAAAGATCACTGGCGGTTGGCCTGTCAGCTGAAAGTAAAAGAGAATTTGAATATTCGGATTCCGGAAGAGATCTTCAATATTCGAAAATGGGAATGCACCGTTAAATCGAATTACAATGTTGCAACATTCATCAAGGAATTGATTATGGAACTGCCTGAAGGCGAGCAATTGGATTTCCAAGCCGGCGGGTATATCCAGATTGATATTCCTGAGTATCATAATTTGTTATTTAAAAATTTCGATGTTGAAACCGAATATCATCCGGACTGGGACAAATACAAAATTTGGGATTTAATCGCGAACAATGATGAAGCTATTTGTCGGGCGTATTCCATGGCGAACCATCCGGCAGAAGGAAACAGGGTTATGCTCAATGTTCGCATTGCCACGCCTCCTCCGCGACTCTGGAATGATGTGCCTCCGGGAAAGGCTTCCTCATATATTTTTAATTTGAAACCTGGCGACAAGGTCACCATCTCCGGGCCATACGGAGAATTTTTTATCAAAGATACTGATCGTGAAATGGTGTATATCGGCGGCGGCGCCGGAATGGCTCCCATGCGTTCTCATTTATATCATCTTTTTAACACATTAAAGACAAATAGAAAAGTCTCCTTCTGGTACGGTGCCCGAAGCCTGCGGGAAATGTTTTACGATGATGAATTCAAGAAAATTGCACAGGCGTTTCCTAATTTCAATTATAACGTTGCATTATCTGAGCCACTCCCGGAAGATAATTGGGAGGGTCCAACGGGTTTTATCCACCAGGTTTTACATGATATATATCTAAAAAATCACGAAGATCCAACTGAAATTGAATATTATATGTGTGGGCCCCCACCCATGATTGCTGCTGTAGATAATATGCTTTATGAACTCGGTGTCGAAAAAGATATGATAGCCTACGACAGTTTTGGTTAATGATATGATTAAAATTAAAATGATTAAAGCCCAACTTTTGTTGGGCTTTTTTATCTTATTGGGGTTCAATGGATGCTCCCGTTCACCGAATGAAATTGACCTGCTCGGCCAAACCATGGGGACGACCTATTCAATAAAGATTGTTTCCGAGGAAAATATTGAAGAAGAAAAAATTCAGCATGATATTGATTCTATTTTAGTGAGCATTAACAAGCAGATGTCAACTTATATAAATGACAGTGAAATCAATCAATTCAATGCATATCAGGGAAGTGCCCCGTTTCAATTATCTCCGGAATTTTATCAAGTTGTGGAACGTGCATTCTATTGGACGCATCTGTCTGACGGTGCGTTTGATATAGCCATTATGCCATTATCAGCAGCTTGGGGTTTTGGTCCAAAGAGAGTTTCTTCATCTCCCTCCGAACTTGACATAAGATCAGCCTTGAAAAGTTCAGGGTATGAACAATTGATACTTCATTTATCTGGTCTGCAAAAATTGAATCCACATGTTCAACTGGATGTCAATGCCATCGCCAAAGGGTTTGGAGTGGATGTCGTTGCATCGTATTTGAGTCGTGTAAATATCTCAAATTATATGGTAGAAATCGGAGGGGAAGTCTATTGTCGCGGTGTTAACCAAAAAGGGGAGATCTGGAACATTGGTATTCAATCACCGAATAATGTCAACCGGGAGTTTTTAGGTATAGTGAGTCTGAATAATCAAGCTATAGCCACATCCGGTGATTATAGAAATTTTTATGTGTCGGAAGGGAAAACTATTTCTCATGTTATCGATCCACGCAGCGGCGAAACAGTTACAGATGTTTCTTCAGCGTCTGTTATTGCAGATAATTGTATGGATGCCGATGCCTTGGCCACAGGGCTCATGGTGATGGGGGAAGAAGATGGAATGAAACTGGTCGAATCTTTAAATGGAATAGAAGCGATGATGGTAATTCGGAATGATGATGGCTCATATAAAGAAGTCATGAGCACAGGGTTTAAGTTTACTTCAGTTCAGGAGTGACTTTTTGAGATTTGCATTTCTCACTGTCGCCTCTACAACTCGGGCATGTCATTTCAACACCGCCGATGATCATTTTACCGTCTTGACCCCCACAGGATCCCTTTAAAGGTTTATTGTTTAAAATGACACCGACAGCCATGCCCAATATCGCAAGAGCTATAATCCCAATACTCAAAATAATTTCCATACATAAAATTACGCCGTTTTATCAATTGAGTTCCAACCCATTCAGTTTTACTTCAATAAATATTATAGACGTGTTAAACTCTTATCAATTATTTTAACACTATTCAACTTTTGAATTAAGGCAAACGATGAAAATATTATCTTTTAGAATCATTAAGACACTTATCTTTTTAAGTGGATTGTTAGCAACAGCATTTGGCTCTGAGAATATGCCCCATGGTACCCCCCATCTTGATGGAAGCGTTTTATCAATATTTTGGGTCATTCCGTTTGCCGGCATATTGCTTTCCATAGCACTCTTCCCATTAATAGCACCCCAATTCTGGCATCGTCATTTTGGAAAAGTGTCACTATTCTGGGCAGCAGTATTTATCATTCCGTTTTCGATAAAAGAAGGAATGGTGATAACCGTTTATGAATTAGTTCATGTATCTTTATTAGAATACATTCCCTTTATCATTTTATTATTAGCTCTTTTTACGATTTCCGGAGGTGTTCGTTTAACCGGTTCGTTGGTCGGAAAACCTGTCACTAATCTATTGCTCATTCTTACCGGTACCCTATTTGCAAGTTGGATGGGAACGACTGGCGCCGCAATGTTATTAATTCGTCCAATAATCCGGGCAAATGCAGATCGGAAGTATAAGGTACATACGATTGTTTTCTTTATTTTTCTCGTTGCAAATATAGGCGGTTCATTAACACCTCTTGGTGATCCTCCATTATTCTTAGGGTTTTTAAAGGGAGTAGATTTTTTCTGGACAACATTTGCCATGTTTAAACCGATGTTAGTCATGGTAGTATCTTTACTGACAATATATTATGTACTGGATTCCTATTTTTATAAAAAAGAAAACCAGATTGAAATTCCGGAAGGAAACCATAAAATTGGGCTGGAAGGGAAACTTAACCTTCTATTATTATTGGGTGTCATTTCATCAGTGTTATTAAGTGGATTTTGGAATCCGGGTATTCATTTCAAGGTATTTTATGTTAATGTGGAATTGCAGAATTTTGCCAGGGATTTTCTTTTACTATGTCTGACATTTATCAGCTGGAAAATAACGTCACAGGCTGTTCGTGAAGCTAATGAATATACGTGGTTCCCCATTGTTGAAGTTGCCAAGCTTTTTGCAGCTATATTTGTCACTATTATTCCCGCCATCGCTATTTTGAAAGCAGGGACACACGGCGCATTGTCATCGGTAATAGAATCGGTTTCCAGGGATGGCGAACCGGTTAACTACATGTATTTCTGGCTGACAGGAATGTTATCCAGTTTTCTTGATAATGCACCGACATATCTGGTATTTTTTAATACTGCCGGGGGAGATCCTATTACATTAATGACAGCTCAACATAACACATTGCTGGCTATTTCTGCCGGAGCAGTCTTTATGGGTGCTAATACGTATATTGGAAATGCACCCAATTTTATGGTCAAGTCCATTGCCGAGTCTTCCGGAATTAAAATGCCCAGTTTCTTTGGATATTTTCTTAAATATTCATTACCCATTTTATTTCCATTATATATTATTGTAACCTATATTTTCTTTGTATGAGGATTTCTAAAGTGACAACTCGCACAGGTGACCGGGGTGAAACCGGGTTGGGCGATGGCAGCAGAGTGCAGAAAGATGACATCCGTATCCAATGTCTTGGAGCAATTGATGAA
Source organism: uncultured Fidelibacterota bacterium (assembly GCA_913009735.1). Classification (GTDB taxonomy): domain Bacteria; phylum Fidelibacterota; class Marinisomatia; order Marinisomatales; family TCS55; genus JADFRD01. Next base: position 19,434 of record CAJVYU010000007.1, read on the forward strand.
TTGAATTCATTTATTGGATTTGGGAAAGCAGTTGTAAAAAACGAAGCCATCATTTTGTTTCTGGATAGCATCCAACAGGACTTGTTTAACATTGGGGGTGAATTATCCATTCCGGGGAAAGAAATAATGGCTGTGGATGTTAATAGAATTGTGGAATTGGAAAGCAAAGTTTTGGAATGGAATGAAGATCTGCCTCCATTAAAAGAATTTATTTTACCGGGCGGGACTGAAACCTCCTCCAGAATGCATTTAGCACGGACATCTGCCCGAAGAGCAGAAAGGAAACTGATCCAACTGCATCGGTCAGAACCTGTTTCAGATCATTGCGTCATGTATTTTAACAGGTTATCAGATGTATTTTTTGTATTAGCCAGGAAACTTCAAAGCGAAGAGGGTGTTAACGAAAAGCAATGGAAGCATGAATGAAAAAATGATTTCAATGTCCAAAAACGTAGCATAGGAACGGACTATACGGGTACTTTGTGATTATATTTGATATTAAGTAAATTTATTCAAGTGAAAGTTCGTCAGATAATAAAAATGATTAAACAAGATGGTTGGTTTTTGATTAGGACACGTGGAAGTCATCATCAATACAAACATTCCTTAAAAACAGGTTTAGTAACTATTCCTGGAAAACCAAACGATGAACTTGCACCCGGGACCTTAAACAGCATTCTAAAACAAGCAGGGTTAAAATAATGGACTACTTAATTGTCATTGAAGAAACAAAAACTGGTTTTTCAGCATATTCACCAGATATTACAGGTTGTATTTCTACCGGAAAATCAAAAGATGAAGTTGAAAAAAATATGAAAGAGGCAATCGAATTTCATCTGGATGGTTTGCGTGAAGAAGGATATAGTATCCCCAAACCACATTCATACGCAGCCAATATTACAGTGCCTGTATAATCTACCGGTCAACCGGAAACGATAGAAGCATGAATCATAAAACGATTTCAATGTCCAAAGGTGCATCAACGCGATATCCTTGTCCCGGCAGAAAACCTTAGAGATTTACTACATTAGGCCAAGATACTTAACCTGTTTCAGATTATTGCATCATGTATTTTAACCGGTTATCAGATGTATTTTTTGTATTAGCCAAGAAACTTCAGAGCAAAGTGGGTGTTGATGAAGAACAATGGAAGCATGAGTGATTAACCCTCCTTCATTATTTTGGTGTATTTTTTGAGCTGAATTATTATTAAACTTTTACTTTAACATGATCGAATGGACTATTCTCATATTTTTCAGCTAAAAATGAAACAATCTCCTGATGCTAATAGCAGAGATATTATTATTCGTAGGATTAGATAATATGAGCTATCAAAAACAAAAAAGATTACTACTACTTTATTTATTATTTGTCTGTGTTTGTTTTGGTCAAGATTCTTTATGGCAAAATATCGTTTATCCAAAACAACCCACTACAAATATCGTCGTATTTGATAATGAGGACAGCACTTTTGCTATGAATTTTTCTACCCGAGAAATATTTTTTAGGGGTGCACATAAAGAAACAGACATAATTTTATCTACACAAGGTAAATATTTCATCGTTTTTAAGAATGAAGAACCTTTTCTTTCATTATTTGATTATGAAGGAAGATTAATCAATTCATGGGAATTTTCAGAATTAAACGGAATTAAAGGTTCTATATTTCTTGTTTCTGATTTTGATGGCTCTATTATTATTATAAGTGATTTAAAAGGTATTATATCCCTAATTAATCATCAATCAAACACAATAACTCAACAATATCTTACGGAGCCAGGGGGGAAATTTATTAATTGTGAATTATGGGGCTATTTGAATAAAGAAGGGGATATTTTATTTTTACCTGTGATGCGAGACTTTAAAAAGACTGTTGCTCCAAATGTTTCTTCTATAAGAGCATTTAAAATTCCGTCTTTAGAGATCATGTGGCATCAAGATTTTTCTGCAATTTTATCGGAAAATGAAGATGTTAGTGCAATATCCACTAAAAGTTCAGCAAGCGGGTTTTACACTTTTGTTAATTTGAATATTGAGAATATATCTGAAAATAAAAAAACGATTGTATCATTATTATTAAATAATAAAGGTGAAATTATTGGCCGTTATGATGGGTTACAAACCGCATCAGATCTTGTATTTTTTAATGAAGAACAGAATCAACTTTATATACAGTCTCATTTAGGTAAATATACGGGTGAAGTATTTATCGATTTAGATACCGGTAAAATAGTTGATTGGATCCATAGAAGAAATATTAAGTAGACGTTCTCTGTTCATTCTCCTAATTCATTAGGAATTAATTGTGTCTTTCCCACGTGTATTGTTAGCCTGAAATCGGCTAAATTCCAGACTTAAAAAAATTGTATTAATCATGGACTGGAAAAATATAAATAAAATCATTAGTGCGTCAAAGCGGATTTTATTGACGACGCATGAAAATCCTGACGGGGACGGATTGGGATCTGCGTCAGCCATGTATTATCATTTACAAGAAGAGGGGATAGATTGTAAAATTATTAATTGTGCACATCTTCAGGAAGAGTATGATTTTTTGAATAAAGATCAGATTTTTGAATTGTATAATTCAGATGAACACAATGAATGGCTGCGACAATGCGATTTAGCTATCATTTTCGATGTAGGGGATTTTAAACGGCTGCGAAAGATTAAAGATGTCATTGAAAAATACAATATTAAAACAATGAATATTGACCACCATCCCCATCCGGAAAATCATCCATTTACCTATAATATAGTCGACATTAAATCCGCCGCTACCGGTTCGATGCTTTTTGAATATTTCAAACAATATAGAAGTAGACCTTTAACGAAAAATATATGTGAAGGTATTTACACTGCAGTGATGACGGATACCGGTTCGTTTCGGTATTCTAATACGGATAAAACATGCCATGAAATTGCCATTGCGTGTTTGGCTGTCGGTGTAGATACAAGTAAAATTTATCAGAATGTTTATGAGTCAAAGCCCCAGAGCAGTGTGCGATTACTGGGGAAGATCATTGATAACTTGACATTTGAGAATGATGGCATTTTCGCCTGGTTTACGATTGATAAAGCCATGCTCGATTCTGCCGGTGCGAGCCCGGCAGATGTAGACGGTTTTACTGATTTTGTTCGTACGATTAAGGGCGTCGAGGTTTCAGTGATGATTTTTGAAAATGGAAGTGACACGTGTAGAATAAATTTTCGATCTAAAGGAAAATATACTGTGAACGATGTCGCCAAAGCTATGGGCGGAGGCGGTCATAAATTTGCTGCAGGGGCAATAGTCCGGGGAGATAAAGAAACCATTATTCCTCAAGTTGTCAAAGCAGTAAAAGCATCTTTAAAAAAGCAATCTGTCTAAAATGAAAATCATTATAGCCAAAGATGCCGGTTATTGTTTTGGTGTTCGTGACGCCGTAAGCCTGGCTTATGATACAGCTCAAAAATATGGTGACGTTTATATGCTTGGCCATATCGTTCATAATGAGAATGTTGTAAAAAACCTCGATAAAGCCGGTGCAAAAGTGGTGCGAAAACTGGATGATGTTCCAGATGCAAAACCGATTCTTTTCCGTGCCCATGGTACCGCAACGAGCGTTTGGGATAATGCTCAACAAAAGAAAATGAATATTATTGATGCAACATGTCCCTTGGTGAAGGAAATCCATTATGAAGCCAGAACGCTTGAAAAGGAAGGGCGAAATATTATTATTATCGGGGATCATGGACATGATGAAGTTGTCGGAATAGCCAGTCAAGTCGAAAATCCTATTATTATTGCAAATCCGGATGAGGCGCGGCAATTACGAAAAATGAAAAAAGCAGGTGTTGTCAGCCAGTCAACACAAACCATCGAAAATGTTCAGGAAATTATAAATATTCTCATGACAAAAGTATTTGACTTACGTTTTGTTAATACAATATGTTTTCCAACGAAACGAAATCAACAACAGTTAAAAGATTTATCGGAAAAATGCGATGTAATGATCATTATCGGTTCGTTCACTAGTGCAAATTCTATGCGATTAACTCAACTGGCAAAAGAACGAAATAAACGATCGTACCAAGTAACGTGTGCGAATGATTTAGATAAAAATTGGTTCAACGATTCTGACGTTGTTGGTATTTCAGCCGGCGCATCCACTCCAAATAACATTATTGAAAAAGTAACGATTCGTATTAAAAGTTTTACAAAAAATCTTGAAGAGGAATTAGTCTATGAGTAAAGAACAATTTGAAGTAAAAATTGGTTTAGCAGAAATGCTGAAGGGGGGCGTCATTATGGACGTTATGAACCCGGAACAGGCACGCATTGCAGAAGATGCAGGTGCTGTGGCTGTTATGGCATTGGAACGCATTCCCGCATTGATTCGTAAAGAAGGCGGTATTTCCCGCATGAGCGATCCAAAAATGATTAAAGATATTCAAAATGAAGTCTCTATTCCTGTGATGGCTAAAGTTCGCATTGGGCATTTTGCTGAAGCACAAATATTAGAAGCGTTAGAAGTGGATTTCATTGATGAGAGTGAAGTCCTGACACCAGCGGATGAACATAATCATATCTGGAAACATGATTTTAAAGTACCATTTGTTTGCGGTTGCCGTGATCTGGGAGAAGCTCTGCGTCGTATCGGCGAAGGTGCGGCTATGATTCGAACGAAAGGTGAGGCCGGTAGCGGCAATATTGTTGAAGCAGTACGTCATATGAGAAAAGTGATAAGTCAAATTAAAGAATTAACGGTCATGAATCAGGATCTACTGATGGCGCGGGCGAAAGAATTAGGTGCACCGTTCACCCTGGTCCAACAGGTGGCGAAGTTGGGTAAATTGCCTGTACCAAATTTTGCGGCCGGAGGCATAGCCACTCCTGCGGACGCGTCTCTCATGATGCAACTAGGTGCAGGAACTGTTTTCGTTGGATCGGGCATTTTTATGAGCGAAGATCCTTCTGCCAGAGCCAAAGCAATTGTTGAAGCTGTCGCATATTATGATGATCCGAAAAAATTGTCCGAAATTTCTTTTGGCTTAAAGAAAGCCATGGAAGGACTGGATATTGCTAAAATACCGGATGAAGAGCGCCTTCAGGAAAGAGGCTGGTGAATTGTGATTGGTACACAGGTAGAGCTGTAACTTTTCGGAAGTTAGAGTTTAGCAGAAAAAATTTGTGATGTTTGTTTACTTATGATATTATCTACTAATATTTCTGCAGAGATTTGATAATAAGAAGAAAGTGGTAATATGAAGATCGGTATTTTAGCTTTACAAGGCGACTATGAAAAGCATACTCAAATCTTGGATCAACTTGGATTAGACCCAATTTTAGTTCGATATCCTATTGAATTACTGGATATAGAAGGACTTATCATCCCCGGAGGAGAATCGACCACATTAACCCATTTAATGAAACGAATGAATTTTTATGAAACAATGATTGATTTTGCAAAAGAAAAACCGATTCTTGGTACATGCGCGGGATTGATCATGATGGCAAAAGTAGCCAATCATAATCTTGTAAAGCCGTTGGAGTTACTTGATATTGAAGTGGATCGCAATGGATATGGCCGACAAATTCATTCATTCATAGAATATTTACCTATTCAATTGAACAATCATATTGAAAACATACCCGCAACATTTATTCGTGCTCCCAAAATCTCAAAAATAGGTAAGGGAGTGGAAATATTAGCCGAATACAATGGGGAAATCTGTGCAGTTAAACAGGGTAAACACGTAGGTTTAGCATTTCACCCCGAATTAGATGGAGTTTCTATTTTCCATAAATTTGCATTTATTTCAAATTCTATTTCTTCCAACAAGGAAAAACCACATGCAGCTTGAATTACTACCCAATATAAAATCACCACATGATATCAAAGAGTTTGATTTATCACACCTCAAGCAATTGTGTAGTGAAATTCGTCAATATACGATTGATGTTGTGACAAAAACCGGCGGACATTTGGCTCCAACGTTAGGCGTTGTTGAATTGACCGTAGCACTTCATTATGTCTTTGATACACCCAATGATAAGCTGGTTTGGGATGTGGGACACCAGGGCTATGCCCATAAAATCATCACCGGTCGCTTTGAGGAGTTTAAAACCAACCGTCAGTACAAAGGCCTGAGCGGCTTTTTAAAACGGGCGGAAAGTGAATATGATGTGTTTGGTGCCGGTCACGCATCCACCTCTATTTCTGCTGCATTGGGAATTGCGGCTGCCCGGGATCATCATAAGGATAATTTTCGAGTCTGCGCTATTATCGGCGATGGGTCTATGACCGGAGGCCTGGCATACGAAGGCTTGAATAATGCAGGTCATCTTCGTAAGCAATTGCTCGTCATTTTAAATGACAATGCAATGTCCATCAGCCCCAATTTGGGAGCTATGAGGACCTATTTAACACATGTGATTACCAATCCTCTTTATAACCGGGTCCGTGATGAAATCTGGAAATTGACAGGACAAGTACCCGGCGGTAAAAAGATTATACGTTCTTTTTTAAAAAAAGTGGAAGAAGGATTAAAAAATATGATTGTTCCGGGTATAATTTTCGATGAACTGGGCTTTCGATATTTCGGTCCTATTGATGGTCATAATATGGATGAAATAATCCGTACTCTCAATAATATTAAGGATATCAAAACGCCGGTCCTCCTTCATATTGTCACCAAAAAAGGGAAAGGTATGGATTTGGCAGAACAAGATCCGGTTAGTTATCATGGCGTGAAGGGGACACCCATTCCCAGTATTAATGGCCAGCAGGAATCATCATCTTCCGTACCGTCTTTTCAAACAGTGTTTGGTCATTTATCAAGAGAAGTCGCCCGGAATAATGATGAAGTGGTGTGTGTGACCGCTGCGATGCGTGAGGGGACAGGGTTGGTTCCTTATGCAAAAGAATTTCCGAATCGATTTTATGATGTAGGTATCGCTGAGGGGCATGCGGTAACATTTGCCGCCGGCCTTGCAGCCGAAGGTATGCGGCCGATCTGTGCCATCTATTCAACATTTTTACAGAGAGCATTTGATCACGTTGTGCACGATGTATCCATTCAGCATTTGCCTGTGATTTTCTGCATGGACCGAGCCGGAATCGCCGGTGAAGATGGCCCCACTCATCACGGAGCTTTGGATATTTCCTATTTACGTTGTATTCAGGATATGATCGTTGCGTCACCTAAAAATGGTGATCAGTTCCGCAATCTTTTATATACGGCATTAAACTATAAGGATGGTCCATTTGCCATTCGTTATCCAAAAGCCGGTTCAGTTGTGTTCAATGAACATGGCCAAGCCGAGTTACTCCCCATAGGCAATTGGGAAATTGAAAGGCATGGAAAAGGTTTAGTTATTTTAGCAGTGGGCCCCTTTGTCTATGATGCTGTTCAAGCAGCAGAATATCTTGACTCACAAGGCATATCATGTGAGGTTGTGAATTGCCAATTCATCAAACCGATGGATGAAGCATATTTAGAATCAATTATTGGGAAATTTTCGACAGTTGTGACGATTGAAGAAGGAGTCATTTCAGGAGGGTTTGGAGATGGAGTCGCTGCCTGGCTGTCAGAGAATGGATTTGGCGGTGTAGTTAAACGGCTGGGATTACCGGATGAATTTGTCGAACATGGGCCACGTCTTCTTCTTTTGGAAAAATTAGGTTTAGATAAAAACGGTCTCATAAAAACAGTAAAGAAACTAGTGTCCAATGTAACTATTCCCTGACAGTAGTATGAATTCCATTTCGCTTGCATTATTCGGTTTTATCGTATTTTTTCTGGGTTATAAATTTTATTCAAAATGGTTAAGTAAACGCATTTATGATCTTCAGGAAAAAATCTTAACACCGGCTCATGAGTTCCGCGACGACGTGGATTTTCTCCCCACTAGAAAACATATATTATTTGGTCATCATTTTACTTCAATCGCTGGTGCAGCGCCGATTATCGGTCCTTGTATAGCGGCTTATTGGGGATGGCTGCCGGCTATTTTATGGGTCGTATTAGGAACTGTATTTATGGGGGCGGTTCATGATTTCGGTGCTTTAGTTATTAGTGTAAAAGAAAAGGGAAAAAGTGTAGCGGATATTTCTGCAAAAATCCTGAATGGGCGTGTTCGAATTTTATTTCTTATTTTTATTATATTACTTATTTGGTTGGTATTAGCTGTATTTGCTATGGCAATTGCAGATTTATTTGTTGCAATCCCAACGTCGGTTTTACCTGTAAATATAGCCATTATTATTGCCCTTGTTGTCGGTTGGATGATTTATAAAAAACAAGTAGGAGTTTTCTTTCCTTCACTTGCAGCCTTGATTTTGTTATACATTTTTGTTTGGGTTGGATCACAAACACCACTCAGTTTAGAGACTATAGGTTTTTCCAAAACCCAGGCGACAAATACATGGATCATTTTTCTATTTATTTATTCAGGTATCGCATCCGTGCTGCCTGTTTGGATTTTATTACAACCGAGAGATTACATTAACAGTCACCTGCTCATTGTTGGTTTGGCATTATTGTATTTAGGTGTTTTTATTGCACGCCCGGAATTGGATGCTCCCATGTTACGAACCACATTGGACGGTCCTCCGATTTTTCCATTGTTATTTGTCACGATTGCCTGTGGAGCCATAAGCGGATTTCATGGGTTGGTCTCGTCAGGTACGTCATCAAAGCAACTCGATCAATTGTCCGATGCGAGGTTTGTGGGCTATGGAGGAATGATAGGTGAAGGAACCTTGGCGTTGGCGTCAACAATTGCTGCTGTGGCTGGAATTTCACTGGTGACTCAGTGCAATCTTCCAGCGGTGGGAAATGTCGTTGATTTAAATTGGTCAGTATATTATGATTCATGGTCTCATGCCACCGGGAATAAAGCGGCAGCCTTTGTTCTGGGGGGAGGGGCATTAATTGAATCATTAGGGTTTTCGAAAAATTTGGCGACAACCCTCATGGCTGTTTTAGTGATTTCTTTCGCTGCAACGACTTTAGATACAGCCACACGAGTCCAAAGATTTATTTTGTCAGAATTGGGAAGTGTATTAAATATTAAGCCATTGAAAAATAAGCTTATCGCAACTTTAATTGCTGTAATTCCTGCCATGTTATTGGTCTTTACAAATGTTTCAGATCCGAGTACCGGAGTAGTCAAACAGACGGGTTGGGTATTATGGCCTATTTTTGGCGCCAGTAATCAAATGCTGGCTGCGTTGATACTGATGATTTTAACTTTGTATTTCTGGCAGCGTAAAAAACCGATTTTTCCATTGTTAATTCCCATGTTATTCCTCATGGGAATTACCATTTTTTCTTTGATATATAAGGCCAAAGAATTTTTTGGATCTAATTTACTTTTATTTGCGTTAGACATATTCCTAATTGGTTTAATAATATGGATGATAATCGAAGGATTAGTGATCGTTTTTAATAAGGTAAAAAAGGTATGAATAAGATTCCAATATATCTTAATAAAGAATTAATTTGCGGTCTTGTATCTCATACAAAATGAACAAACAACTCGACATTTTTAATGCCGCTAAATGTGCATGGCAGGAAGACCTTAGCAAGTCAAAAACTCGCCAATATAGTTTTGATACTATAAGCGGTGAAACGCTGGATCCCCTCTATTATCCAAATGGAGATAAAGATGAATATATGGAAAAGCAGGGATTTCCCGGGCAGTATCCATTTACCCGAGGTATACATGCCAATATGTATCGCGGTAAACTCTGGACCATGCGTCAATTTGCCGGTTTTGGAACACCAGAGGAAACCAATGAAAGATATCATTATTTATTAAAAAGCGGGCAGACAGGACTTTCTGTTGCCTATGACATGCCCACCCTTATGGGCTATGATCCGGATCATCCCTTTGCAGCAGGTGAAGTAGGAAAATGCGGGGTCAATGTTGCATCATTAAAAGACATGGAACGGTTATTTGACGGAATTCATTTGGCTGATATTTCAGTTTCTCAAACGATCAACGGACCTGCAGTGATCCTGTTGGCATTTTACATAGCTGTTGCTGAAAATCAAGGTGTTCCTTTGGAGAATTTACAAGGAACGCTTCAGAATGATATTTTGAAAGAATTCATTGCTCAAAAAGAATGGATTTTCCCCCCGGATCCATCTATGCGCATTATTACAGATATGATGGCATTTTGTTCAGACAACATGCCAAAGTTCAATACCATTTCCATTAGTGGTTACCATATTCGCGAAGCAGGTTCAACGGCTGTACAAGAATTAGCGTTTACACTGGCGGATGGATTTAGTTATGTAGAATATGCCATAAAAGCCGGTCTGGATATAGATGATTTTGCACCCAGACTTTCATTCTTCTTTAATTCGCATCTGGATTTTTTTGAAGAGATTGCCAAATTTCGAGCTGCCAGACGAATTTGGGCAAGACATATGAAAGAAAAATATGGTGCTAAAAATTCAAGATCATGGAAATTACGTTTTCATACACAAACAGCCGGATGTTCTCTGACGGCACAGCAACCGGAGATCAACATAGCCAGAACCGCATTTCAAGCGATGGCCGGCGTGTTAGGCGGCACTCAATCCCTGCATACAAATTCCATGGATGAAACATTGGCATTACCATCAAAAAAAGCAGCTGAAATTGCATTGCGTACACAGCAGCTTATTGCTTTTGAGACTGGGGTGGCAAACATCGCAGACCCATTAGGCGGTTCTTGGTTTATCGAAAAATTAACGGATCGCATGGAAGAAAAAGCTGAAGAATATTTTAAAGAAATTGAAAAAATAGGTGGTGTTATTCCTGCAATTGAAATGGGATATTTTCAACGAGAAATTGCTCATTCAGCTTCAGATTATCAGCGAAAAGTGGACAGTAAGCAACGAATTGTTGTTGGGGTGAATGAATTTGTAAAAGAAGATGAAGAAATTGATATTCCTCTTTTGGAAATTGGAGAAGAAGCGGAAATACAGCAACTTGAAGCATTAAATGAATTAAAAGCGAATAGAGATGAGGATGCGGTCCAACAAGCATTGTCTGAAATTATGAATGCTTGCGGAACGAACGAAAATTTAATAGAACCAATCATAAAAGCGGCCAAAGCCTATGCGACATTGGGTGAAATTGTCACTTCATTGAAAGCAGAGTTCGGCGAATGGCAGGAAGCGGCGGTATTTTAAATGGAATCAAAAAATAAATTTTATTTTGCAATAACAATCATAGCATTAGTGGTAGTTTTTTGGATATGGTATGCATCGACCAATCCGAATAGTGAACAAGCACTGGTCACATTCCTTTCCGTAGAGGAATTGATTGACGACGGATTTTCCGACCGGGTTCGATTAGGCGGCGTGGTAGAAGATGGATCCATTCAAGTTGATGAAAATAATTATATGACATGTCAATTTGAATTAAAAGAAGGCGACTATTTACTCCCGGTAGAATATACTGGTGTTCGACCTGATTTATTCAAAGACGGGGCCGAAATCATTATAGAGGGTATATACAGGGATGGCGTTTTTAAAGCAGATATTTTGCAAACAAAATGTGCTTCGAAATATGAAGGTGATTTACGAGATGCTAACAATTATAATTTAGGAGAAGTTTCCATATGATACCTGTAATCGGCGGCCTGGCTCTTAATTTAGCATTAGGTCTTTCTATCATCACTATTATACTGCTTTCTTTTCATCTCCGCACCGGTGACAACCGTTTATACTTATCCGGACAACGAGCAGCGCTTGCAGTTTCCCTGGTCAGTTTTTTTGCAACATTTGTTTTAGCCCAATTGCTCTTGTCGAGCAATTTTGATGTGGATTATGTTGCGCATTACACCAGCCTGGAAACACCAACAATTTATAAACTAACTGCTCTTTGGGCCGGTCAAGCAGGGTCGCTATTGTTTTGGCTTTTTATACTGTCAATATATGGTGTCGTTGCCATACTGCAAAATCGGCGGTCACAGCAAAAATTGATGCCATGGATAATGATTGTTATTGCAACAGTACAATTGTTTTTTCTTATCCTGGTCAATTTTGTATCTAATCCCTTTGTACCCACTGATGCGGATTTTATTTTGGCCAACGGACTTGGACTTAACCCCCTCCTGCAAAATGCAACGATGGTTATTCATCCGCCCCTGTTGTATTTGGGCTATGTTGGATTTACAATTCCATTTGCGTTTTCAATTGCTGCCATGGCCCAGCAGGAAATGAATGCATTGTGGATAAAGACGATTCGAACTTGGATACTTTTCGTATGGCTGATGTTAGGTATTGGTATCATACTTGGCGGTTGGTGGGCATACCAGGAATTAGGCTGGGGAGGTTATTGGGCATGGGATCCGGTTGAAAATGCATCCTTTATGCCGTGGCTCACCGGTACGGCGTTGCTGCATTCAATTATGATCCAGGAAAAAAGAAATATGCTAAAAGTCTGGAACATGACTCTCATTATTATCACATTTACCCTGTGTATTTTTGGTACGTTTTTAACTCGAAGCGGCATCATGTCTTCTGTCCATTCATTTTCAGCATCATCAGTGGGCCCGATTTTCCTTGGGTTTGTTTTTCTGATATTGATTGTCTCATTTAGTCTTCTATTCTATCGTAGAGCATTTTTGTATTCAGGAAAAAGAATTGAATCATTTTCGTCAAGAGAAAGTGGATTTTTATTCAATAATGTTATTTTTGTTGTTATGTGTTTTGCCGTATTCTGGGGAACATTATTTCCAGTGATATCAGAAGCAATACGTGGAACAAAAATTACTGTTGGTGCACCGTTTTTTGATCAAATAAATATCCCCATCGGTCTCCTTCTGCTACTATTAACAGGTGTTGGACCTCTTCTGGTGTGGCGCCGGACATCAAAGCAGTGTGCTATTCGTAACTTTACGATCCCGGTCACGGTTGGTTTAGTGACTGCTTTGATTCTATTTTTATTGAAAATGCGTGGATATGTATTGATTTCATTTTCATTATCTTCATTTGTATTGACAACAATTATAATCGAATTTGCAAAAGGTATTCGATCAAGGATGAGATCGCAGCATGAAAATATGCTTATTGCTTTTTGGCGTTTGATGCGAAAAAATCGCAGTCGATATGGCGGATATATTGTTCACATTGGGATTGTGCTGATGTTTGTCGGATTTACAGGACATGCCTTTGATAGTGAAAAGGAATTCGGACTCAAAGTCGGCGAAAAAGAACATTTAAACAATTATCAGTTTGAATTATTAAGAATAAGTGAACAAGAGCGCCCTAATCATTATGCCTGGATAGCGGATTTAAGACTGCAGGACAGCGAAGGGAAAACCATCACTATACTGCAGCCGGAAAAGAGAATATATTTCTTTCGCAGTCCTGACCCTGATCGTCGTCAGCCGCACAGTGAACTGGATATATATAACTTTTTAAATAGTGATATTTATTCAATATTCAATGGCATTGATACCGATAAAGGTGTGGCGTATTTTAAAATAATGATTAACCCTCTAGTCAGTTGGGTGTGGATTGGCGGATACATTTTTGTTTTGGGTACGCTGATTTCTCTTTATCCATCCAGGAAGGAAACGGTTATATGATTGGTTCAATAGTTTTTTTAATCATCTTTATTTTAGTAATAGTATATATAATACAACCAATGTTGTTGGAAAAAGATATCACGATTGAAAATACCCAGAGTACAACAGAATCATTTTTGCAAAGAAAAAAAATTCTATACAAACAGATAAAAGAACTGGATATGGATTATCAACTTGGTAATGTGCTGGAACAGGATTACATCAATACCCGAAATGATTTAAAAAGAGAAGTTTCTGAAGTATTGTCTGTCTTAAACAAAAAATAACTATTTATTTCGTTGCTATCCGTTTCAAATATTGTAAAGTCATTTAATTATAAAAAAATATTAAATGATATTACTTTTTCTTTATCGAATGGGGATACAGTTGCTTTATTAGGTAAAAACGGTGTTGGAAAATCCACATTATTAAGAATAATAGCTAAAATAAATGCACCGGATAATGGGGATGTATTTTTTCAAAATAAGAATATTCTAAAAAGTAAATCATCCACCAGGCAAGGTATCTATTATTGTGGTCATGCCCCAGGTTTATATCCTTCATTAACTGCTGAAGAAAACCTGCATTATTTTTCCTTATTTCACCAATGCAATCCGTCATTAACTCTTATTCAAACGACATTAAAAGATTATGAATTATCCAATGCAATGAATAAACCGGTAAAAATCTTTTCCCAAGGGATGATGCAGCGTTTAAAATTGGCATTTATAGAAATAATTAACTGGAAACTGCTTTTGATTGATGAACCTTTTAGTGGGCTTGATATTTCTGGAAATGATTTTGTGCAACAAAAAATTTCATCATGGCAAAATGGTGAACGTGTCATTTTGTTTGTAGATCATAACTTGGATCGTGCTGTTGATATTAGCTCGCGAGTATTGCTGATGGATAAGGGAAAAATCGCTATTGATGAAAAGTCCAATGCAAACGGTTTATTTGATAAAATCACTCGATTGATGCATTAAATGTTAAGCGTATTAATCAAAAAAGAATTATTTGTCGAATTACGCAACAAGGAAGTTGTCTTCTCGATGTTGGCGTTTGGCGCATCTGTTTTACTTATTTTTTCATTTTCTTTTAATGGTAATCCCAAAACGATGCATGAAATTGCACCCGGATTGTTTTGGACATTAGTACTTTTAAGTTCTTCATTGGGGTTGCACAGAATGTTTGGACTTGAAAAAGATTTTGACGCTTTTTCCAGTTTAATTGCCAGCCCGGTTGACCGGAGTATCATCTTTTTATCAAAATGGATTAGTGGATTTATTTTCTTGTCAATTACAGAATTGCTCATTGTCGTTCCATTTTTTCTTTTTTTAGGATTATCTAAACCCATGAGTATTTTTCCGGGTTTATTTATTGTTTTGAGCGGTAATTTGGGAATTACAGCTGTAGGTGTGTTAATCTCCGGGTTGGCAATGCGGGCGCGGATGAGTGCCGTTTTATTACCTGTGCTGTTATTTCCGCTATTGACTCCCTTGTTGATTGCATGCGTTAAATCTACTGCTGGCTGGTTCAATGCTAACCCACTTGAATTTTATCAAATTTGGGTAATGATTATGATAACGTATGTTGTAATTTTCGGCCTTGCAGGATTTACTTTATTTGATCAAATAACAGAAGAATGATGTCAAATTTGCTTCCAGATAAAATTTCAAAAGCGCTATTTATTGTTACGGCAATATTAATGTCGGTAAATCTATACCTGATTTTTGCCGTAACACCGATGGTTCCTGAACAACATTGGGCCCAGAAAATCTTTTATGTGCATGTCCCAATTGCCTGGTCGGGTTTCTTATCCTATTTTATTGTTATGTTAGCCGGTATCATGTTTCTGATTAAAAAAGACAGTAAATGGGATAGAGTAGGGTTAGCAGCTGCTGAACTTGGAACAATGTTTGTCATTCTTGTATTAATTACAGGCCCAATTTGGGCAACACCGATTTGGGGCAAGCCGTGGATCTGGGAGCCTCGCCTGACGACAACATTGATCTTATTTTTAATTTATGTTGGCTATTTTATGTTGAGAAAGTTTGGCGGACATCCCGAACGTGTGTCACGTATTGCAGCTGTAATAGGAATTATTGCATTCCTGGATGTGCCGCTGATATTCTATTCAGTAAAATTATGGACACCTCAATTTCAACTCCATCCACAAGTAGAAATGAATCAACAACCCGATGGAATTTTATTTCCGTTTCTATTTTCAATGTTTACATTTACTTTACTATACTTTCTAATGATCAGGATAAGGATTCATATATTAAACTTTAAACATAAATTGTTGACTGAAGAAAATGTATAACTTTTTCACCTATTGCATTGCTGCGTACGCAATCGTATTTATTGCGTTGATCATATGGTTTGTAAAACAGCATAAAATCATCACTGATTTAAAGAAGAACAAATAATTCAATCATTTTAGGAGAGTAATGCATGAAGAGAAAAATTGTTCATGTTGTTGGAACTGGAACGATTGGAGAACCGCTTATTGGTTTATTAACCGATTATAAAACACAATTAGGTATTGATGAAATTACGTTTCATAAAAATACACCATTAATAAGCGACAGTTCAAAAGTTTATGATTTACGGAAGCGGGGAGCCCGGCTGGCTGTCAATGAAGACCGGTTTCAGGATTTTAAAGATTTAGGTATGGATCCGGATTTTGAAACGGAAGATGCAATCAAGCGTTCTGTAGTGGTAATAGACTGCACACCAAAAGGGATCGGGCATAAGAATAAGGAACAGTATTATCAGAAATTTTCTTCTGATGTAAATGGTTTTTTAGCTCAAGGCAGTGAAGACGGTTTCGGAAAAAAATATGCCAGGGGAATCAATGATGCATTTTTAAATGATGAAGATCAATTTATTCAAATTGTTTCATGTAACACACACAACTTGTCCTGTATTACCAATACACTGGCACTGAACAATTTTGATCCTGATAATTTAATTGAAGGAAAATTTGTTTGTATTCGCCGGGCAAATGATATAAGTCAGCCCGGTGGATTTATTCCATCACCTCAAGTAGGCAGTCACTATTCTGAAGAATACGGCTCTCACCATGCAGAGGATGCTGCCGGATTATTCAAAACAATGAATCTGAATCTGAATTTGTTTTCTTCCGCAATGAAAACAAACAGCCAATACATGCATATCATCTGGTTTAATTTGAAAGTCAGAGAAGCCGTAACATTACAAGATGTAAAAGATCGTTTAGTTGCCAATCCATTTGTGGCTATGACGCAAAAAGATATGACCAGTACAGTATTTTCATTTGGACGTGATCATGGGCATTATGGACGTATCCTGAACCAAACAGTATTGGTAGAGCAAACGCTGAATGTTCGCAATGAACATGAGATTACCGGATTTTGTTTTACTCCTCAAGACGGTAATTCCATTTTGAGTAGTATTTCTGCAGCTGAACGATTTCTTTATCCACATGCCTACGAAGATAAAATTCAGTGCTTATCAGAACTCTTTTTTGCTGATATTTGAGTATTCAAGTACAATCGGTCATTACGGGACCATTCAAGGAAAATACGTTTATTGTTTCTGATTCAGTCACGGGGGATGCTGTTTTTATTGATCCCGGCGATGATTCAGCTATTCTGATATCTAAAATAAACCAGGACCATCTCCGCCCGCAGGCCATTATCAATACTCACGCGCATACAGATCATATCGGCGCTGTATCTGCATTACAAAATGAGTGGGATATCCCTTTTTATCTTAATAAAAATGAACAGATGATTTTAGATGCAAATGAACAAACATGTCGTTTATTCGGAATACAGGTTAGTGAAACACCGGAAGTAGATTGTTGGATCGATACAGAAAATGATTTATATATCGGTCCATTTCATTTCGAAGTTATGTTTACACCCGGACATACGCCGGGTGGAATAACAATATTAATTGAAAATCATGTTTTTTCAGGAGATACATTATTTTATGGTTCTATCGGGAGAACAGATTTACCGGGAGGGGATTGGAATACATTAGAACGTTCTCTGAAGAAAATGATTGAGCAAATTAATCCGCAATTTATTATTCATGCAGGTCATGGACCTGATACAACAATGGAACGAGAACGTAAAGAAAACCCCTTTTTAATTCGTTTATAAATCGATCTAAATTGCAAGCTATGAAAGTTACGAATATTATTAAAGATGCTGACAGGCCGTTATTCAGTTATGAAATAATGCCGCCGTTACGCGGAGGAAGTGCAGAGAAAATTTTTGGGCTGGTTGAAGAACTTATGCCCTATAATCCTCCCTTTATCGATCTGACCAGTCGTTCTGCTGAAATTGAGTATTTTGATACACCAAGTGGAAAATTTGAGCGCCATGTTCGCAGGAAACGTCCGGGGACGATCGGTTTAAGCGCGGCGATCAAAAACCGTTTTAATGTTGAAACCGTTCCGCACCTTTTGTGTAATGGTTTTACTCGTGAAGAAACGGAAGATGCACTGATTGAATTGAATTATTTGGATATTTTGAATGTGCTGGCAGTCAGGGGTGATGATTTACGCAGAAAGGTTGATACAAGACATAAAACGATAAACCTTTATGCCAAGGACCTGGTAAGTCAAATTGTGGAAATGAACGATGGGAAATATTTGGATGAACTTCTTGATGCAAGTGTCACTGATTTTTGTATTGGAGTGGGAGGATATCCTGAAAAACATTTTGAAGCGTCGGATTTGGAAACAGACTTAAAATATCTTAAGGAAAAAGTGGATGCCGGAGCTGATTATATTGTGACTCAAATGTTCTTTGAAAATAAGAATTATTTTGAATTTGTTGATAAAGCAAGGGCAATCGGTATCGATATTCCAATTATACCTGGACTGAAAATCCTGGTATTAAAACGACATTTAGACATTATTCCGGAAAACTTTTTCGTTAAGATACCTGATTCTCTTGTAAGTCAGGTTGAAAATGCTAAAACGGATAATGAAATAAAAAAAATTGGTTTGCAATGGGCAGTTAACCAGACAATGGAATTATATGAAGCCAACGTTCCCTGCATTCATTTTTATATTATGCAATCAGCAACTCAAGTTGTCAATGTCGTGAAAGAATTCGTTTAATGTTTTTACAACAATTCAAGGAACACATTTCAGAAAAAAAATTGATTACATTGGGTGACCATATTCTAATGGCTGTTTCTGGCGGTATAGACTCGATGGTGCTCTGTCACTTGATGATTCAATTGAAATCTGAATTCAATCTGAAATTATCTGTGATACATATTCAACATCATTTAAGAGAAGATGCTGAAGCAGATGCTCAATATGTAGAGTCATTTTGTAAAAAGAACAATATCTCATTTTTCAGAGAAGACATTGATCCATTATCCAAACAAAAGGATCAGAGTGTTGAAGCATGGGCTCGGGAAAATCGTTATAATCTTTTTTATAAATTAAAAGAGGAAATAGGTGCTGATAAAATTGTGACTGCCCATCATGGAGATGATCAAATTGAAACAATCCTTTTACATATTGCTGATGGCTCCGGTGTGGATGGATTACGTGGCATTCATGAACAAATGAAAAGTATCGTTCGGCCAATGTTGCCATTTTCACGAGAAGAAATTGAAGCGTTTGCTGCAGAAAATAAAATTCAATTTAGAGAAGACAGCACAAATGATGATCTTTCCCATCCACGGAATTTTTTGCGTAAAAAAGTTATTCCGTATTGGAAGAAACAAACTCCTCATTTGATATATTCAATTCAAAATTTGACAGAAAATGTAAATGAAACCAAAGAGGTCCTGGACTTTTTAATCAATAAATCGATTAATGATTATGTTGAATTTGAAAGCAAGGAGAGAATGATAATTAAACTGGATGATTTTAGAGATGAACCTATTTCATTTCACAGCTTTCTTATCCATTACCTGATTGGGAAAAATGATCTATGGCGTCGTCATGACTGGAACAATCTGAAGCGATTTATTCAACATGCTGAAACCGGTACTGTTCTGTCTATTCGAAATTATACATTATTAAAAGATCGCGGGCGGATTATCATTCAAACAGACGTTCAGTCAGATGAGAAAGTGTATTCTGTCCATATGGGAGATGAACTTGCCACTGATCATTTCACTTTCTCATGGTCATCCACAAAATCTTTTCATATTCAATTATCGAATCATCGTCATGAAACAGTCGATGCTGAAAAGTTGGGTAAAAACGTACAATTACGTTTATGGCAAAGCAGCGACCGGTTTCAACCACTGGGAATGAAAGGACATAAGAAAATGAGTGATTTTCTCATTGATAATAAAGTGGATCGTTTTCAAAAGAATGATCAATACGTTCTTGCAGAAAAGAATGAAGTCCTTTGGGTGTGTGGTCATAGAATCAGTGATCGAGTTAAAGTTACAGAAAGCACGAATCGTTTGGCGGAACTTTCATTTAGAAAGGTTGTAGGTTAGTCATGGAATTTCACGGTAATACATTAACTCCTGTTATCACGAAGGAAGAAATCCAAAATCGCATTTCTGAAATTGCGACGGAACTTTCAGAAAAATTTAATGATGAAGTCCCTATCCTCGTTGGTATATTAAATGGTAGTTTTATTTTTATGGCTGATTTAATTCGTGCTTTGGATATTGAGTGTGAAATGGATTTCATTAAACTGGCCAGTTACCGAGGAGATAAATCAACGGGTACCGTTCGCTTACGGAAAGATATTTCTGCGGAAATTACAGGAAGACATGTCATTATCATAGAAGACATTATCGATTCCGGCTTAACCATAAAATTCATAAAAGATCGAATGAATGATGCGAATCCTAAATCGTTAACCATTGTCACATTATTATTGAAGCCGGATGTTGTCACACTGGATTTTCCAATTGATATAGTAGGATTTGAAATTGCACCAGAATTTGTTGTAGGATATGGGTTGGATTATGACCAGAAAATGCGTCATTTACCAGCCATTTATCGATTAGAAAAGGAATAACATGTATTTCAAGAAACATACTTCGAATAAGAAGATAATTAAAAAGCCAAATCAGCAGAAAGGTAAAAAGCCTCTCCAGGGACAGAAAGGGGATAATAAGAAAAACGAATTTGAATGGAAGCGCGCCGGTAAAACGTCTATGATCTGGCTGTTGATTTTAATGGCAGCTATTTTCTTATCAGGTATATTTACATCAAGTGAACAGTCAGTCCAAATTCAATATTTTCAATATCAGGAATTTTTAGAACAGCGATTAATAGTCAGTGCTAATATCATTGAAAATGTTTTTTATGGCGAATTTTCCACCCCACAATCGATAAAAACAAAAGTGGGTGTTATGGAAAATGTATCCAAGTTTCATGTCATTCTCCCATTTATTGACAGGGAAGAGAAAGCTGAATGGGATAAATATGGTGTCAATTACAATTTTAAAACAAAAGCTATTGATTGGACCGGTTATTTTTTGAATATGCTGCCGTGGCTATTGCTGATAGGCATTTGGATATTTTTTATTCGCCGTATGCAAGGTGGCGGTGGCGGAATGAAAAATATTTTCAACTTTGGGAAAAGCAAAGCCAAAATTTGGACGTCTGATATGCAAAAAACCACGTTTGATGATGTTGCCGGTTGTGTAGAAGCAAAAGAAGAATTGAAGGAAGTCATCGATTTTTTAAAAAAACCCAAACGGTTTCAAAAATTGGGAGCGAAGATCCCCAAAGGTGCATTATTAATCGGACCTCCGGGAACGGGAAAAACGCTTTTAGCCAGAGCGGTCGCCGGGGAAGCAGGTGTGCCTTTTTTCAATTTAAGTGGTGCGGATTTTGTGGAGATGTTTGTAGGTGTGGGCGCATCCCGTGTCCGGGATCTTTTCGAGCAGGGCAAGAAAAATACACCCTGTATTGTTTTTATTGATGAGTTGGATGCTGTCGGTCGCCAGCGTGGCGCCGGTCTTGGCGGTGGTCATGATGAACGTGAGCAAACATTAAACCAGCTCTTGGTGGAAATGGACGGTTTTAATTCAGATCAAATGGTCATTGTGTTGGCTGCAACAAACAGACCCGATGTATTAGACCCTGCGTTATTAAGACCTGGAAGATTTGACCGCCAGATTGTTGTTGATATTCCTGACCTGAATGGCAGACTGGGTATTCTCAAAGTTCACATCAAAAAAATTGTTATAAATAAACGTAAAGTGAATTTGGAAAATTTAGCCAGGGGGACGCCGGGTCTTGTGGGTGCGGATTTAGCCAATTTAGTGAACGAAGCAGCATTATTGGCGGCAAGAAAGAGAAAATCCTCTGTGGATATGGAAGATTTTGAGGATGCAAAAGATAAAGTACTTATGGGCATCCAGCGCAAAAGTATGATTCTTTCAGATGAAGAAAAGAAAGTTACGGCTTATCATGAATCCGGACACGCCTTAGTCGCAACATTAATGCCTGGCGCAGACCCTATCCATAAAGTGTCTATTATTCCCCGGGGGCGGGCATTAGGTATCACAGCACAATTACCGATTGATGAGAGGCATAATTACTCACACGATTATATAGAAGGTCGCTTGGCGATTTTGTTAGGCGGACGGGCAGCTGAACAACTCATTTTCAATGAACGCACTACCGGCGCCGGAGATGACATTGAAAAAGCCTCTGCCATAGCAAGAAAAATGGTTTGTGAATGGGGAATGAGTGAGGCACTTGGACCCATGACCTTTGGCAAAAAGAATGAAGAAATTTTTCTGGGACGTGAGATTCAGACCCATCGTGATTTCAGCGAATCTACAGCCAGGATGATTGATGAAGAAATGGTGCGAATTATTCGCAAGGCTCAAAGTACCGCAGCGAGTATATTGGGAAAAAATATAATCACTCTCCACGCCATGGCTGAAGGTTTGTTGAAATATGAAACATTAGATAGTAAAGACATCAAAAGAATCCTGGAAGGGAAGAAACCGATTCGTTCGAAAAATAGCAAACCTCGCAAAAGACTCACAAGACCGCGCAGAAAGCCGCAACCTCAAAAATCATTTTCAGAAAAAAGTTCAATTAAAGCAAATGATTCTGCGACTACAAAAAAAAATATTAACAAATCATAATTTTGCTGAATAGGAACCATCAGCGGATAGAATACTACACATGAAATCTCCAAAACGGATAGGGGATACTATTTAATTCATGGCGCTTCCACCCAATTGGCAGAATTTACACATTCCGAATTCACCGACATTTATCATGGGTATTTTGAATGTGACTCCCGATTCGTTCAGCGATGGAGGACTGTTTATTAAAACGGATGCAGCTGTGAATCGTGCATTACAAATGACAGAAGAAGGTGCTGATATTATTGACATTGGCGGTGAATCCACCCGACCGGGAGCTAAACCGGTTTCCCCGGAAGACGAATTACACAGAGTGATACCGGTAATTGAATCTATTCGAGCATATTCTGATATATGCATTTCCATTGATACATATAAAGCTGACGTGGCTGAAAAAGCCATTACTTCCGGCGCTGACATTATTAATGACATTAGCGGACTGCAGTTTGATAATCGTATGAAAGACGTAGTCTGTACTGCGGGAGTTCCTGTGATTATTATGCATATAAACGGTTCCCCCAGGGACATGCAAAAGAATCCTCACTATGATGATTTGATGCAGGAAATGGTTGTATATTTTAAGGAACGTGTGGAGTTTTGCGATCTAAATGGGATTAAAAAAGAAAATATTATTCTCGATCCGGGAATTGGTTTTGGAAAAAGACGTCAGGATAATTTTGAATTGTTGCGAGAATTAGACAAAATTACGAATCTTGGCTTTCCAGTTTTGACAGGACCTTCGCGAAAGTCGTTTATTGGCACTACACTGGATTTGCCTACTGAAGACCGCTTGGAAGGAACCATTGCCTCTGTAACAGCATCCATTTTAAATGGAGCGAAAATTGTACGTGTGCATGATATTAAAAAAATCAAACGAGCAGTAATAATTGCAGATGAGATTCGAGGGTTAGCCTGATGGATTTATTTAATATTGGTTTTCTAAAAGTAACACTTATCGACGTCATTGACTTGGTATTAGTGAGCTGGCTGTTTTTTAAAATCTATCAGTATTTTAAAGAAACCAGGGCGGGACAAATGCTCGTTGGACTTATTATCTTACTGATTGCATCTTTTATTTTTAATGCCATCGGTTTAAGTGCATCTTCTTGGTTGGTGAATCAATTTCAGACTGTTTGGGTAGTGGCTTTTGTTATTTTATTTCAGCCGGAATTACGCAGACTGCTTATATACATGGGACAAACACGTTTTTTTCAAACCATTTTTCGCATGGGAACATCAAAGTCCATAGAAGAGTTAGTGAATGCCATTAATCAGCTCATTGAAAACAAATGGGGAGCTCTGATTATCATTCAAAGAGAGACAGGAATGCGCTCTTATAAAGAAGCAGGAACGCAACTGAAAGCCAAAGTCTCCTCCGCATTAATACAATCTATTTTTAACCCAAAATCACCTCTTCATGATGGAGCAATCATTATCCAGAATGAAATCATTGAAGCAGCCGCTTGTATTTTACCTTTAACGGAAAGCAGTATGGTTGATCCGGCTATGGGAACTCGCCACCGTGCAGCATTGGGTATCACGGAAGAAACGGACGCTATTGCGATAGTTGTATCAGAAGAAAAACAGCGTATATCTGTTGCGGAAGACGGCCGATTCATGAATATCGGGATGGATGAAATGGAACTGCGTCGTTTTCTAAATGAACAGCTGTTCATGTCGTCCGGGGATTAATGCAAGCCATTACCAGCGAGACATGGCTTTACGCCTTGTTGAGCGTATTAATCGTCAGCCTTATTTCTCTGGTCGGAGTAGTTACTTTATCCTTTTCCCGCAAATTTCTGAACCGCATTATTCTTTTTTTAGTGAGTTTTGCTGTTGGCAGTCTTTTGGGTGGTGCATTTATTCATTTACTGCCGGAAGCTTTCGCTTCTGATTTGGACACTTTAACCGTTTCCGGTTCAGTTTTGTCCGGGATCGTACTTTTCTTTGTGTTAGAAAAATTCTTGCGCTGGCGACACTGCCATCACGAAACCACGGAAGATCACGTTCATCCGGTGGTACCCATGAATATTTTTGGCGATGCCATGCATAATTTTATTGATGGTATTCTGATTGGTGTTTCCTATGCAGTGAGTATTCCAATGGGCTTCGCAACGACTGTGGCTGTCCTGCTTCATGAAATACCCCAGGAAATTGGTGATTTCGGTATTTTGGTTCATGGCGGATTGACAGTTCGTAAAGCATTAATATTTAATTTTGCTATTTCCCTTACATCATTTATCGGTGTTGTATTGGCGCTTATGATAGGCTCATCAGTGGAAAATTTTGCACTGTATTTATTACCACTCACAGCAGGAGGTTTTATTTACATTGCCGGATCAGACCTCATACCGGAACTGCATGATAATACGGATGTGACTTCGTCCATAATTCAATTATTGGCTTTGCTATGCGGAATTGCAATTATGTTCGGATTGACGGCTTTATTTTAAATAATCTGTTGTATGGATGTATATTTTGTACGGTTGCAAAGTGGAAACTTTACAGCGACTCAAACATTACTATTGTTAAAATAGGAGTTAACTATAATGAAATCAAATAAAATGTACTTCGGAATATTGACAATTCTATTTAATTCGCTATTAATTTATGGGGCAGAGAGGGAAATTGACTGCAATTATATCATCGTTTATCCTGATAGCTTTTTAACCCAAGCCAATGAAATGGCAGATTATAGAAGCGATGCTGGATTTGATGTATGCACTGTTTCATGGGATTCGATTTTTGCAAACAATACGTATGACACACCTGATTCGTCATTAAAAAATTATTTACAGATAGTTTGGGATTCAAGTTCTGTTCCATTGGAATATATTGTTTTATTGGGAGATTGGGACATCATTACACCTCATGCACGATTTTTTAGTTCAGATAGTTCTTATTTATTTGATGATAATTGGTATGCTGTTTTAGATACGTCACTCTTATACTCTGAAAGACCATCTGTGGGAATTGGCAGAATCCCTGTGGAAGATGTTCTTCAATTAGAACATTATTTAGACAGACTTTATTTATATGAAAATGGTCTACAGATTTTACCATGGCAGCAGAGAGTTATAGGGATTTCAGGGCAAACGTATCCTGAAGAACTTCAATGCCATTTTGACAATTTATTACTCGATTATAATGAAGTTTTTATAAATCAAAACTTGGAATATGAATTTCTATCAAATTGTAATGAATCTAATTACTCTACGGAAAATGAAAATATCAGAAATAAGTTGATTGAAGGAAATGTATTTACATTATATAACGGTCGTTCTAACAATTATCAATGGGATATAGACACTTTATTAAATTTTGAAACAGTTCGTGATTTGAATTATTGGGAATATTCCCCAATAATGATTACCGCTACAGTAAATCAGTTTGCTCGAAGGGATTCATTATCTTCGATAGCAAAAGAATTATTTATTAAAGATATACATGGACCTGTAGCCATTTATTCTTCCAGTTGGATTTTAAGTGTGTCTCAAAATAATTTATTTTTTAATTTATTGCTTGAAGATTTATTGAGTAGTGACAAACCAACAATAGGAGAATCATTATTATATTATAAGAATAGTAATATAGTAAGTCCAGGACTTATGAGGTTTGTGCAAATTTTTGGTGATCCTGCAATCATTCCTCAAATGATAAGATCGGAATCGGATATACGTGAGCCATTGCAATTTGAAATGTCTATTAATAATGAGAACATTTTCGTATCCATATTCCCGGATCAAGATTGGAATTATGTAAAATTACCTTTGTCTAATTATTCTCATGTATTTTCTGATTCTTTAGAGAACCTAACAATCAATCAAATTAATCTTTTCCCCGATGGAGTATTTCAAGATGTGATTTCAGGGAATATATTAATAGATGATTTGTCCATTGGAGATAGTATCATATTTAGTTTTGATGATATAGAAAATTGGAATGTATCAAATGGAATAAACAATCTTACAATTATGCAATCTAATGATACACCAGCAGGATCAGGCAATTCACTAATCATTGAATTTGGAAATAGTAATAATGATTCTCCAAGATCATCAGTTTATTCGACATTCGATGATTCTTCTGAAATAGGTGAAGAAGACACGATTTCTTTTTGGATTAAACAAGGAGAATCATTTGTAGGAATAGATGACATAGTGGAAACTTTACCTAAAAAATATAAACTCTATCCGGCATATCCCAATCCCTTCAATCCAACCACCACCATCCGGTTTTCAGTAGAGATGTTGCATGCAACGTCTCTACAAATATTTGATATTACCGGGCGGCTGGTGGAAACGCTTCTTGATGAATCCCTTACTCCCGGTGATCATGAGGTTACGTGGAATGCCGGTAATTTACCAAGCGGTGTGTATTTTGTACGGCTCCAAAGCGGTGAATATGTAGAAAGTCAGAAAGTTATCTTACTGAAATAATATTCGGTAATTAACGCACCTTTTAATCGTCTTAAATTAAATCATGGAATTAACAGACTTAAAAGACCTCTTCGCATCAGCAGAAACAAAACATCACGAACTTCGGAGGCATCTTTGACCTTGAGTCAAAGAAAATAGAATTAGAAAAACTCCGCCTGAAGTCCGGCACTCCGGATTTCTGGAATGACAACAAAACCGCCCAGGTAACCCTGAAAAAAATATCCCTGTTCGAAAAAGAACTCGCTCTATGGACAGATCTGGAAACACGCCACGGTGATGTGGAAGTATTACTGGAGTTTGCTGAAACCGGCGATGCAGAATTGGAGGAAGTGGCAGAGGAACTTCAATCTTATACCAAAATCATTGAAGAAGTAGAATTAAAGATGATTCTGGGCGATGAACAGGATACCCTTGACGCCATTGTGACCATTCACCCGGGAGCCGGTGGCACAGAAAGCCAAGACTGGGCGGAAATGCTCTACCGGATGTATTCCCGATGGGTGGAGCAGAAAGATTTTAAAAAAGTATTGATGGATTATCAGTCCGGGGATGAAGCAGGGCTGAAAGATGTAACATTTGAGGTAAAAGGGGATTATGCTTATGGTTTATTGAAAGCAGAAGCAGGTATTCATCGATTAGTTCGTATTTCACCATTCGATTCCAATAGCCGCCGCCATACGTCTTTTGCATCCGTATTTGTTTACCCCAGCATTGATGAAGAGATCGAGGTTGAAATTGATACTAACGATCTGCGAATCGACACCTATCGATCCAGCGGCGCCGGTGGACAGCACGTAAATAAAACTGATTCAGCCATTCGAATTACCCATATTCCTACGGGTATAGTGGCGCAATGCCAGAATGAGCGCTCCCAGCATAAAAATAAGGCCACAGCCATGAAAGTACTGAAAGCACGTCTTTATCAATTAGAAGTGGAAAAAGAAAAAGAAGCTGCTCAGGAATTGGAAGATACCAAATTAGATATTGGCTGGGGGAGTCAGATTCGGTCATACGTATTTCATCCTTACAATATGGTGAAGGATCATCGTACAAAAGAAGAAACAGGAAATATTTCAGCTGTAATGGACGGTGCCCTGGATAAGTTTATTCGAGCCTATTTACTGAGCCGGTTGAATTAAAAAATACCATTGTTCCAGTTATAAAAAACCCCTCGTTAACGAGGGGTTTTTTATGGATTATTATTATTCAGGTGTGGATTTACTGGACAGGTATACCATTAGCGTCCAGCAATATTGGGTCACCAAACCCAAGGGATTTCATCCCTTCAAGTTGAGTGGCTGCATCGCCCACAACCAGGTAAATCATTTCGTTTGGACGAATGAGCTTTCGTGCCAATTCATTATGGCTCTCTACAGTCATTTTCCTTACTATTTTTTCTTGATCTTTGATATAGTCAAAAGGAAAACCATAAGTTGCGATATTATCAATCATTCCACGAAGGGCGCCTAACGTTTCAAACCGGCGGGCATTGGATTTCAGCAAAACATTTTTTGTGAAATCCAAATCGTCTTCACTGATTGGATCTCCATAGACCGTCATCAGGTCTTTAAAGATATTGAGTGATTCTTCGGTTGTATTTGACCGTACACCGGCAGAAGCTGTGAATTTTCCAGGGAATTTTGAACCGCTAAAACGCGTGCGGGCTCCGTATGTGTAGCCTTTTTCCTCACGTAGAACCAGGTTAACATCACCGCTGAAATTCCCACCCAGTTTCATATTCATCACTGTGGCTGGGTAGAAATCCGGATCGGTGCGGGCTAACCCCAAATATCCAATACGTATTTCAGATTGTTTAGCATTGGGTACATCAACAAAATACACTTTGGGTTTATTGTCAGGTGTTGGTATTTCGTATTCAGGAAAGATTACATCTTTGACTTCCCACTTGTCTACCAGACCTTTAAATGCTTTTACGGCCACACTGCGGTTAATATCGCCTACAATGCTTATCGTCGCGAGATCAGCTGAAAAATTGGCAGTATAGTAGTTTTTCAAATCATCCAATTCGATGGACTCCACGGATTCAACAGTACCTAATGTTGAATTAGCCAAAATGTGATCCCCGTAAATCAATTTGTTATAAACGTTGGATGCAATAGTCGAGGGAACGGCTCCGCGGCGTTTTATGGATTCGGCTGTTTCTCTTTTGATGCGGTCAAATTCCGTTTCATCCCATCGGGGTTCCAACAGGATTTCATTAACCAACGCCAGGGTAGCGCCGAAATTCCGTTTTAATGTTGTGGCTTCTATGTTGATGTTTTGTTTGCTTGTGTACATATAAATAGACGAACCAAGGGCATCAATTGCTTCTTCAAGTTCAATCGGTGTTTTATTGGCAGTCCCTTCCATCATCATATCGGTAATTAGATTCGCAACGCCCACTTTTTCCGGATCATCCAAAAGCATTCCGCCACTAATTTGAATACCAAAATTGATCAACGGCAGTTCATCATGTTTAGCGCCATAAAGAGAGATGCCTTTATTATAATTGTGCTGCCATATTTTTGGTAGTTTTAAACGCGGCTGGGGTCCATCCACCGGTTCAACTGAACGGTCAAAGGAAGAGGGAATGTCGGCAATATCCATCCTGCCAGTTCCGACTTCTTTTGCTTCATTTTTAACAATTTTTTCATCTTTGATTGGAAAAAGGACAGATCCTGTGGCTACCAGGTCGACTTTGCCCTTGGGTACGAAACTTGTCATTACATAATTCTGCCCTTTGATATATTTTTCGTACACTCGGTTTATGTCATTCATATTTACATCAAGAACTTTTTGAAGTTCTTCGGTAATCGCATCCGGAGAACCATAGAATTCATTATAGTATGCGAGCTGAAATCCTTTTCCCAGAACAGAGGAAATCCCCTGGTAGAAACCGGTTTCATATTTGGCTTTAAGGCGTTCCAGGTCCTCATCGGTGAAGCCATCACTTTCAAATCGGGCAAATGCTTCGTGAACAGCCGCTTCTACGTCCGTTAAGCTCGAGGTTGGAAATGCATCAATAACAATATTAAATGTGCCGGCGATTTCCTGTGTGCCGCTATAGGAATACAGGTTTGGTGCTAATTTCTTCTCTTCTACAATAACTTTATACAGGGGCGCCTTTTTTCCATCGGCTAAAAGTTGGCTCAATAATTCAAGGGCAGATGCATCAAAGTGCCTTTGATCTACCGTTGGGAAAACCATGGTTAAACGAGGTGACTTGGCAAAATTATCTTCGTGATATACTCTTTTGGTTTCAGTGAGTTGCACCGGCATGGGTTCAGGATCATCATTGTCCGGGCTGGATTTTATTTCACCAAAATATTTTTTCACCAATTTTTTAACTTCACGTTTATTAATATCCCCGGCAATTACCATAGTGGCGTTATTGGGGCCGTACCATTGTTCATAAAAATCACGAACGTCCTTCAATGTTGCATTTTGAAGGTCTTCTAATTCTCCAATAGTTGTCCAATTGTACGGATGATCTTCCGGGTACAGGTTTTTAATGATTATATAATTATTGTGGCCGTATGGACGATTATCCACCCGCTGGCGTTTTTCATTCTGGACAACTTCCTGCTGGTTTTCAAAAGCTGATTCAGTCACGGTTGATAGGAGCCATCCCATACGGTCAGATTCCATCCACAGGACAGTCTCTAATGCATTTTTGGGCACGATCTCATAATATACGGTACCATCCTTGTTGGTTCCGCCATTGAGCGTTCCGCCAACATTTTGAATCTTTTTGAAGAACTGGTCTTGTCCAACGTGTTGAGATTCCTGGAACAGCATATGCTCAAACAGATGGGCAAATCCGGTTCTACCCGGAATTTCACGATTGGAACCAACGTGATATTGAATCGCGACACCAATGATGGGGTCTGATTTATCCTCGTGTAGAATGACGGTCAACCCATTATCCAACGAATATTTTTCATATTCAATTGTGAAGGGTGTTTTGGCTTCCAGATTACAACCAATCATAAAAATGGCTGCAAAAACGCTGATAATCAGTGATTTTTTAAACATAGAATTCTCCTATTAGAAGGCTTTGTAAAACCCTGTGCGTAAAGAAGAAAGAATTAAAATTTGGCTGGTTCCTGCCCGCCCCATATTTTTTATTATGATTGTGGCAGGCGGGAAGGCGGGAAATGCAGTCAATAATGGTATTATGGACAAATTTTCCAACGAAAAGCAGGCGAATTTTAAACTTTTTAATTTGTGTATTGGGTTTTGCAAAGCCTTCTATTACCAAAATGAATTGTGGTTGGTACAATAAACAGAATATCTGATTATTACATATCAACAAAAATTACACAAAATCGTTGCCGTATAATATGAATATTATAATTCACTGAGTTGATGACATATCTGTACAAAACATTTATCGAAACCAATCAAATACATGTTTTTGACCCCTTTGTGTTTCCCCTATGACAGGGGAAAAATTTCGGATAAAACCATAGATATTCTCCCCTGTAAAAGGGGAGAATTGAAGTGGGGTTTATAAAATAG
>CAJVYU010000008.1 GCA_913009735.1 uncultured Fidelibacterota bacterium
AAGTTTGCCGTCACATCTTTCGCCGTGCTCATGGTTACCTGAACTGTGGTATTTGATCCAGTTGCATCACCTGTCCATTTTTCGAAATCATACTTGCTGGCGGGTGCGGCCGTTAACTTAACCACCACTCCCGCATTGTACCAGGGACCGGGTTTGTCCGTTTGAACGCTTCCTCCGCCATCCGGATTGACTGATGTGGTAAGTTTATATTGGGTGTTAAAGCCGGCCGTAACCGTTTTGCTTTGCCCACTCCCGGGTGCCGTAATTGTATGGCTTTTCACCTGTCCATCGCTCCAGGAACTCCACACATACCGTTTGTCATTGCCGTCCATCTGGGGATCAGACACATCAACCGAGTGCTTAGAATTAGGCGCAACTTTGAAACTTTGCGGAGCGGTGTAAGTTGACCCATCGAATGAAAACTGCCTGTCAGATGGGTTGGTTTTAATTGCTATGATTGAAAAACTCACAGTAAATGTTCCATTTTGGCCATTGGCTTCTGAAATGTTATAAATTTTCTTAATAAATGACAGGTTTGAAGTTTCAGCGGGATTACCGATTACATTGAATTCAATATTTGCCAGAACTCCGCTTCCAGCAGAATATCCGTTTGCGTAACTCAAGCTAATTCTGACCTGGCCTGAAGGTAAAAAAGTGGTTAAACTTGCTCCTGTTTCAAGTGTATTATTAAGGTTTACGCCCGTTGCCGTCAATATATTAGAATCATATGAAACCCATATATCAAAGGAAATGACTCCTTCAGGCAAATTTGAAACAGAGATCGGAACCGTAATTGTTTCTCCTTTATTTGCCGAGACATTTGGTAAAGATAAAGTAGGTTGAGTCTGTCCATAAAGCGGAAAACTCACCATACCCAAAAATAAAAGCAGCATTATGACCTTTTTCATTATTTCCTCCAAAAGCAAAAATCATTATTTTGTCAAACAAATTTTCCTGAAAAATGTTTTTCCTTCAGATACTATTTTTACAAAATAGACACCAGAAGAAACAGCCAATCCACGGCCGTCTGTTCCGTTCCATTTAATCTCGTGAGTGCCGGGCTCCAATTTACCATTGAATAGAGTTTTAATGTTCCGGCCAAGAATATTGTCAATCTCAACTTTCAAATTTTGATTTTGCCATGTTTCAAATTTAATTATGGTCGTTAAATTGAATGGATTTGGATAAGCTTGAAATACTTTAATTTTGGGCGTTTTCGATATTTGCAAATCGACAGATACAATGGCCTGTCTATTTTTTATTATCAAATTATTATTAATATAGTATTCATTTATCTTTAAATCTGAATGGCTTAATTTTGATCTTCTAAAAATAAATTTAATAGTTACGAGCTTGCCATGCCCAACTAAATCATTAACTGAATAGGCTCCAATTCGAAGCCGGCCATTTTTAACATTCGAAAAATAATTAAAATTTTTAACAGCATCGGATGGTAAATATTTAAGATATTCAATATTATCATCATTATAACCTAAATCTATATCAAAAGAAAAAAACTTTCGATTGTTAATACTATTAAATGAGACTAATAATGTGTCCGCCCGTTTATAAACATCGATATATTTATACCGATTTAAACTAATCGTAGATTTTTTTTGTAATAAAGATGGACTCCAATTTCCATCAACATCACCAAGCAAAATTCCAGCAAAATTTTGTTCATTATAGTTTTCATTAAAATATTGATATGTTCTAACGCCAGGGTTAAATACCCACTCTCCAACATGGGATACGCCCGGATCCCTAAATCCAACTACATATCGGGCAATTAGCGCAGCATCAAACGTTAATATGCGACCATCCTTATTCACATCTGCAGCGATTTTTTGATAATCATTTAGACCTTGCAAACCCACGACGTAACGTGCAATCAATGCAGCATCATAAGTCAAAATCGTGTAATTAGGAATGCTAACTGTTGAGTCTATATTTGGAACAAGTCTTATTTTGTTATTATTACCCATTGAGACAGAAAAGTCTGAAAAAGCAAAATATCCTGTATCATTACTAATAGTTTTCAGTGAAAAATTTGAGTTAGACAGTTGTAATTTTACATTTTGGATTTTTTTATTATTCCAATATGTAATATTCCCAGATATGGAACATTTCTGTGTATAGGGAAATGCACCCATATCAGTAGAATCCCTTCCGGTATATCTACATCTTGAATCGCTTTTTAGATGATAGTCCCAATTATCACGATCAACAAATCCAGGTTCACAGTTATCATAATCCCCATAGATATTATGTTTCCCAAATGGACTGCCCCATAAATCTACGTCTTTCCATATTTTTCCAATAAAACTATGGTCGGTACAAGTTTTCGCCAAAAGGTAGAGATCATTGTCAAGTATTGGATGCTTAAACCTCGGATGATTATTGAATTTACTTCCAACTACGATATTATTATAAATTACAGGCAATATTTGCGGCGGATATTCTCGAGTGGGTACATCAATTCCAAAACCAATATTATCTATTATTGTATTATTGTAGACATTGCCATTAGAATAATTTATCTCAATCCCCCCCGCACAAATTGTTCCATGATTATGAGTTACCGTATTATATCTAACCAAAAAATTATTTGAATGACCAACATAGATTGTCCCACGTGTTTCGTAGTTATTATAAAGAAAATTGTTTTGAATAATTGCAGATGTATGCCAAACTAAAATTCCCCCACCACGTCCATCATGTTCATCCGATTCCGTAACGTATCCATTTCTAATCCAAAAACCATCAACTTTATTATTATCCAAACACAAAATAACTCTTCCTTGGTTCTTTCCATCTATAATTGTTTTATTGACCTCAAAATTCCGCTCACTTTGATAATTTTCATTTCCATTAAAACCACCGTATATAGAAACGCTCCTTGTTAAAATAATATTCTCAAAATAAACTCCCTTTGCTATCCATACTTCTCCACTATCTTTAACGGTATTTATGCCTTGTTGTATTGAATGAAAAGCATCTTTCCAATCAAGACCATTATTCTTCCCATTTGCTTCTATATTGACAAATATACGTTGCTGTGCTATTACAGAATTTTTCTGATTAAAAAATATTAAAATTATAAAAAATGAATATATTAAAAATTTAATTAAAATATTCTTATAGTGTTTCATATTCAATTTACCATTATATTATTGGAGTTTTCCTGATTAAGTAACTTATCACGAGCAAAAATACAACGCTTACTTATTCATTATATCCCGCAAAAAGTCGGTATAATCATAAAAATCACTATTTTGTCAAACAAATTTTTCTGAAAAATGTTTTTCCTTCTGATACTATTTTTACAAAATAAATACCGGAAGAAACAGACAATCCACGGCCGTCTGTTCCGTTCCATTTAATCTCGTGAGTGCCTGGCTCCAATTTGCCGTTGAATAGAGTTTTAATGTTCCGGCCAAGAATATTATCAATATCAATTTTCAAATTTCGATTTTGCCAAGTTTCAAATTTAATTATAGTCGTTGAATTGAATGGATTGGGATAATTTCCATATATTCTAATTTGATTTGATGAATTCAAATGGATATAATTTATTTTGAACTTCTGATTGTTAATGTACAGATAATCTACCGACAAAACCGGGTTCGAATGTAACTCATCCGGCATAAACTTTAATTTCAAATTAGAATCACCAGATAAATAATTTGTAGAAAATCCGGACACTCGAACAGAATTATTAATTTTATTTGTATTAATATTAAAATTATTCAGATACTTTGAATATTCGATTCCATCAAAAGTATAGTGTTTTGGCAATCTAACGGATAGATCAAATGATAAAATGTTTATTTTCGATTCCAGATTTATCTGAAATACTAATGCCTGTTTTTCAAAATATAATCTATAATTGTTAAATCTCTCTGTGGCTATTTTGGGAAGATTATTTCCAAAAGCGCCGCCCTTTATGTCTCCCATGATATACCCTTTAAAAGCAAGATCAGTCATATCGCTTTTTAATGAGTCGAGCTTCAAACTGTCCGGTGAGAATGCCCAGTTACCAACTTCACTATTTCCAATCGGCGGTAATCCCACCACATAACGCGCAATTAGGGCTGCATCAAAAGAGAAAATTTTCCCGTCGCAATTTACATCAGCGGCCAATAATTGGTCAGGGCTCAAATCCTGCAATCCCACAACATAACGGGCAATCAACGCCGCATCATAACTTAAAATAAAGGGAGTAGAACTATTTTGCCTCGAAGGTGTTAAAACAGTACTATTGAAATCCGGGGTAATATTTATAAAAAATTTACCGGTGCTGTCTGTTGTATCCTGAACCATTGTGTTTCCTGTTTCAAGTCTAAAAATAACCGAAGGGATCGGGCGATTGTTAGACCAGAAATGAACATCACCGGCAAGAGTAATCCTGTTTAAAGTTTTGAAATATTTTATATCAGAAGTAAAAACATGATTTTTTTGATCAAATAATCTGAAATAAAATGTATAATCCTGATCTATCTTCAGGCCTGAAAGGCTTATTGTTTGTAAATAGGTATAATCTCTGAAATTAATCTGATTAAAATCAGTGGAATCTGAACGCTTATAAAAATATTGTATTTTCGCGGGTTCATTTACATATATTTTTATACTGCAAGAATCTGCAAATGGAGTAACAGTAAGACTATCCACTTTTGGTGGCATTGTATCAAGGGTGGTGTGGAAATAATAAGGTATCTGGCTATTAGTAACATCAATTGAATTCAAAATATTATAATAATAATCCGTATCATCCTGAAGGTTTCTGATGATTATATCGGATTTATTTGATAGGGTTATCTGGGTCGTATCTGAAAAATTTCTTGTCCCGGATAAAACTAGAATTAGAGGAACACCCCTGCTTTGCAGAACATGAATAGAAACTTCATGATCCCCAACTTTGGACGGAAACAATTCCTTAACCAACTGCTTTTTGTTGTCATATTTAGTTACGAGCAATACACCATCTTTATCCTCTTTGAACGGATAATTAAATGTAAAGGATTTGTTACCGTCAAAATAATTTGTTGCGTAAAATGTCCCATTTATCGGGTTAAACCAGGAATATAGATATGTACCGGTTAAATTTGATAAAATATTTGAAACATCATATTTTCTGAAAAAATAGAACACATATTGTGAATCGAGATTGGCGCTCATCAGGACGTTATTAGTATCAACCAGATCCGGATAAGGAGTCAGAGATGCAAAATCAGTGTAACCGGTGAAGAATTTTTGCAAATATTCCTGTTCTTTTCTTCCGAGAAAATTTAAGCTTTCCTTCCACTTATTCTCATCAAAAAATACAGTCCCTTCTCCACCGTAAGAATAATATCCTCCGAAACAATTAATCGACCAGGCATCCTTTCGTACAATATTGTTATCAGCTACAACCGTGTTATTCCCGTAATTATGATTTTCATACTGAGAATTAGCATTAACAACAGGTTTATTATATTTCCAATCTTTTAAAAGTAAAAATTTTATTTTATTGTGAAAAAGATAAGATTGCTGCATAATGAAATCCAGCCAGCTTTGATTTCCAAAATCATCCCCAACTGTTCCAGGACTGCCCTTCCCCCCTTTTGGGTGAATAGACAATAGATGTTTATAAGGATCAACTCTCTTGAGATAATTTCCGTATTTCTCCCAATCCGATTTTAGATATTTGGAATAATCCCATTCCCCAGAAAGGCACCAAATTACATTGAAAGCTGAATAGCGTGAAACGCTGTATTTTAGATAATTCTGAAATTGCTGCTTCTGAAATTTTGGCAGTTCATGCCCCCATGTAAAGAATATAACAGGCACAATACTCTTCTTATTCATGTATTCAATTCTTTTGTCAATCCATTTGAAAAATTGCGGATTAATTTTATTGTAATTTCCATCAATAAAAAATAGCCCCCCTTCATTAATTCCTGCACCATTTGTTCTTGTATTCGGATTCTCACCGATAAGACCCTGGATAATTGAAAATCCTTGAATAGATAAACTATCAATATATGCCTGAAAGATTCCATTAAAAGGCGTTTTTAAAGAATACAAATCCCAATCCGTATCCCCCAACCAGAAGAAAGGTGTTCCATCTGAATATGCAAATGCATGGGAATTTTTACGGCTCACATGCACGAAACCATGGGCGGTCGAATCAAGGACACTCAACGTACCGGCAGCAGTTAATTGAGGATCGGATGAGGTTATCGTATACCGCCACTTCCCGGCTTCATTTGGAGTCATTCTCACCCTCCAGGTATCGTTCCCATCCCAGAAACCCGGAATTTTTAGAGTGTCCCCATTTTCTGAAATAAATGTCCCCTCTACATCCACGTCCAGATATGGATTATTATAATTTGTTGAAGTGCTTAAAGTAACTTCGAAAATAGACCACTTTTTTATGGTCGTTTCAGGGAGTGTTTTTTCAATTGTAAGATGAACAGCCTGATTTACAGGAAATAGTTTAAACCAGAGGTAATGATCATCCGAGGCGTAGTATATGGTATTTATTTTTTCTTTTTTAAAATCTGCAAAAGTAGGTGATGAAGATAAAATCACCGGGGTATCATCAAATTTAGCCACAATCTTTTGTGGACAATTTCTATCTTTTATTCGAAAAATATAATTATTATCGGAAGGATCGACATTTAAAAAGGAAATAAATGGATGTTCTCCATAAGAAACGTTCACAAAATCTGTGGAATCATCGTAAACCCGAATCTTCGAACTATCTTTTGGATAGATTAATAAAGTCAGATAATCGGCAAAAGAGGAATCCCCAATCCCGGTATAACTTTGATCAATTTTTAGAGGAATGATTGCCCCTTTTCGGATAAAAATAGGATACTGAGACAGGGGATATGTTTGAGTAATACTCATTCCGCCGGGCAAAACTTCCTCATCATTCCAGTAGTTTATCCAGTCATCTCCGAAAGGTAAAACAACTGTTCGTTCTCCGCCCGCCGCATAAATTGGAGCTATCAGTAAATCATTACCAAGGCGATATTCCCAGGTTCCATTTTCAATTTTTAGCAAGGTATTTCCATTTTCGCGCAACTTTAAAAATGAACTGTATAAATAGGGCACCAGCGAATGATGCAAATTTGCAAAATACCGATAGATTTGAATCGTCTCACGATCATATTCCCAGGGCTCATGTTTGCCAAGGCCGCCGTTTTCCATTAGAGGTAAAAGCGAACCCAATTCTGCCCAACGAACGAACAACTCTTTATTTTCATCCTGTACTCTTTTATATCCGCCAATATCCCCACCGATTACACTATAACCCAATTTTACAGACTCAAAGATATTAGTAAGTGCTTCCAAAAGTCCTTTTTCGCCCCAATTATCTTCTTGATCCCCCACCCATGAAACAGGACTAACTGAAATCGGGGCAAAAATATAGGGTTTACCGCCAGGCCCTTCATCCTTTACATATGGTCTTGCAATTGTAACAGCGTTTTCTTCCCCTAATTTTTGAATAGTATAATGATAAAAAAAGCTGTAATACTCATCTGAATACATTCTCCTCGTTGCCGTGCCTGCTGCCGTTGAAAAATCATCCGGGACATAAACATCACCCGCATCTATTTTCCAGCCGTCTATTCCTAAATCCAGGACCTTATCCAATTGGCCTGCATACCAGTCGGCCGCCTCCGGATTAAAGAAATCAATTGCGCTGCCCTGTCCCTTCCACCAGTTGAAAACTTCACCATGATTAATAAAATACCCATGATTAAAAGCATAATCGTAATTGGGTGATTTCGTATTTCTCCCTGCGATGTCACCATCCGATGCGTTAATATTAATGAAATTTGTGATCCAGCAAATAACTTTAATCCCCTTTGAATGCAGCTCATCGATCATGTTTTTAGCATCCGGATAGCCCGGTTCGTCAGGGCTGCCTTGATCATAGGTCTGATCAAATTCAAATGAGTTATAAAAAGTCTCCCACGGGGAATCAATAATAACAGCGCCGAGTGGAATATTGTTTTCCAAATACTTATTCACCATATTCATAAGAGAATATTCATTATTCTCTTCGGGATCACCCTGCCATGCCCACGGTTCAAACACCCATCTGGGCGGAACAGGCGGGTGGGTATTCTGTTTATTTACATAGGAATTACAGACAATTTTGCTATCGGGAAAATGATAGATCTCAATATTTAAATTATTCACACCCGTGTTAAGCTGAGTCCATTTTACCCGGGCATATCCATTTTGGTCGGTATAAATGATTGAATCCGGCTCAACCAGTCCCTGACCCCTGGGTGTTTGGAATAAAATTGGTGTAAAAGATGCTGCATTTCCTGCAAAATCTAAAGCCCTAACAACAATCGAATCCGGCAAAGGGGTTCCGGAAAATACAGATTGATTGTTACCGCTTGCAATTTCAAGCTTCGATGGCAATCTTCTGAGAACATTAAAATACTTATGGGCAATAAAATTATACCCCAGATCATTTGGGTGAATCCCGCCTGCGGACATCATTTGATTGATATCAAAATCAGAATTGCAATCAATGATAGAAATAAGGCTAGGCCGGATATTATGAAATAAACCCATGTTAGCCATATTCACAAATTTCGATATTTCAGCATTAAATTTGTCAACATTTTCTATATGATTTAATTTTGGAATAATTTTCACGACAAGAATAGATCGAATTGAATTTCCATAATTACCATTTGCCCAATTCGCTAAATAATTCAGAAATTGGGCAAGTTTTCCGGATGCATTATCTTCAAATGTTAAGCCGTTATCAACTGAAAATGGAGAAACAATTGCGCCGTCCACGTTATTTGTCCCGAGGAATACCATTGCGATTGTCGGCTGCAGCGAATCGATAACACCCGTTGCATCCAGCTCTCCCGTTCCATATCCAATGGGATAAAACTCCTCAATTCTCCCGCCGTCTCTGAAATGTCCTTTATATGGATTTTGCCCAACATCACCAAAAAATGACATATTATATCCACTGCTCTGGATTAAATCATAGAGATCATTTCTAAACCCAAGACCATCTGTACTTCCGACTTCACCATTCGTAATTGAATCGCCGATTAACAATATCCTGTCCCCTGAAAAAACCAAACTATAAGATAAGAATAAAACAAGAAATTGGAGCAAGAAACCAAATAGAAAGCGTAACTTTAAATTCATCATCGCCTCAAAAGTCAAACCTTTTCAATATTTGTGAAATGTCCTTTTTGAATCGACTTTTTATCTGGCAGTCAAAATAAATAGAAGAATAATATTTTTAATAAAAAGATTGAAAAATAGTAAATTTAAGGATCAATTATTTTTAGATGAATCTTGTCGAAAATTAATCATTAAACATTTTATTACAATTTAATAATCTATTTCAATGAATAAATCATTATTGGTCTTTCGACGAATTTGTAATTTTGTTCATTATCTTAACAATTTATAACACAAGTTAAATGCTATTTTTTAAGTAATTATGAACCTTTGTGTAAATTTAGATAAAAAGTTACAGAATATTTGTATTTTTTATTTGACAAAAAGCTACAAAAAGCATTCCCTAATAAGTATGCCTCTGTATCTTTTTGATATTCCGTAAATTAACTATTTTTTTATAACTATATTTTTAGCCAAATGAGTCCAAATATGTAAATTGTCTCACAATAAAACAATCAACACAACAAAAAAAGGCCAGCTCAATCGAACTGACCTTTTTAGACAATCTAATTTTGGAATTTTCCGGAACTTATCCCCCTGCGCTATGCTAAAACCAATGATTGTCGATCATTTTCCCCTTCCCTCGCCTCGGCAGGATAGCAGGAAAGTGTGTGTGTTCAAAACCTATGATATCACACTTATTTTTAAAAACGACCCGCTTGCGGCTAATCACTAATGCATCAGAATCATCCGTTTTATGCTATGAAATTTGCCTGCTGTGAATTTGTAATAATAAATTCCGGACGGTACAGAATTGCCAAAATCATTTCTGCCATCCCATATTACATTATAGAAACCCGCTTTTCGATTTTCATCAACTAACGTCCGCACTTTCTGACCCAGAATATTGAAAACTGAGAGTTGGACAAAACCGGATTTTGGCAGCACAAACCTGATCGTAGTCACCGGATTGAACGGATTCGGGTAATTCTGACTAATATTGAATTCATTCGGCACGGGGATATCTGCACGGACAGGTCCATGGAGAGTCTTATTCCCATTCAAGTCAAGATCTTCGATCTTGTAATAATACCTGAGTCCCGCCGTTACGGTACGATCGACATATTCATATTGCCCGGATTTGTGACTTCGTACAATCTGGCTGTTAATTTTTTCATAATCACCGGTTTTGAATCTGCTGCGATAAATGTTGAAGCCAATATTATCAACTTCCACTCGTGTAATCCAATCGACAGCAACCACCGGCAATCCATTTGCAATTTTTGAAGAAGCGGTCAATGATTCCAATTCGACCCTTGTTTTTACATTGAGAATCCACTGATGAAAGGTTGTATCATAAGGATCGGCCACATAACCGATCACTTCATAATGCCCCAAAGAGTCCGCCGTGTAGCTATATTGAAATCCTTCCGCCACCCGCTGGCCGTCCACTTCCCAGAAATATGTCAGTTGATCATTATCCGGATCTTCTGCAGTCATTGAAAAATGGATGGTCGAATCCGGTTTTACGGAAAATTCCGCCTTTTCCGGTTGGAAAGCCGTGATCACCGGCAGTCGATTTTTGTTCTCAACAACGATTGTAGAGGTATCCCGGTCGGCTCCGCCTTTATTATCATAGACTATGAATATGATTTTGTACGTTCCGGCCTGATCATAATCGGGTATCCACTTAAATTCACGCTGTGTGGAGGAAACAGAATCCAATACGGCTCCCCGGGGCGGATTAATGATTGAAAACGACAGGGGATCGCCGTCCGGATCCGATGCCTCGAGCGTAAACCGAACCATTTGTTTTTCCATAACCGTCACATCCGGTGCCAGTGCGGTAAAGGATGGCAGATTGTTATTGACGGCTTCAACAGAAAATGGAACGGGAGAATTTTGCAATCCGTAAGCCACCGCCATTGCCGTATTATTTCCGGGAGCGGGTCCCATGGTCCAATTGACACTTGCAATACCCGCACTATCTGTTTTAACAGGCTGCTCTTCTCCAAAAAAGCCGCCGCCGCCTGTTACAACAAATGTTACAGAATAATCGGAGACAGGATTATCGTAATGATCAACCACTTTGATCTGAATCGGAAATGGCAACATCGCCCCGACCGTTCCCATTTGCGGATTTCCTGAGAATTTAATCATTTTCGCGGCAGAAGCGGATAGTGCCTGAATATGGAATGTAATCGGTGATCCATTTAAACTATCCGATACGGCATTTATCAAAATCTGGCCTGTCTGGTTCCCCAAACGTACTTTAGCAAATGCAAGGCCATCCACATTTGTATTTTGGTCCGCTTCCGTAATCAGTGTGGCATCCCCCTGCACGACTTGAAAATGAACGGTCACTCCTTCCACGGAATTTCCATTCTGATCCGTAATCCGAACCACCATATTATCCGAAACGCTTCCGACCGTTTTATTCTGATTATCTCCGGATTCAAGCGTCATATTTGCGGGATTGCCTGAGACGCCGGTCGCAATAAATGTGACAGGCGATCCGCTCATGCCGTCGACTTCTGCATTCACGATATTTGAGCCCTCTTGAGGTCCCGGAATAAGAGTTGACGCCGCAATGCCATACGCATCACTTGCCACTTGACTATTCGTCATGTGTCCATTGCCAAGAACAATTTTAAACGTAACGTTTATGCCTTTTACGGGATTGTTATTTGAATCGGAGATATAAACTTTAAACGGCTGGGGCAAAAGTTTCCCGACAATTCCGGTCTGCTGATTACCCGACACATAACTCATTTGAGTTGTCGCTGCCGTTACACCTGTCTCCGTAAAGAAGACCGGACTTCCCAATAATCCCGGTGCTTCGGCCTGAATTTGATTTTCGCCCGCTTCATCACCTAAAATATAATGAACAAATGCATTTCCATTGCTATCGGACTTCACCGGTTGAGTTTCGATTATTATTCCGCCGCCCGATTTTACTGAAAAAACTACCTCCACGTTCGGAACAGGATTGTTAAAATCGTCCGTCACCTGAACGACAAGACTGTCCGCCAAAATAGTCCCCGCATTTCGAGTTTGCTGATCGCCTGAAATTCTTACAATTCGCTTCGCCTTACCAGGCACAAAAATGACATTTGCAGTCGTATTTAAGTTAATATTGTTGCTCTGATCTTTTGCGGAAATCACTTTTTTCTCCGCAGTAATCGAGGATAAAGTAGCCGTTGTTTGACCGTTTTCACCCGTTGGAGAACCCGGCCCATTCACAAAATTATGAGACCCGGACACCTCGATGGACACAATCTTGCCGATCACCGGATTCATAAATCGATCAAACAATGTCACCGTAATTTTTGAGACAGAACTCCCGTCAGCCGGAACCGGGCCGGTGG
Source organism: uncultured Fidelibacterota bacterium (assembly GCA_913009735.1). GTDB lineage: Bacteria > Fidelibacterota > Marinisomatia > Marinisomatales > TCS55 > JADFRD01. The sequence continues at coordinate 12,528 of CAJVYU010000008.1, forward strand.
CCGTGATAACAGATTTATCCGGACTTGTAGGACCGGCCACGGCGGAAGCTGTGAACATTAGCGGCGAATTACTCAGCGGATTAACACCATTCGTAGAGGACACACGCAATTGGTTATTGTTGGATCCGGCTTTTGGACCAAGCTTCCATAAAATTTCAGCAATCCCATTGGTATTGGTATTGACTATTTTTAAAGTATCTGTCGAATTCGCCAGAGAACCGCCGCCCGCTGTCACGGCAAATTCGACCGGTTGATTAGCCACGGGATTGCTGTATTTGTCCGTGACTTTAACCTGAATTTTATTGACCACATTTTCGCCGACGACACCGGTTTGTTCATCACCGGCAAATTTTTCAATTTTAGTAGCATTACTCCCCAATGCCGTTTCTTCAAATGTCACAGGTGCATTGGTCAATTGACCGGGATCATATCCATTAGTGGCATAGGCTTTGACAACATTGTTATTTTCGCCGATAGTTGGTCCCAATTTCAATTGAACAGAAGCAACGCCTTCCTCACTTGTAAACACAACGAGACTGTCGACACTGCCGTTTAATTTCCCGCCGCCGGCTTCCACCTTAAAAGTCACCGGATTATTGGCCACACCATTCCCATTGGCGTCCGTTATTTTTACCTTCAATGGATTGGGCAAAATTGACATAACGACGGCGCTTTGATGATTCCCCAACACATAAACCATTTCTTTACTTGCATATTTTGAAGAAGCCTTAAATTCGATGGGCGAATTATTCAGATCATTTTGGCCGTTTGTCGATGTTGCCCAGACAATATTGCTGTTCACGCCGGCGACCGGACCCAATTTTAAGGTTGCCTTAGCCAACCCAGTGCTGTCCGTTGCAATGGTGGCAATCACATCGGATGATTCGATGAAAGTGCCGTCACCCTGCTTAATATGAAAGACAACCGGGTGATTTTTCACCGTATTGTTGTTTGCATCGGTTACTTTCACCACGAAAGAATGCGGCAGTGTGTCATTCACAAACGCAATCTGGTCATTTCCGGAAACGTAAAGAATTTTTGCCGCATTTGCCGGGCTGCCTGAGGCGGTAAAATAGAGGGGAGAGCCTTGTAATCCGGTACTTTCTACTTTCACTTTATTGTTATCCGTTCCTGCCAAAGGCCCCAGTTTAAGCCGCACAGACGCCGTGCCACTCGTACCGGTAGTATCCCAAATCATTGTGCCGCCTTGTTCAAATTCACCGCCGCCTTCCGTTACAGTGAAAAGAACCGGCTGCCCGGCTACCGCGTTACCGTACTGATCGGTCACGGTGACCACAAAAGGATCCTGCAGAAGCTGGGAAACAGTTCCCGATTTTTTGTCTCCGGATGTTTTAGAAAGAACTTTTGCCGCACCGGCGATCCCGGTTTCCGTAAATACGACAGGAGACCCGGATAATCCTGCGGCACGCGCCTCAATTGTATAAACACCGGCATGTGTACCAAGTACAAAAGTTGTCAAGGCAATTCCGTTAGAATCTGTGACAACCGGCTGTTGACCGACAACGGCACCATCTCCCTTTGTGACCACAAATGTTACAGAAACATTAATTACAGGATCCCCTTGATTATCCGTAACCTTTACTTTCAGCGGATTTGGCAATTGCTGTGCCACTATTGCCGTCTGGTTATTACCGGATTCATAGGCAACCGTGGAAGCAACTCCGGAAGTAGCGGTCGCTGTAAAAACAATTGGCGATCCAGAAAGCGTATCGGCCTGAGCTTCAACTTTATTTGTGGCGGTTGTTAAACTCAATGTTAATATAGTTGATGCAAGTCCGTTTACATCCGTCATTACAGGCTGTGTATTCGACAACGTTCCATCGCCCTGTGTAACAACAAATGTGACGGGATAATTGGGAATCGGATTTCCATATTTATCAGCAACCTTCACAACGAAAGGATTGGCTAACGCTTTGCCGCCTGCACCGGATTGAGGTGAGCCCGAAATGTAGACGATATTTTTTGGAGCACTGACTACGCCCGTCGCTTGAAAACTAACTGATGAATTTGGAATAGAAGGGCTTGTAGCATTAATAATATTTATTCCGGCTATGGTACCCAGAATAAAGTTAACTGCAACTTGCCCACTTGCATCTGTAAAAAAGCCCTGTGCACCTTCCGTGCCTGAGGGTACGTAATTCGGATCTTTCGTGATTAGTAATTTATCAAGTTTTGTTCCCGGATCTCTCTCTTTTACATATAACTTATGCGAGCCAGCAGATAAATAAAAAATAGCAGGATCATATTGAGGATGGCCGGTATTTCCTGTGCCTCTATCTGAAACTGCATCCCATTCCCAATCATTGCCATAAATGCCTTGCATTGTATCCCACAATTTATCTGGACCAGAATCAACAGAAATAAAGAAAGAATCGCTATACCCATCGACTGCAATCACCCGACCCCAAATTATATAATCTCCGGCTTCTGGCACTGTGAAATTATATTCTGCAACCCCATCTCCGCTGGAGCCATTAGGCACATAAATATAATTACCTCCGGATGCAAGTGAATCATGAGCTATTGTCATTGGCACAGTTAAAGAACCGTATTCTGCTTCAATTCGTATGTTTCCATCATCTGGAACAGATTGAACTATTTTCCCATTTCCCTGAGCGACAGAAAAATTTACCGGAACATCTTGAACGGGATTCCCATTTTCATCGGAAAGGCGAACAACAAATGGTTTTTGTAAAGTTTTGCCAACGGTATCAACTTGAGCATTGCCGCTCACATATTCTATATTACTAGGTCCACCTATTGCCGTCACTTCCTGGAATTCATCAATATTATTATTTTCACCCCCATTCAACATAACTCCGGCATAAGTTGGCGACCAACTGACTAAAGGCGCTGTAACCGTCGCATCCTTATTATTATTAATATAGCAATCAAATATATAATTATTCGCATTTTTGCTTATGACGACCTTAAATACATCTCCGGCAACAGGATCCGGTAATGCACTATTAGCTGAACTCACGAAACTACCGGGCGCACCGTTTACAACCGTCCAGAGATAGATCTTGTTAATATCCGTCCTCCGCCAGATCATATATCCATTCGCGTCAGGAGAAGGAGAATCGAGCAATAAAGTGATGGCCCCATTGTTGATTCCGATTGAATCGGCGTTTGTCCCCCATTTAACTGAAACTTCAAACGGGTCTTTTCGCGCTGTGAAAACAGCCATAAAACCCCAGATATTGTCGTTTGTGCTTGTATTGGCCAATTCGCCGTTTTGAATGGCAAATTCGGGGTCATAAACCCAATTAGGACCAATGGCTGAACGATTGAAATTATCCACAAAAACAGAGGCAGAAACAGTAGCCGCACTGACTACATTTGAGATACCGGATGTATTGGGTACTTCATCCAGTACTTTTATCGCAAAGTAATAAGTGGTAGCCGGAGTTAAACCGGTTACAGTAAATGTCTCGGCTGTTCCCGGATCGGAAGGTGAGGGTGGATTATTGACTAAAGTGGCTGCACTGAAATTTGCTTCGGTAATGGGTGCGGTGGAATAACGAATTTCATAACTCGATGCTTTTCCTGTATTGCCATCATCTCCTGTGGCCGTCCAGGTTAACACGACTGAAGGAGATGTTGTACTGGTCGCGACTAAATCCGTTATTGGATTTGGCGCGACATTATCTACACTATATATAAGATTAAAATCGGTTATTGTATTATTATATTGACCCCGTGTCAGTATTCCGGCGTATTGAGTAGAACTGTTTCCCTCAAATTTACTGGGGTCGGTGGCGGTACCGTCCAAATTGCCGTTCACATAGCATTCAAAGTGATGACCACCCCCATCCGTGGATATCTTTACACTAAAAACATCCCCAGCAACCATGCCAGAATAGGTTCCGGGGAAACTTCCCAAATCACTTTGAGGCTGCCCATTAACAATTGTCCAAAGATTGATATCCCCGGATTGTCTTTTAATGACTAAATAACCATTGGCGTTTGCCGTTGATGTATCCAGCATTACAGCCACTCCGGCCTCACCAATTCCTGTGGCATCCGCGCCGGTGCCCCACTTTACTTTTACCTCTGTCGGATTCGTCATCGCAATATAAGTTGCAAGATTATTCCAATTATCCAGGGGGTTATTATTTTTTAATTCTCCATTTACAATGGAATAATTCCCTGGAGTTTCCCATGTGATACCGAGATTTGTTCTATTGAAATTATCCGTTACCAAGGAACCACCTTTATTAATAACGTTTAGAATTGCATTTAGAAAAACCTGAGCCATAATATGATAACCATCATCATTCGGATGAAAGCCATCGGCTGACATTAAAGTCGAAGCCCAATTCGGCTGCGCGCTAAACACCTCATTATTCCCCACATAATAAATATTGTAGCCTATTGATAATTTATTATAAAAAATTTCTTTGATTCTTGCATTCAAATCAGTTACTTTTTGATTTCTTATAGCATCTATTTGCGGGATAACACTTGAAAAAAGTATAAAGGTGTTGCTGTTGAAATTATGTATCTTATCAAGAATACTTTCGATAGCGGAAATTGTTACGGAATTATCTTCTGAAGGAATATTATTTGTTCCAATATGTAAAAGTACAATGTCCGGCTGATAGGTACTCAGCCAATTTAAAATAGTATCATTAATAGCTTCAGCAGTGGCTCCATCAATGCCTTCGTGATTGGGGTCCGGCGATATTCCGTCATTATAACTGCCCACAAAATCAAATGACACGGCATTATTATTGAGTAAAGAATATAGATCGTCTCTATATCCCCCGGTTCCGGCCGAAGAGCCCGTACCTTCGGTAATTGAATCCCCCAATGGCATAATTTTCCATGTCTGGGCAAAACTATTTTTTGTCATAAAAAGGGTTAAAAAAACCGGAATAATAAAGAATATACTTAAAGTCCTTAAAAAATTATTTTGGTTTTTCATCTTTATCTCCGTAATTTTAATAAATGAAAAATATCTTTATCCTAAAAACGATGTCCGTTCTGTAACATCACTTCAAACATTATGCCAAAGGAAATGTATTATAAATTCTTATTATTGCACAAATTATGTTTTTATATCCTGATTCCAACCTCTGTTTATTTGTATATATTCTGTACAGTGTTTTAAAATCAAACATTTTCGAATTGACAATATCTTTTTGGATAGTTCTTTGACTTTATTTTCGTCAGATGGGAGGATTTTCTCCAAAGTGGCGGCCTGGAGAGCAATGGCGGGGATTGGGCTGATTTTTTAACGCAAAGGCAAGCGATGTTTCTCGGTTTTGCGGACAAAATCTGTTGTTAAGCAACGGCAGAAAATAGAAGCCCCAGAAATAAAATAGAGACTATTAAGATTGTAACTAACAGAAACGTTAGCACACGGTTTATGACTTCCCCCCCTTTTTCTCCGAGCTTATTCTTGACATATTTGGTCAGCGATACATAATAAATAAATAAAATAATGACCACCGGCAGACAGGTCACTAAGTAAATACCGATGGTTACAGCGTGTGCTTTGAGAGGCAATGCCTCTCTAATGACAGCCGTTGTCACAAATGCCCCTAATAATAAACCCAGGAGAAAAACAGAAAATACAAAGGTAATTTTTTTAGTACTCAATTTTCTCACCTAATGTTAATATGAAAACTAATTTTGACTGACATTCTTTAATAATTCCAATAGATTTTCCAGTTCCCGATACGTTAGTCTCCTGTCTTTTAAATCCGACATAACGGCTCTGGATATTTTTCTATAATCTGAGTTTGAAATCCGGTGATCAGCGGCGGCGTTTGTGAATTGATCCAGGATTGGCACAATCTTCTTTTGATTGTTTGTCCAATAACCGTCGGGAAATGATTCAAAAACATCTTCCATAACATTGCCAACCACATAATTGGCTGATTCATTTATTAACGTATCTTTATTAATAATAAACAATAAAACTAAGATAAAAACAAAGAACCAAACAGAACCCAATCCAACCAATAACCCTCTCCAAAAACCGGAACGGCGAGCCGCTTTTTTTTCCATTTTTAGAAGTTTTTCAAAATCCTCTGATTTATGAGAATTTTCCTGATCGGTTAATTCATTTTTATTCATCTTACGTTTTCCTTCAATATATCTTTTTTCCTTCTGAATTTAACCACCTTCGCAGGAGTTCCCATTGCAATTGCATAATCTTCGATGTTTTTTGTCACGACGGAACCCGCACCCAAAATAACCCCATTCCCCACTTTAACACCATCTAAAATGGTCACATGTGCGCCGATCCATACATCGTCTCCGATCACAATTCCCTTTGCACTTAGCCCCTGATCGATCATCAATGAATCATTATCACTAAAATTGTGATTAAAGGCCACAATACTGCAGTGGTTCGCAATCATGCAATTATCACCAATATTGACCCCCCCATTTCCATAAATTAATGAATAAGGGGCGACGGAGGAGTTCTTCCCTAAAAAAATATGCCCCCCATAAGCGTGTAAATAGGTATATTCTCTCACTTGAACATTCTCAGCAAGCCTAATGGCCACTTCTTCATCCGATTCTCCGTACAACATTGCACCTTTTAAGATAGACGCATTTCTGCAGAGAAATATTTTTCCCGCCCCATAAAGGTAAGCGCCGATATCAACATAATTTGTTTTATCAAATCCCTGCAATTTCGGATATTTCAATTTGATAATCTCTCTTTTTAACAGGTCTAACATATTTCAATCACCCATCATTTTGATGTACACCGCTGGACATTATCGTATTATGGCTGACATTTTTGTTTTTTTCTGCAAAAATTTTGTTATCAACAAAAAATTGGACACAGCACCCCAATGCGCCTCTCGCGCATTACGGATTTATTTTTACATTTCGAGGTGCCGCCGGAGGCGTCGTATCTTGATTTTGTTTCGAACCCTTGTACACAAATTCAATGGCATCTGAAATCACAATACCATTTGCCTTATTTGTCAAACTCACATCTATTTTTGCGCCTTTTGAAATATAATAAATCCCCAGGCTATTCCATTTTCCATAATTTTTTGTCTGGTCAATTGTGCCTGAATGCACAGGTGCGTTATTAATCAGGATGCGGTAAGGTACGTTTGAGGCCTCCTGATAATCATTCGGATATTTTCCATGCCAGCCATGCCACTCCAATATTTCATAATAGCCGGACACACTTAATACCGGATTGTAATGTGCAATATTTTCACCGTTTCCGGGGGAAGAGAAAGCATAAGGAGAAGCAAAATCACCCCAGCCGTAAAATAGTGCATAGGCAGGATTGTCGGTTGTGATGTTATTTCTATCTTGCTGTGTCCATGTCCCCTGATAGTCCACCGGATTTTGACCCAGGGAAGTCATGTTCTTCGGCACATTGTCAATGACAATTGGAGTGATTAATGTAACCGGCTGTTTAAAGAGCATAATACCATCAATCGGCTGAAGTGTCACGGTGTCAAATTTTTTCCCATTATTAAAAACGGGATCTTGCTGTCCCTGAAACCGCCAATAAGGGCCGCCATGCAGTTGAGATGCCGAGACCGTCTTGGTTTGACCCGAGATATTGGAAATAATAACACCCGTGTCATAATATCGAATCCACAGGTTTTCTTCAAGTGTCTGGGGAGGATCGGTGGGATAACCTAATTTTGCTTCATATTCATCATGCAGGAATGTCCATCGATGGGCGTACGTCCCTTCATCGTGACCAAAAAATGCACCCACAATTTGTGCCGATGTGAAATCCGCTCTAAACACGGCCCCGTAGCCTTTTGCTTCGCTATTTGCATAATTCATTTGAGGCGAAACAGCATTTTTTAAAAGATCTAACGCCTTTTGCATATTCCAGGCTCTTGAAGCCACCGTTTCCTGCGTCCAGAATTCAAATCCATTCCCATTCAAATACGTCTCCCCCGATTCAAAAGCGAGAATCGGTTTCGGAGATAATGCACGCATATTTTCAACCAATGTTTTTTTACCTTTTTCCCATCGTTCTTCGGCAATACTCGCACCGTCCGGTTTTCCATCCCCATCCAGATCCACATTATCCAGGTTTTTTACAAACCATTTGAGTCTTTGAAACCAGGTATCAAAAAGAGAACCGTCAAAATAATTCCAATCTGTATTCTCGATCAAGAATTTGGCCAGAAATTGATTAAATCTTTGCGGTCCGTAGATGTAGTTCGCCACAGGGCATTCATTCGATAAATTTGTCATATATCCTCCCCAAAACGGCACCTTGCTCCCGTCCGCATAATGGATATACCATTCATCAGGCAAGGGTTTACCCGTTATATTCTTGATAATATTTCCCTCAAGAGCATCGTTGGCCGCCAAAAGAATCACATCCGGATTCTTCTCTTTTATCCTTTTGGCATCATCCGGATAATAATGCCTGATAATCACCATATTGTGATTTTTCCAAATGGTGGGACCCGCACCGGCCGGATAAAATGTGATCTGGCCAATCCTCGGAAATGGCGGATTAAAATCTTGTGCCCGGGAGATCTCAGCCGAAATAAGAACCATCCCGATTAAAAAGAGACCCTTCACTATTTTTTTCAAAGTCATATCATAACCTTTTGCTTACCCATTCTAAAATGAGTCATATAAATACTCAAAATCCTGAACCATTTTATTCAGACTGAAATTATTCTCCACCAACTGTCGCCCTTTTGCCCCTATTTTTTTCTGGTAATCGGGATTCTCGACTAATTTTCGAATGGCCTTTCTCAATAAATTGGAATCTTCCGGTGGAACAAGATAACCCGTTTTGCCGGTCGAAATGATTTCGGGGATTCCCCCGACATTCGTACTCACCACAGGTTTTGAACAGGCCATGGCTTCTAAAAGCACATTGGGTAATCCCTCCGATAATGAGGGCAATACAAATATATCGGACATTTTCAGTAAGTTCACCACATCCTTTCTAAAGCCTAAGAAACGGTAATGCGGTGAAAGTGACAAGTTCTCCACCTGATTTTCCAATTTTCCCCGAAGCGTTCCGTCTCCTACAAAAACGATTTTTAGGGCCGGAAAATCTTTGATCAAATCTTTTGTCGCTTCGATAAGATATTTATGTCCTTTCACTTCTTCTAATCGCGCCACGGCTGAAATGACAATATCATCCTCGCGTATTCCAAATTCTGCTCTTTTTGAAACCCTCCCATTTTCCGAACTATTAAAAAGATCCGTATCGACGCCGTAATAAATGAGCTTTACTTTTTTGGGATTGATTTTTCGATTTAAGATAATGGAGATTTGAGTCTCTTTGGAAACCGCGATTATTCTGGAAACCATCTTCATTGAGAGACGATATCCAAAACGATGACGCGTTTTTGTGCGAAGCGGGTCATTTTCTCCGTGTGAGACGGTTTCCCAGGAAATGACATGTTTGACTCCGGCAAGTTTTGCAGCCATCGGCCCAATTAAATCGGCATATAAAAGAGTCGTTTGAACCAAATCAATTTTATTTCTTTTAATATAATTTGCAACCTTAAAGATCAATGAAAAATCAAATGCGGATTTTTTTTCAAAAACAACCAGGCCATCGGCTGCTTTTTCAAATTCAGACTGCAGCGGCCCTCCCTGCCCGACACCGGCGACAAAAACCTTATATTTTTTCTTATCCAGACGCCGAATTAAGTCCAGAAGCTTCGTCTCGGCTCCGCCTATTGCAAAGCCATTTACCAACTGCAAGATATGAATTTTACTTTTCATTTTTTAAATCAATCTTAAATTTCATATTTCTATACGGTTTTATTAAAAAATCACGAAAATCCTCGGGGTTCCCTTCAAGACCGGCTTCTGCCGCTTTGGCAATATTATAGGCTTCGCGAGCCGAAACATAATGGAGTTGATAATTTTTACCGTCATTAAAATTATCTTCAAGATAGGTAAATAATCTTTCAGCCCACTCATCGTAATTTACAATTGAATTTTCGTTCCGCGCACCGTGGGTATGTACTTTCACAAAAATCCATTCGGGTTGATTTTTTACATGGATCCCGGCAGCAATCCATCTGCGAATACGATAGTCAAACGGAAGATCTTTTTTGTCTAAATTTGATTTTTCAATAATGGAATGGCTATTGAAAATATTATTAAAATAAATGTCCACAGGGCCCGTGAACATCAATAGATCTCCCTGCGCCTTTCCGCCCTTTTTCATGGAAAACCCTGTGTTAAAGGATTTGGGCCTCTCCGGATCATCTTTAGCATAGTAAAGGGCATTTATCTTTCGGGATTGTGATTGAATCCCTGAAGGCATGGTAAAATCAGCGTAACACCCTGTTTCATTCAGAATCTGAAGTTCATTATTTACACCGCAATATTTGCCGCCCATCGAATTGTCCAGTGCCCACTTGCCGTGAATAAAACCATAAGTGCTTTTCGGATTTTCTTCTGCCGTAATCAGTGCGCCGAATTGATTATAAAATCGCTTAAGTTTTTCAATATGTTTTCTCAAGGTATCCGAATTATGAACATCTGAAAAGATAGAATTTTCTGACAAACCGTGATGAATATGCAATTCAATTTCGCCAAAATTTTCAAAACAAAGTCCGGACAATTGCTGTAGGAATTGGGCATCATATTCTTTAAGCTTCCAATCTTCTATAAGATAAAACCAGGTATGTTTTGGATGATTTCGATTGGAATCATGATGCCTTCTGGCAAATTTCGGATATTTTTCCAGCCAATCATTCACACGTTGTTCTGCTATTTCCGGAATTCTCGTATTCTCCCACGGCTCGAAATGATCCACATAAAGAAACATGATATGAATCGGTTTTCCGGCTAATCGTCGAATGAGAAGTCTCTGAATCTTCTGCCATGGAAGATTTATCAGAAAAACTTTGTTCAGCAATTTGGAATGAACAGACACGAGTATTCGTTGGCCCTGATTAATTTAACAGTTGTTCACACAAAACAGATAATTCTTTTGCTTTCCGGGACCATGTGTGTTTTTCAGCAATGAGTTTCCGGGCATTTTCGCCCATCGATTTTCTTAAATTCTCATCTTTAATCAACAGCAATATTTTGTCAAGCATGTCATCCACATCACCGGGACTGCATAAGAAACCATTATGGCCGTCCGTTATAATCTCAGAAATTTGCCCAAGTTTCGACGCGACCACCGGTTTACCGGCAGCCATATATTCATAAATCTTTACAGGAGAATAATAAAAAAAATCAAGATTCGGATAAGGGGCCAGGACAATATCCATTGCGGAAATATATTCGGGAATATTCTCGTGCGGTACAAATCCGGTCAGGATCACTTTCCCTTGCAGTTTATTTTCACTAATATGTTTTTGAAAAAGTTGACGCATAGGCCCCCCCTGTCCAACCATCAAGAATTTGACTTCCTTTCCGGTTTTTATCACTCCATTTATCAAAGAGATAAGATTTTCCACACCGTGCCAATAATGGAAAGATCCGACAAACCCTATTACAACATGACCGGTTAAGTCATATTTTTGTGCAATCTTCCCATTGTTTTGAATGCGTGTAAATTTATCAATATCCGCGCCATTTGTAATAACGTGCATTTTCCCCGGGTCAATTCCACGCTTTATATAATAGTGCTTTAATATGTTGGATACGGTAAACTTTTCATTGACAAGACGAATAGTTAAGCGCTCGAGTAACTTAAGCAGCCAAATTTGCGTCCAATAGTATTTATGAAATGTTATGAATTCATACACCTCAGGGCTGTCAACCTCTAACAGGATTGGAATGCGATAATATTTTGCGAGCAAAATGGAAGAGAAGAAATAAGCATCCAATCTTGAAATCAATAAATCCGGCTTTTCCTTTTTAAGAATTTTATTTTCTTCCCGGAGATACTTAATATTACTCAAATATTGATTGGGCTCGTGGAGATATTTATCGAAACGATGTTTTAATCTTTCACGGAAATTAATCAATGCGTTCCCGCCATCGTCCCCGTCTTCCGGCTGTCGATTTCTCCAATATAGTTTTACGTCGTACCCCAATTGAGATAATCCGTGCATTAGTTCAATTCCCTTTATCGTCGATCCAATTGAGATCCCCCAAATATCATAAAGGTAACTAAAATAGAGTATCTTTTTTTTTCTTTTCGACATAAAAATTCGCTTCCTTAATCGGCTTTTTGGGCCAAAATTACCAGACTTCCTTTTCCATCATCAGTCAACAGATTACCCACATACGTTAAGAATTTTAAAATAGGCAAAAATAACCCGTATAACACAAATATTTTTGAAGAAATAAGAATCTCCCCAAGTTGCCAGGCAAACGCCTGTAAAAAACCGCCATCTGTTCTGGTATAAATAATTTTAAATCCAATATTTTCTAAAATATTTTTCATCTCATCCAGGGTATAAACTTCACCGATATGTTCCTCCTCTTCCCATTCGGACAATTCCTTAAAAAAGTATTTTGGGAAGAATGGTTTCATTTCGATGTTCGACGGCATTTGAATATGCAGATGGCCGTTCGGCTTAAGGGCATTGTAAAAATTCTTTAAAACGATTTTATTGTTCTCGATATGCTCCAAAACATGAATAGAAAAAATGAAATCATATTTATTTTTTTCATCGAGAAGTCTAAGATCCTTTGCATGGAATTCTGTGTTGCCAAGACCGGATAACTCTCGGATTCGGTTGCAAACTTTAATATTGTCTCCCAATTCGTGCAAATTCGGATCGCTCAAGTCCCACCCTTCAATGTGAACTTGAGGAAATCTTTCGGCCAGATAAAAAGTAAAATCTCCCTTTCCACACCCCGCATCCAGAACTGTTGAGAATTTAATATGTTTAACAGCCCGTTTAAAATGATAAAAAAAATTATACGCAGTGAGGGAGACACAGCCCAAAATTTTGACATAGAGTGTACTCGCAATACCACCGGCTAAAATCCTTTTGTGATAGACTTCCCACTTTCCAAATCTAGCCATATATCAATTCCCTATACATTTTCATCATCTCTTTATAATGATATTCCGGACTAAACTCTTGTTCCGCTTTTGCCCTGGCATTTTTCCCAAATTCAACAATTTTATCCATATCATCCCAGAGATTTTTGATTTTCCCGGCAAGATCTGCTTCGTCTCCGGCATCAAATAAAAATCCGTTTAAGTCATGATCAACCAATTCCGAAATCCCGCCAATATCCGCCCCAATGACCGGTTTTCCCATTGAGAAGGACTCATAAATAACTAACGGTGAATTATCGTACCATTCGGAAGGTACAACGATGAATTTGGATCGAGAGACAAGCTGTTTTAGTTCATCGCCCCACTTGTTTCCTGCAAAATGGATGTTATTTAATCGATTCGATGCCGCAAATTCGACCAGCTCCTTTTTTTGCGGACCATCACCAACAACGACTAATTTGATTTCAGGCCATTTTTTCATTGCTTTTAATAAGGTTAAAATCCCTTTTTCTCTGGAAAGACGCCCATAATACAGGATGTAGTTCTCCATTTCTGCAGAAAAAGGATAATCAGCAATATTAATTGTATAATATAATTTTCTGATCTTTTTTGCATCCAAACCCCCCTGAATTAATTTTTCCCCCATAAAGCGACTTGGTACATGGAAAATATCAACATTGTTTTTATAACTTTTTAGTGCCTTGTGCAGAGAGGCTTCCAAAAAGAGAATTGCCCCATCTATTGATGAATCTTTATGACATTTTTCAAAGATGGGGTGGTAAAAATACCCATCCAGACATTTTTCACAAATGGATCCCGTTCTCATATTATAAAGACGATAATTGGGGCAGACTAACTTATATTGATGGATTGTTTGGAAAACGGGGATTCCATGTCTTTTTAACGAAAACAAAATTGAAGGTGAAATTTGGTGATCGATCATGTGCAGGTGTGCAATGTCCGGTTTAACTTTATTGATTAGTTTCTCAATTTTTTTCTGTGCTTCTCCGGAGAATAAAATTCGCCCAACAATTTTCGGCCATTTCTTCGCCTTTTCCCATTTCGATAATCCGTTAAATTCGATCTCATTCACAAAATAAGGTTCATATTTCGAAGGATAATTCTGAGAATTTGCCACCGAAAAGGGAAATACTTCGTTGCCCTGTTTTTCTAATATTTTTTTTAATTCAAAGAAATATCTTTCGGCACCCCCTTTTATAAAGTAATATTTATCGACCATTAAGATTTTTACAGGACGGGGCACTTTACAGCTCGACGTTTTTATTGTGCGCGGGAATAAGCAATATTTCTTCTAAAGTAAATCCTTTGATTAAATATAAACTGATAAGGTAGATCAGTCCGGCAAATGAAATCGCGAGCAAAACATGAATTCCCGGAGTAAGCAGTAAAAAGATAGTCATAATTGTTGTTGAAAAAATCGATTTAAAAATGAAAGAAATTTCCTGCAGGGCAGAAATTTTTCTCCATGTGTAAGTGAAGCAAATAATAAATATCGCCAATTCAGTAAATGTCGTGGCAATAGCCGCGCCCACATAAGAATATTTCAAAATAAAATAATAATTAAATACAATATTTAAAAACAGCGCTACGACCAAAATTGAAACCAGTTTTTTTTGGTTATTTGTTGCATTAAAAAACCATGCAAAGTAAGTATTAAAAAATATTAATCCGCCACTCCAGATTAATATTTTGAGTGCGATACTTGCATTGGCAAACTCCTGTCCAAAAACCAGAAGGATAATCTTATCCGATAATACCACAGTGCCGGCCACCATGGGCAATGCAGCATAAAATAGATACTTAAATCCGCGGGAATATAGTTCCTGAAATTTCTCTTTTGACCGGGTCACTTCAATTGAAATTGCAGGAAAAAGAGCAATGGCCAGAACCGTAGGAATCACATTCGTAAAGTTCACTAATTTGAAAGCGGATGAATACCATCCCACAATTTGAGAAGTTTCCATCCATGATAAAATTAAAATACCCAAATTATTATAAACATTCGATAGAATTAGCGCAATCCCGAATGGAATAGCTATAATGATCAACTTTTTCCCATATTTAAAATCAATTTTAAATTTTGGATTAAAAAATTCCTTTTTCAGGATTCTGGCACTGAAAACGATGCTGATTAAGCCGCCAACCACAAAAACGCCGCAAAATGGCAATAACCCCCACCCTTTTAAAAGGACAAAAATCCCCAATCCTGTTGTCATTATTTTCTCCAGCACAATTACAATTGTATCGTATTTCATCACCTGAAGTGCTCTGAATACACTCGTAATCAACTGGACGTTGGATTGTAACAACCCATACAACCCAAAAATTAAAATTGCGATTTTTGTATCGTTTTGGTAGGGGCTCAAAATCAAGAACACAATTAATAACAGCACATTTGCAGGGATGAGGATGAGTTTAACACCTAAAGCTTTTGAAAAATAGGACTCGGCATCGTGTGTAAATTTGGCCATTTCACGAGTAATATAAATATTTATGCCCAAATCATTCGCAAGCAAGATGAAATACATGATTGTTGAAGCCAATGCATATTTCCCAAATTCTGAATCCCCCAAATAACGTGCCGCAAATAACATTAAAAGGAATGCCAATGCCATCTGAATCGCCTGGCCTACAAACACAAAATAAGTATTTTTTTTAATTACGCTTTGTGTCATATTATTATCTCTAAACTACGAAGATCTGGTTTTTTTTAAGCTTAATTCGGAATATTCGGACATTTTCTGCTGTCCAATTACTTGCTTTTTTAATTGAAGGTATTTTAGATTCACTTTCTCGATAGCCAGCAAAAGCCCAGATGAAAGCCATATCCCGGTCAAAACTTGATAAATATGATAATCCGGACTGGCGAGCAAAGAGACAAAAATAGCGATTAATCCCATACTCAGCCCAAAAGCCAGATCGGAAAAATAGGCCATCCCATTGCGAATAACCTTATAACTTCTTTTAAATAAAATAATAAAAAACAGGACTAAAAATAGTACAGCCGGGATTCCTGTCTCTGCCCCCATCAACAGCAAAGAATTATGCACCATTTGCCTTAAATTGTTTTGATCCATACCTGAATTTTTCGCTACATAAATATATTTATAGGAAACATGTTCATAATTGGCCAAACCAACGCCAACCAAAGGATTGTGCAGCATCACATTTAAACCCACTTCGATAAGAGGCATTCTCGTCTCCGTAGATTTATCCCGGCCTGTCCCTTTTTGAAATTGGATTAGAATTGAAGGCGTGTATCTAAGCAGAAAGGCAAACGCAAAGAGAACACTCATAACCACCGCAATTTTATTCCGTGGCCGCCACTTTTTTCCAAATACAGAAGCCACAAGCATTAAAACGATTACTATAGCAAAAGCCAACCACGGACCTCTTGCAAAAGAGGCAAACAATCCGATAATCCCGGCAAGCAAAGCCGAATAATAGAGATATTTTCGATATTTTTCTTTAATTTTAGTGAAAACCGTTAGCCGAACTGCCAGAGGTAAGAGTAAAATAATATAATTGCTGTAAAAACTCGGATGAGAAAATGTACCGGTTGAACGCCAACTACTCCACAAGGGCTCACCCAGAAACCATAAACCCAACGAACCGACTCTCCATTCATATAATCCGAGTACTCCCTGAAACAATAAGCCGCCCATTAGTGCGATCAAAATAGCATCGATATCTTTTTTATTCTTGACCAACGAGTAGACGGTTACAAAAATTAAATAAGCCCGAATATGTTTTGTAAGTTCGCTAAACGCATATCCGGACTCCTCTGCAAAGAAGGCTGAAATAAAAGCCAAAAAAAGAAATAACAACGCCGGTAAACTAATATGGGGGATGTATAGCTTTAGCTTCTTTTGTTGGAGGCCGAAAAATAAAAGTGTCAGCAGGACAGTATCAACAAGCCATATCCCGTTGTAACGATAAATAATTATTCCGGTTTGGAATGGGAAAAAAAGGGCAAGAAGGAATAAGTAATAGCGTATCTTATTCTTAAAAATATTACCGCTTAAAATGATTATCAAAGAACCTATAAAAAAAAGAAGATCTTTAAAATCCAATTTTGCTTCCCTAAAGTCGATAATTGTATTTTCAATACCGCTGTCTGTACAATTTTTAACTTAACTCAAATGAGATGCGATATTTTTTTAAACAAACTTTCATAGGAATCCGTCACACCTTCCCATGAATATTTTTTACGAACTCTTTCCACGGCTTTTTCTCGGTAACTCTCTGCGGCTTCAGGATGTTCAAATAAATACTGCATTTTATTTGTTAGATCATCTTTAATTTTTGTTGAAAATAAGATTCCGGCATCTCCCAGGACTTCATAGTGTTCAGGCACATCATTGGCCAATACACAATTCCCAAATCCCATGGCTTCCAGCAAGGCTGGATGTGTACCTCCGACTTCCGTCGCCTGAATATAAAAATAGGCATTCGATTGCAATTCACGATAATGCCTGCCAAATACATAACCCGTGAAAATAATCCTTGGATCTTTGGTACTTTTTAATTTATCAATGTACTCCTGGCTGTAGGGCGCATCTCCGACAATAATGAGCTTTAAATCGGTCTTTACTTTTTCGAAGGCTTTTACCACGAGGTGAGCATTATTTTCGGGTTCCAGGCGACTCACATATAGCGCATAGCCTTTGGGCCGAACGCCCAGTTTTTCCAGTATCTCTTTGGTGTCCTCTTTCCGCGTTGGCGCTCCGTAAGGAATAAAAGTCGAATCCTTTTTAAAACGATTTAAATAATATTCACGGATTCCTTCCGCATCGGAAACGATTGCATTGGGGAAAAAAGTGGCTAAAATTTCAGAAAATCGATAAAACCACTTTCCGGCTTTATTCCACTTTTTTCTTTTCCATTCCAATCCGTCTACATTCAACACAATTTTTTTCCCCCTGAATCTGGGGATAACAGAGAATAAACTATTGGCAGAATTGCAGATCAAAAGGACTCTATGATCTTTAAAGAGATCATATAAAACAGATAAAAACGTATGGAAAACGGTATCAAGATATTTGTGTTTGATTGTCGGCAATACTATGAGTTTGACACCTTTATATTCCAAATGATTCGAAGAATAATCATAGTTGGATGCCCGACAATAAACCGTTATTTCATGTCCCCTTTTCACAAGACGAGTTGAAAGTTCTTCTGCAAAAGTTTCAAAACCACCATAATTAGCAGGGATACCTCTTGTCCCCATAATGGCTATTTTCATTTCGTGTAATCCAATTGTTATAATCCATAATTCATTGATTCACCGTTCGCCCCTTTGAATAAACTCCCGGCAAGTTGAGCAATAATGACGGAAGCGAAAAGAATGATAAAGGCATCTATCGGCAACCTGTAACGTGTACTAGTCAGGAACAAAGAGTAACCCATCGCAAAAAATAGACTCGATAATGGGATTACACTGAGATACATAAATCGATTGCGCGTCTGCCAAAGCCCAATTAATGAAAGAAATAATAGAATACCATAAGAGAAAATACTAATCATTTTATTTCTGGGCGACGTGTATTGATTATGGCTGATCGTTTTCGGATAAATCCGCCAGAAATTTATAAACTTTTTAATATAAAGAATAATAAATTTCTTCGGATGCGAAGTAATGAATTTAATGGCTTCTTTTCGATATATTTGATCCTGCTCATTGATCGATTTGCCTTTTAATAATTGAACAAGTTCCGGAGGAATATCATTTGGTCCTAACCGACTAAATCCATCAAAATATTCGTTGTTACCCTGCCACAACGCATGTCCGCTTTCCGAAGTCACCAAAATAAATTTTCCCATTTTTTTTGTATTTGAATAAGACCAGGGGAAGACTGTCATCCCAAATGCTAAAAACACCAATAGAAGCAAGCCAATCTTTCCCAGAAATGTTTTTTTTAACATTATGTATAACCATAGAAAAAAAACAGGAAACATAAATATAATTGTCGGGATGACAAGCGTTTCGATTCCCATCAAAATTCCGGATACTAAACTATATCCCCATTGTCCGGTTTCAGCCATTTTATAAAGAAAAATAAAAAGAATCAAAAGAAAAAACAAAAATAATACGATTGGAAAGAGTGTCCCTACGGAAAAAATATAAAACGGATAAAAAGACATAATGACGGCTGATGTTAATCCGACTCCAAATGAAAACAGATAATTTCCTAAAATAAACAAAAAAATGCAAGATAGCGCACCAAGCAGCGCTTCGGCAATTCTGACGGCAATAATTGATTCACCGAATAGTTTATAAATTCCAAAAATAAAAAAAGGTTCACCCGGCGCAAATTCAACAGATCCATACGTACCATTTTTAAGCAGATTTTCAGCTTTTTCATTATACTTTATTTCGTCATACCACACCAATTTGGAGGGAATAAACGCCACATACAGCAGCCTTATAGAAAGGCTGAGCAAAAAAACAAACAAAAAGGCCTGAATCTTATTATGTTTGAGATAATCAAAAATAGTCTTAAATTTAAGAAGGATTTTTCTTTTTTTCGTCATCTTCCAGTTGCTGTAGTTTATTTTTAAGCACACCCAAATCCTGAGCCAATATTTTGTTTTGCTCAGTTAATTTTGAAATTACAATTGAATAATGAAACAAAATCAACAAAATACCTAAAATAGACAGCAGGAAAATAAAGGCAGGTTCATAAAAAATTCCCAACATTTGAGCCAATTTATCGATATAGTTACTAAATATGGGGACTATTATCAAGATTATTCCGATCAGAATCCAAAAAACGGCATATTCTTCCTTAATATATTTTCGTTTGATAAAATTAATAAGAATTAATAAGATAGAAAAAGTGATGAGAACGATTACAATTTTTAATTTAATACTCATTTTTAACCTTTTTAATCGTTTTCTTTCTAAGCATTAAGATAAATAATGAAAGAAACATTTTGTATATATAGTAAATAATGCTTAAGGAATTATGCATGGATGTTCCGAATTTCCGCTCTCTCATCACAACGGGTATTTCCAGCACACGAAAACCCGCAAAATTTAGCAGCGCTATTGTATCTGCATCCGGATAATCCGAAGGGTAATTATCCCGGCTAAAAAACATCAGTGCTTTTCTATTTAAGGCTTGAAACCCGGAGGTGGGATCCGTATATTTTTTGCCTGTTATTTTGTTCACAATATTTGAGAACAATTTAATTCCGATTTTTTTTGTGAACGGCAATTTAAAGCTTTGATTATTACCCGTATAAAATCTGGATCCAATCACGACATCCGAATCTCCGTTTTCAATGGGCTTGATCAATTCTTTCACATATTTGGGATCATGCTGTCCATCACCGTCTAATAACACGCCAATGGCGTAGTCATTTTCAGTCGCATATTTGAATCCGGTCTGAACGGCTCCGCCATACCCCAGATTAAAGGGCAGATCGATGACCTGAACATTCATTTTTCTTGCCAGATTGCCTGTCCGGTCCGTCGAACAATCATTAACCACAAGAATGCCGCAATTCGGATTATAATGTCGCACTTCTCGAATAACATTGGCTATATT
The DNA here is from genome assembly GCA_913009735.1 of uncultured Fidelibacterota bacterium. GTDB lineage: Bacteria > Fidelibacterota > Marinisomatia > Marinisomatales > TCS55 > JADFRD01. The sequence continues at coordinate 33,030 of CAJVYU010000008.1, forward strand.
AAGTTCTTCATTGTGTGCAGGAATTATGATAAGGGTTTTGACTATTTCTGAATCACTATTTTCTTTTTTTAAGGCATTCATGCGGGTTTTCAATTTCTATTGTTGTTTTGCTGTTTTTTCAATCAGTCGGTAGAATTCTTTTTATAGGCAGAATTTCGATATAATAAAAATGGTTTTAGTTTTTTAATCAACATCACGGGCGCTGCATTGAATTGGTTGTAAATCATTGTTGACCAGGATATTGGACCCCGTCTTGGAATAAGCCCTGTTGAATATTGGACAATAAACAAGCCGTTCCAGACAATAAATAAGCAGACTATACCGACCAAAATAATGGGTTTTATTTTAGTCCAGAATAGACTTAAAAGAGACGCCAACCCAAAGATATAGATCACAGTACCCTGGATTAAATAACGATCGCCAAATGACATTCCCCCCTTTTTTAAACAACTGGTCACATAAACAAGCAAGAAAATACCTAAAAAAAGTAATAAATTTATTGTTTTTTTTCGCCGAAAAGAAATCAGTAACCCCAGTATTGAAATAAAAAGAATTGGCGTCCAGGTAAAAATCCCGTAGGATGAGCCAATTAATGTATCATAAAGATGAGGATGACCCAAAAATTTCAAAAAAGACAAAATTCCCGATCCTTGGGAAACTCCGGCTTCGGCAATTTTCAGTCCGCCATATTTTTGTATCAAACTTAGTTGAACTAATTTTTCAAATTCCGTATAAGGATTTAAAAAAAACTTTCCAAAAACCTGTTTCCAGACAATCATTTGGGGAATAAAGGCAATAATTGAAAACAATGCATAGGTGGATTGACAAAAAATAATCTGTTTTATTTTTAAAGAATTTTTATTTTTGAAATATTTTATAAAGATAATCAGAAGGTCAATCTCCGGCAAGACTAAAAATACGACATTCTCCAGCCTGACCAGCATCGTTAGCCCCCCTAATAAACCAAGAAAAATCCAATGCAGCATTTTAGGCGGGGAAGTTGAACGGATTGAAATCCAATAGAATAAAAACAGTGCCACAACGAAAAGCGAATTGGCGTGGGGCATCGATGGATAAAGGAACATATAGACAGGCAGCGAACTCGCAAACCAAATTCCAATAGTTGCAAGCAAAGCAATGGTGGGTCTAAAAAACTTTTTAGCAATTAGATAACTTAAAATTAACCCTATAAAGGCATAAAGAGCCGAACCAAATGAAACCAGATAAATATAATATTTTGAATATCCATTAACGGGAATATTTGCCCCTATGGCATTCGCAATTAACGTTATGATATGGCCAATCAGGAAAAACGGAAACCATAACAGGGCACTGCCTATCGGATATTTATTGGCTTGAACGCCAGTTTTTGTATTCACCAAATATAAATCTTCACCAAAACCTTTCCATCCATACTCTTTTTGAAATTCCAGGCCATAATGCACAAACTCATTCCGGGAATTCAAATTGCCATCCATAAAAATAGAATGTACCCAGGCGAATTCGCCCACACCATCACTGTAAATCCAGGGCGTTAAAGCGAAAGGAGTAACGAATAAAAAGATCATAATTAAAATAATAATGTTTTTGTCAATACGTTTAAAAATTCTCATAGGATTATTCTTTAAAATTAATGGGTTATTTTGTTAAGCGTATCCGGATCGAATGCGTGAACTGTAAATAATGGAGTCGCCAACTTCTCTGGATTAGTTAGGACTTCTGTTTTGTTTTCTTCGATCAATAACGAGATGGAATACTTTTTTAATCCTCTGTTTTGAGGTAATTTTAAATAAACTTCATCCCGAATAACCTGTCCCTCCGGCCATTTATTGGTTGGATACAGGCCTAAGGTCGGATAACTGAAGTCATTTAAAATCGATTTTTGATTATTTACAAAATATATAAATTGATAATATTTGTCAATTCGTTTGTTTACTTTCCAATAAATAGAGGCATGCAGAATATCATTATTTTTGCCGACTGTAAACACATTTGAATATCCCAGGAATTCAAAATCATTATGCACGATTTTTGGACTGTTTCGGGTCATTTGATCCAAAGATTGTGAAGCTACAAACAAAATGTTCAATCCTTTCTGATAATTGGCTCCTTTCTTAAAGACAGTTATACCATTTTTAAAATAGATCAGCCCATAATTTTGATTTTTTAAGATCGCATAAGAGTATCTGTTCAAAGGTAAAACTGACGGGAAACTGTATCCGCCCGGGGAAGTCAAACGAACCACTTTAGAATAAAAATTATAAAGCACATAATCCGCATCGTCAAAATGATCCGGAAAAGAATATAGTTTTAATCTCATTGCAGCATGCGTTCCCAAATAAATATCGGCACTTAGCGAAGATTCCGGTGGTATTTTTTGAATGGCCTCTTCAATAATTCTCGTCCGGAGGCTTGTCTTTTGAGTAACGGCACTAAAAATATTGGATTTAAATATAAATGAAAAGGCTGTTAAAAATAAAATTATCGACGGTAAAATATAAACTAAAAATTTCAGGCTGTTTTTTCCGGATGCCCGTTTATTAAAATGACCTTGAATAAAATGCAAAACATTTTTGCTCCCGTAAATCGCAGAGATAAAAACAAACGGGATTATAGTGGCTGTGTACTGTGTATCGATGCTTTTGGCAGGTGCCCAATCACTTAACAAATTAATTGCAAAAGTCGGGAAAGCCAATAGTATTGTCGACGGACTAAAAAAACTTGAAAAGCCAACCGGGGCGAATATTTTTATAATATATTTAAGATTCTCTGCAGAACTTATGTATCTTAACGTATCGATCGGGTTTTTAAGAATTGCAAAAATCAATCCAAAAAAACTATTGCTTCCAAAATGAGACCAATGATTCCCCTGTGTTACAGGCATTTTAATCGGAGGCATCCCTAACAATTGCCGAATCGTTAGTATTTTTAAATACAAGAAAAAGTAAGAAGCACTAACCACACAAAGAGTGATACCTATTTTGCGATTTTTCTGAATAATAATAGAATACAGGCCGAACATAAAAAGGATTAGTGCGACATCCTCTCGACAGCTTAAAGCCAGTAATCCGAATAGGGCAAAAATACCATATTTACGTTTTTGCAAAAAGTAAAATGCAAAAAGCAACAAACTTATTGAAAAAACAATTCCGTGAACATCCGCTAAATTCGAATTCCCCAGTGCCGGATAAAGCAGATAACTCAAACCGAAAATTAAACCTACTATCCTGTTTTTGAATTTATCTCGTGCCAGCCAATAGACAGGTAAGACTCCCAGAGAAATAACGAAGCTTTGAATAATTAAGATTGTATTGACCGAGGGGAATATCCGAAAGATCAAAGCTAGGGGGATATATATAAATTCCCAATGGGCCACCCAAACCCGGGAAATGGGATATCCCATATTCACACTATCAAATAAAATTCTCCCATGGGCCGTATTCCAGATTGTTTGAATCATGATGCCCATGTCATAAATATCACATTTAAAATTATTAAACCTGATAATCGATGCAAAACTGAAAAAGAATGTATAAGAAAGCATAAAAATGATAATCACTGAGGGTATCATCCAGCGTCTGCCAGACCGATTGGTTAATAGAAAATCATTTTTCATAAATTAAACCTCAAGCTGCCAACAATTCTTTATAAACGGCCAAATATTGTGTTGCCGTTTTTTCCCAGGAAAATTTATTCAAGCGTTTTAAACCTCTTTTTTTCAAATCCGACATTAATACAGGATTGCTCAAAACCTTTATCATGGCATCGGTTATACTGTCCACAGAATAAGGATTTACCAATATGGCGCTTTCGCCGACCACTTCAGGCAGGGAAGAACAGTTTGAAGTGATCACGGGGATGCCGCAAGCCATCGCCTCTAACGGAGGAAGTCCGAAACCTTCATAAATGGACGGATAAACAAATAATTCGGCTAAATTATAAAGAACGGGCAAATGTTCTTGTGGTACAGGCCCGGTGAAGATGACATCATCTTTAAGTTGAGATCCATTTGGAGCATTTAAAACTTCGTGCGTCAGCCAGGCTTTTCTACCCACAATCACTAATTTATGGGAGAATTTACTCTCCCTCTTTAATCTCATAAATGCCTCCAGGAGGCGCCCTATATTTTTCCCGGGCTGAATGGAACCCACATTTAAAATGAATTTTTCCGGAAGACGATATAACGCTCTGATTCTGCGTTTTAATTCTTCATTTTGAAGAACTTTAAATTCTTCCGACACCGCCAGAGGAATCACTCTTATTCTCTTTGGATTGACACCCAAAATACGGGTTATGTCGTTACGTGAATTGTTCGACACAGTCACGATCAATTTCGATTTTCGCGCCGCATATTTCATATACTTCTGCTGGTAAATTCTATGGAATAATTGCTGGGTTTCCGGAGTCGTAAATGGAATCAGATCATGAATGGTGACTACAAAATGGGAAGGCTGTATGATGGATATCATATTATTGGTGTAGTGCATCAAATCGATTTTCATTTTTTTCATGTATTTCGGAAGCAAATAATGAGGAAACACAAATTGATCCCAAAAATGATGAAGTGAAGGAGAGGGACATGAAAATACAACTTGATCGATGTTATTAAGTGCTTTAAGTTCCGGATAAAACGTGTTGGAAAAAACAATATAGGTATTTTCTCTATCAATGACCGATAATTTTTTAAGCACATTTTTTGTTACGGTTCGAGACCCGCCAGGCTTATGGCCCCAATTAATTTCAACGCCTATTCGCATGCATGCAGTCTATAAAAAAATCATCATTCAGTACTTTTGGAAAATTCAATTTTCTTCTGCCATTTTAAGGTGTTTTTTCTTGATCACACCTGCTTTAGTGATTTTTCCAAATAAAAGATTAAGGATGATAAATACAAATGCGATGCTGATATAGGTTAAGATTCTGCGCAATATTGTAGTAAGAAAAGCGACTTCCCCCAGATTAAAATAGAGTTTAAATAAATAAGCGTTGACCACCTCACGAATTCCTATCCCCCCGGCCAGGGGAGAAACAAAACCGATAAAGGTGGCTATGGCGCTGGAAAATACAACAAACGTGTACGGAACATTTACGCCAACGCCTTTGAAAAGAAACCAATCGCCCAGAAAACTGATAAATAAATTCACAACCGTTAAGAGAAAAACAATGAGCATTACTTTTTTTTCTGCAAGTGTCAGATATAAAGCGCGTACTATTTTTTTGAAAAATTGCAGTTCAATCAATTTTTTGCGGACAATAATAACGCTGACGGCAACCAGTAATAGGATTAAAAAAACTATAAGAAAGCTTTTAAAATTGCTATCCTGCAAAATCAGGTTTTTAAATTTCCGGAGCACATCTAAATAGCCGCCCAAAACAACACTGACACTCATGAAAACAATCAACATTGTATTATCCAAAAATAGTTCACCGAATAAAGACGGCACAGCCTGGTTAACCTCCACATTTTCTAATTTTTTTAACAAAAACGCTTTCGCGGGCACACCAAGTTTCCCCGGACTTGCAGAGTTTACGGCTATTGCACTAATTGAAATTCTATATATATTCTTTAAAGAAATGTCTCTTTTAATCGGAATTAACAAGAAATACCAGCGTAAAGATAGCAAAAATATATTAACTTCTATAATAGCAAATGCAATTAACAGAAATTTGTATTGGATATTTTTTTCCATAGTAATGAACTTCTGGAAATCGGCACCTTTTAAGAAAAAGAATAAACCGACTCCTATAAATATTAAAAATAATAGCTCAACGAATGGAATTTTTTTGTATTTAGGCAAATTCATAAAACAATTTCTTCAAGAAAAACGGGGACTTTTGCCAATCTCATATAAAAACTGATGAACTGATTTCTTCACACTAAAAAAGCTTTTTGCACTTTTCAGACCTGTTTCAAAACAACTGCTGTCAGATAAAGATCTAAAATCCAACATGGCTCGTTTAATGGCTAAGGCGCTTGCGTTGGAAGCGACCAGCCCAATATTGAATTTTTTTACAATCTCAGCCATATCACCAACCGGTGTCACAATGACAGGTGAATCAACTTGTATCGCATCGCTCAGGATAACCGGGATGCTTTCAATTCTTGAAGGAATCACGAGACAATCACAAGCCTGAAGATAGGATACTACTTCTGTTGTCGACAAATATTCTCCGAGGTGTATAACCTCCTCAAGATGATAGTCGGCAATTTTTTTCTTTATTAAGGATTCCAATGGGCCGCCACCGAAAACATATAGAAACACATCGTCCCGTTCTCTGGATAAGGCACAAAAAGCATCGATCAATAAATCGATACCTTTGTTAGGATGCCACCGCCCAATAAATAAAAAATTTGTCTTGGAAAGATCAACAGGTGCAGGTTTTATGGAGTTCACCGGCAGATTTCGTGATGTCGGAAGAAAACTGCAACGACGTCCGGAAATTTTCTCAACATCCGAAGCCAATACCAAACCATCCGCAAATAAATAATCAGAATCAAGGAGAATACGCTTTACAATCTGCTGACCCCCAATATAATCATTTACCCGCCACACATCGGATCCCAAAACCCAGGTCGCGAATGGCACATCAAACAGAGTTTTGGCAACCCACGCATAGATGCCGCTGGGAATAGCCCACATTGCTAAACACAGGTCAATTTTTTTCTCTTTAACAAATGCTAAAATCTCTTTTATGCCGCCAAGAACCACACTCCCAATTTTAATGGCTTCAACCGGATTTTTCGGATTTAAGTGGGTTAAACTGGCCTCTCCTCCCAGCCAATTAAAGAACTTGACTTCAAGTTCAGGATCCCGATCTGCTAAACCATATTTCCTGGGTGTCAGCACAAAAACCTTATGCTTTGATTTATTCAATTCTAAAGCGAAATCACGGACGAAAACACCGGCATTGACTGAATCATCGCCCCCTCTCGAAAATGAACTTGTTACGATGCAAATATTCATTAAATAGTTTTATTTACCGTAGTACCGCAATACTTTTTTTACAGCCAAAATAACGTCGTTGACATCCTTTTGATTTAGTTTGGCTGAAAAGGGCAGCGAAATGGTTCTTTCCGAAATAAATTCGGCATTAGGGAAATCTCCTTTTTTATATCCATAATTATCGACATAAAATGGATGGAGATTAAGAGCAACGAAATGAATTCCTGTGCCGATGTTTTCTTTAAATAAGGCTTGTTGAATGGCGTCGCGATCGACTCTCAAATCTTCAAGGTTTAATAATACCGTATATAAGTGCATGGCATGTCTGGTATTGGGTTCCGGATCAGCCGGAGTACTCAGGGGTAGACCTTTAAAAGCTTCATTGTATCGATTCCAAATGGATTGTCTTATCCGTGAATATCGTTCAACTTTTTCTAATTGACGAAGTCCAATGCCGGCCTGCATATCCATTAAATTATATTTATACCCGGGGAATATCACCTGATAATGCTTAAACCCCTCATCTGAATACCGTTTCCACGCATCTTTGCTAAGACCGTGCAGACCAAAAATCTTAATTTTATCCGCATAATCTTGATTATTCGTGGTCACAATTCCGCCTTCTCCCATTACAATATTTTTTGTAACGTAAAATGAAAATGCCGTCAGATCACCGATAGTTCCTACTTTGCGGCCATGATAGCTGGCTTCGATCGCATGTGCGGCATCTTCGATGATCAGTAGATTGTATTTCCGGGATAAGTCCAGAATTGAATCCATATTGCAGGGACGGCCCGCAAAATGAACAGGCATGATCGCTTTTGTTTTTGATGTAATCTTTTCCGCAATTTTTGCAGGATCAATATTCATGGATGGCAATTCGACATCCGCAAAAACCGGTCTGGCGCCTACATGTATAATTGAATTGGCGGTGGCTGCAAAAGTCATGGGCGTCGTAATCACCTCATCCCCGGGCTTAATGCCTGCCGCGATCATGGATAAATGTAATCCTGCCGTACAGGAATTCAACGCCACTGCATATTTGCATCCGATGTAGCGCTTAAAGGCTTCTTCGAATTTTTCAACTTTAGGCCCTGTGGATAGCCATCCTGATTCTAATGAATCGACAACCTCTGCAATTTCATCTTGTTCTATGCGCGGACTGCCAAATATTAAAAAGTCTTCACGGACAGGCTCTCCGCCTGACAGGGCAGGTTTATTTTTCATGGTCTTTTTCGTTAACCTTATTTGTATGAATGAATTCCCGTGTAGAGTTCAATTCAATTTTTTTTATTCTATACACGGAATCCTCGATGAGTTTTCTGTTGAAAGCAATTAAATCGGCTAACAGCCCAATTATAAAAATTTGAAATCCGACGATAACCAGAATAGCAGACAGAAGCAAAGATTGAATGTGACCGGATCCATTCCCAGCCAAGTAAAAATAGAGAAAGCGAATTGATATTAACAAACCGGCTGAAAATACAATACCGCCGATCGAAAAAAACATTTTCAGGGGTTCATACATGGTATAAATTCGAAATATCGTATTGATCGATCGTTTAATGTAAGACGGGATACTGGTAAATAAACGGGAATCCCGTAACTTTTCGTTGGTTTTTACAGGCACATGCGAGACAGCAAGATTCTTTTTCCCAGCTTGAATAATTGTTTCTAATGTATATGTAAAGCGTGACATGACATTCATTCGCAATGCGGCTTCACGATTAAAAGCCCTAAAACCGCTTGTGGTGTCCGGTACGGTTGTGTTGGAAACTTGTTGAACAACCCAGCTTCCCAATTTTTGCAGCAATTTTTTCATGCCCGAAAAATGCTTGATATTATCAACCTGCCGGTCACCAATCACAATATCTGCTTTTCCTTCTAGAATTGGGACGATTAATTTGGGAATATCCGCACCTCGATATTGATTGTCCCCATCCGTATTGACAATGACATCCGCGCCCAACACCAATGCCTCATTTAGCCCTGCCATAAACGCTTCCGCCAATCCCTTATTATTGGTAAAGCTCACAACATGGTGAACGCCCAAAGTACGCGCCACTTCTACCGTACGGTCTGTACTGCCATCATTGATAACCAGAATCTCAATTTGATCTATTCCGGGAATTGCGCGCGGAATATCTCGAATTGTATAAGGCAGCGTTTCTTCTTCATTATAACAGGGAATTTGAATTATTAATTTCATAAAAACACCATTATTTTTGCTTATTCACAAATATTTTCAATACTATATTCTTTTATCTCAGAAGCATGTGTAAATATAATCATTTCACCGATTAATCCAATTGATATCATTTGTATGCCAAGAATGAACAAAAGTGCACCCAACAAAAGAAGGGGTCTTCCGGCAATGGGACCAAAGCCAAAAATTCTGTAAACAAACAGATAAAGATCAATGGCTCCGCCGACAAGTGTAAAAAATATTCCGAATAAACCCAAAAAATGCAGTGGTTTTTTTGAATATTTTGTTAAAAATATGATGGTTAAAATATCCAATATCCTCTGGAAATATTCCGTTATATATTTCGATTTCCGGAATGTGCCCCTTTTCTGAGGAATCTTTTCTTCGGTAATTTTATATCCAAGCTTATAAACAAGAATGGGAATAAAATTATTTAAATCCCCATAAAGGTCGAGCGATTCAATCACATTTCTTTTTGCGACAAAAACGCCGCTATTGATATCATGTAATTTTAGTCCCGTCAGCCTGGCAACCACATAATTAAAACTTTTTGAAACAATTCGGTTTAATTTCCAATCCTGTCTGGGATACCGCCATCCAATCACCAAATCGTATCCCATTTTAATTTTATCGATTAAATTTACAAATCCCTTTGGATCAATGCGTACTCTACTCGTTGAGTAAACAAGAATATCGCCGGAGCTTATTTGCAGACCCGCTTCAAGTGCAGAAGCTTCTCCGAAATTTGACCGCATTCTAACAATTTTTACATTCGAATTCTCATCTTTAATTTTTTCCAATAATCGATCGCTTCCGTCTGTGCTCCCATCATCTACAAAAATAATTTCGTAATGACCCGGAAATCGTTTATCGAAAGTATTTTTGAAATCCGAATAAATATTTTTAATTTCTTTCACCTGATTATAAATGACAACGAGAATAGAAATCAGCACAACACTCTTCGGCGCATTTTCAATCTTTTCTTGCGATTGTTCGACTAAAGGTTCCGTTTTTATCATCTTTATTTCCTAATGAAATTAAGTGAATAGTTTCTTTTCTTATTTGACGTTTTCAGAATAAGCTCGGCAATCAGTCCTAAAAATATGGATTGAAAACTCGACGTTAGGAAAATAAACAATAGTGTAAACAAATTATTGATTTCAAAGATAGTTTGATTTCCCCTTAATAGAATTATACTTATCCAGAGAACAATAAGAAAACTAAGTGTTACAAACCCCATGCTAATCAAACCAAAAAAACGTCCCGGTCTCATCAAATATTTTAAGAACAAATTTAGTGTCAGCAAATCCATAATCACTTTAAATGTTCGGGTTAAGTTGTATTTTGATTTGCCAAATCTTCTGGGATGATGCGATACCGGAACTTCGGCAATTCTGGCACCTTCAATTTTGGCCAATGCCGGCAAGAATCGATGCAATTCTCCATAAAGATTGATTCTTTTGGCAATTTCAGCCCGATATATTTTAAGGGCACAACCCGTATCATGGAGTTTAATGTGAGTGACGGAGCAAATAATCTTATTCGCTATTTTGGAAGGCACTTTCCTTAAAATCAATTTATCTTTTCTGTTTTTTCGCCAGCCACTTACAAGATCATAGCCTTCATTAAGTTTCTGTATTAATTTGGCGATGTCTTTTGGATCATTCTGTAAGTCACCGTCCATCGTCACGATAAAATTCCCTCTGGCGGCATTGAAGCCGGCGGCCATTGCGGGCGATTGTCCGTAATTCTTCCTGAATTTTATTATTTTAATCCGGTCATCTTTCTTTTTTAAAGATCGTAATATTTCAACCGTTTTATCTGAACTTCCATCATCGATATAGATCACTTCGAAAGAATAGTCTAGTTGATCCAGGACTTCTGAGATGGATCGATGAAGAATGGCTACATTTTCCTCTTCGTTATAAAGCGGAATTATAATTGAGATATCTATAAAATCGGGCATGATTTTTTATTAATTCTTATGAATTTTTAGTCCCGTAGGGGCGGCCGGTGGATTTACATCAGGATCAATTTTAACATTAATTCCTTTTAATGCCAGAATGGTCAGGGCAATCTTATTTCGTTCGTTGAATAAAACCCGGGGATCATGCGTAAAACTTGACGCATTCGTATTTCCCACTACATTTGAATTCACCTGAAGGATTTTTCTGGCCTCTGAAATTAAATCAGGCTGGGCGGTATCTTGTTTTTCTTTAATTAATTTTTCAAGTAAGATATAATATTCATAATCTTCTACACCGTCCCGATAGGCCTCCAAGCGCAGAGACGATATGGGGCCTGTGGGCCCGGGGTAAAACCAGCTCCCGCTGCCATTGTAATTTTCGAGACTTTGTGGATCCCAATCCGTATAAGGACCCGATTGAATCGGATGGTCATTTTTGCTGGGGGGTATTGTCCATCGTGTAATGGCCCAGAATAAAAACCCATCCGGACGATATTTGGCGGCATCAGCTCCCATCAATATCCGAATGTTTATTAACGGATTCTCGATAGAAAAATTTAACTCACCCGGATAATTAGAGGTGTACCAAAAAATCTTCTTCCCCTTTTCGCGGGCATTTTTCAAAAGTGTATCCTTATATATTGCAAAAACAGGATCGTACATATCCACAAAGTAATCAACATTGGGATATTCATCAATTTTATCGATAGGCACGCTTGTGGTCATAATCGGTATATCGGGAAAGTTTTGCTTTATCCTGCGGAAAACTTCCTGCATTTTGCTTTTATACTCTTGCCCTACTTCATCAAATGCATAAATATAAGCATTTTGCAATAATCCGTTCTGCTCAAATAAATCATACCTGCTTTTCATTTTGGGGAAAAAATCATTTAATTTTGTATCATAATCACTTGTCCAAATATGAGGGGGCATTCCCATACAGGCTAATCCCAACCATCTATTCTTCTTTATATCGCCTAAAACGGCAATCTCGGGAGCCCCTGCATAAATATTATCCGGGCTGATTTTATAGTCCATAATAAACTTATAATACTTTTTCTTCATTCCAATATCATATCCGCCAAATTTGCTGTAAATATTTCTGATGTTGCCCTCATACAGACTAAGCACACTGGTCATTGACGGTTTATCAGGTAAAGCAAAATCCCAGATTGTAATCTCCGCCTGTACCGTTTGCGAAGCACCATTTCCGGCTTCCACGATAAATGATCCGGAATAGACACCGGCCGCCTGGTTTGACGGTGCATAAACAGAGACAAAAAATGGTTGGTATTCCCCTTGATTAATATCGATTGACGAAAGAAAGTCCAGAATTACATCCGGCCACCACCCCGCATAACCGACACCAAACCCTGCGGAAGGACTGATAATATCAACATACCCGACGGGATTAATTGAAAAATGATCTGAAGCTAATTTGTTCCCTGATGTATTAAAAAAATCACTGGCAACGATTCTCACATTGGTTAATTTCCCCGACTCTGCGTTTACGATCAATTGAAAGCCTTCGTGTTCGTTTTCAGCTAACTGAATTTTAACAGGCCAGGAAGAATACCCCGCAAATCCCCCGCGTTCTCCTTTTATAAATACTTTTTCTAAAGATGAGCAGTGGGTCACTTTAAAATCAGCGGCAAAGCTTATCTGTTGTAAGGCGAATAAAAGAAATGAGAAAAAAAATAATGTCTTTTTCATAAACGGCCATTCCTTGAATGAACCAAAAATCGGTTTTAATGATAATTGGAAAAAATTTAAAATACTCCAAAACGAGTAGACACAAAATTCTTGACTTTAAACATTTTTTCTACATACCCCTTATTTTCCAGATAGGGTTTTAGACTTACATAATAAAATCCAAAATATTTTGACAATAAGTTTTTAGAATTTAATAAGATAATTTCAGAGTTGATACGTGTTTTGTTTGTCCATTTTAGTTTATAATCTTCATCACCCCTCATGAAATCAAATTCCTTATAACCGCTTTTAAATGCATCCTCAATTGCCAGACGGTGCAAAATTTTCCCAACTGAAAAACGAAAGTACTCAGGATCGAAAGCCGTATTCCAAGGATAAATCACATTATTATATTTAAAACAATATATATAGGCAACAATTTTATGATTTAGTTTCAAAACATAAAACAAAATTGATCTTTGCCTGGTAAAATCTTTTGTTAACTGATAATAATATTTCTGATGGTCTGATTTCTCAAATGAGAAAATATTCCTTTCATTTTTTTGTTTCCATCTTTTCAAGTTAATTTTTATAAATTCGTCTAAATACCGATGATAATCTTCTTCTGTTTTTGGTTCAATCTTTTCAAATTTTACGTCAAAATTTCTTTTCATTCTGTTCAATCTTTTGGTCATATCTGACCAGAGATTTCTGCTAACATTTTTGTAATACAATTCCTAATTTGAATTTAGCAGCAGATAGGGGCATTTTACTGTTTCCTTGAAAACCAGATCAATTTTTGTTTGATCAATCCCATTCTTTACGGTGTTTATCACTATTAATGGCGTTTTAGAATTCTCGGGGAAATGCCTTAATCTCACTATCCCCCAGCTTTTATAAACATTTATTAAATATTTTAAGATCGATTCAATCGCTGTTTTCTCAAAACCCTGTTTCAATAGAATATCATGATAATCAGATAAACCCGTGCCAATAAATAACAAATTTTGTGCCGAATTCGGCAGAACAGAACTCAATTTTTGAATCATGAATGGCGCCAATGCGTACCACATGTGATTTTCTTGGACGGTGATAATCATTAATTTATATTGATCCCCAAAAACCTTCCACCAAGCATATGCCCATTCATAAGTTAAACAAATATTTTTATAAGAATTAAAAGATAGCAATTCATTCCATTTTTCTTTTAACTCCGGATTTAATAAATCGTCATACAAAACAACTTTCATGGTTCAGATGCCTCGATTCCCTTTTTTGTACGATTAAAACCGACTGTTAAGTAAACAACCGCGCCAATCAGTGCCATTAATAGCCACTGAGAAAAAATCATCAGTGAGAGGGACAATGCTTTGCTGTTAATTAAACCGATCAGAGAAAAAAAGTAAACAAACGATCCCTCTCTGACGCCAATGCCGGCAATTGAAATGGGAATAAGAGTGATCACCATTATTATAGGGATTAAGAGAAAATAGTAAGTTAACGCCACATTAATATTCAGACTCTTCCCGACCAAAAAAATAATGTAAATTCCCAGGATCTGAAATACGATGGTGACGACAACCAGCCGGATCATTGACGTTTTATATTTGGAAAACTGATAAATCGATACATACAATTTTTCTACGTAAGTCTTTACACTATATAGATGTAATTTCTTAAAAATATAATAGAATACTCTTTGTATGAAAGGACTCAATACCAAAATTATGCTTGCCACAAAAATAATAAATAGGATTACAATCCAGATAAACAAATGCGTGTTCTCAAGCAAATTTCCTAAGGGTATTGCCGCAGCAAGTGCAAAACCGATTAAAATAACAAAACCGGCAATTCGGGCTACAAACATGGAACTTGCCGGGTCGACGCCATTATTTAAATATTTGGAAAGGCGATAAATCCTCACAACGTCCATACCAATGCTCGATGGCAAAAAAGCACCCCAAAAACTCCCGATGACATACACTTCCAATAAATTTAAAAATGGGACTGAATTACCCTGTGCTTTCAGTAATATCCGCCATGCATACACAATTATGATTTGTTGGACAAAAAAAAGAAGCGTGGCGAAACCGAATAAAAATACATTGATTGAAAGTAAGTTATCTTTCAATCCTTGAAGATTAATTCTCGAAAATATCAAAAAAATTAGAACCAGGCTCACAAGGAGTTTTACATAAAAGGAATTTAGTACTTTTTTAATCATAAATTTGCTTCTACGATTGAAAATTCTCTTCCAGCCACATTTCCAACACCATCAATGACCACAACCGATGCGAGTGGTTATTCTTTTTCGCAGAATGTTCTTCGATCATATTTTCAACAAAATCAGCATTAAAA
>CAJVYU010000009.1 GCA_913009735.1 uncultured Fidelibacterota bacterium
TTTGGACAGATTTTTCCACTTATTCAAAAAACAATCCCCTTATTATTTCAATACCACAAACAGAAGATGAGAGTAGAGTGAGTAATCCAAAATACCTATTTTATAAACCCCACTTCAATTCTCCCCTTTTACAGGGGAGAAAGCAACCGGACTATCGCCAAAATCTTTCCCTTGCGCTTTCGCTAATAGGGGAAACACAAAGCTTGCCGTAGTTGCAGCAAAGGTTGGGGTCAAAAACATATATTTAAATGGTTTCGATAAACGTCTTGGACAGATATGACAGCAAACCAAGAAGCTCAAAAGGGCAATGTGAATACCTTGTTTAATCAGTAAATTATATGTTTGAAAAGGGAAAAATAATGGACAAAAAGTCTTCATATTCAAAACAGGAATTACTTGATATCGGTCTCGGTAAGGTGTTTGGGGAGAAAAATGGGAAGCTCCCATTACCCCCCATGTTGATGCTTGACCGGATCTTGCATATTTCAGATAAAGGCGGAAAATATGATAAAGGAGAAATCAAGGCAGAAATGGATATCGATCCATCCAATTGGTTTTTCCAATGTCATTTTAAAAACGATCCTGTTATGCCCGGCTGTCTTGGATTAGACGGATTTTGGCAGCTTATCGGATTCTTTCTTTCCTGGGCCGGCGGCGAAGGACGCGGACGCGCCCTGGGCGTACAAGACATGAAATTCAAAGGACAGGTTCGTCCATATCACGATAAAATCAGTTATAAAATAGATATCAAGAAACTTATCACAAGGCCGGTTTATATGGCTTGGGGTGACGCCGAATTAAAAGTGAAAAACAGGGTTATTTACTTTGCCAAAAATCTGCAAGTTGGTTTATTTAAAAATCTTACTTATGATTTTGGCGGCGATCCGGCGCTCGATACGTTTTAATCAATAAAGATTTTAAACACACATGGCTTTACGGTGCGGTATTGTCGGTTTACCCAATGTGGGTAAATCCACCATTTTTAACGCTCTGACGGCTTCATCCGTCCCAGCTGAAAACTATCCTTTTTGCACCATTGATCCACACATGGGTATTGTGGAGCTTCCCGATCCGCGTCTTAAAAAACTGGCCGCAATTTTCAAACCGGAAAAAGTAACCCCCGCCTCCGTTGAATTTATCGATATTGCAGGATTAGTCCGGGGTGCCAGTAAAGGCGAAGGCTTGGGCAATCAGTTTTTGGGTCAAATTCGACAGGTGGCTGCCATCGTTCATGTCGTTCGCTGTTTTGAAGATAACAACGTAACTCATGTGGAGGGTGATGTAGACCCTCTACGGGACGCAGAGCTTATCGAAACAGAATTGCTTCTGGCTGACATTGAAACGCTGGAAAAACGCCAATTTAAATCAGAAAAGGCAGCAAGATCCGGAGATAAAAAAGCAAAAAAAGAAAATGATTTCATCACGCGGTTACTGAAACATTGCAACAACGGACGTCGGGCGAGAACAATTGAAACAAACGATGATGAAGCAAATATTCTACGTACATTGCATTTGCTTACCAGTAAGCCCATCCTATACGTTGCAAATGTTGACGAAACAGAAATTACCCACAATCGACGCGGGGACATGGAACAGCAATTGGTAGACTTCGCTGAAAAAGAAGGAAATCTGGCCATTCGCCTATGCGGGAAGCTGGAGCAGGAAATTGCTGTTTTGCCTGAAAATGAAAAACCATTTTTTCTGGAAGAATATAATTTACCCGAACCAGGACTTCATAAGCTCATTCATACCGGTTTTCGACTCCTTGAACTGGAGACATTTTTTACCGGAGGGCCAGAAGAAGTCCGGGCCTGGACCATCAAAAAAGGCACCTCGGCCCCGGAAGCAGCAGGAGAAATTCATACTGATTTCCAGCGGGGCTTTATTAAAGCAGAAGTTATTCGATATGATGATTTAATCAGGCTGGGCTCTGAAAAAGCTGTGAAAGAAGCCGGGTTGGCGAAATTGCAGGGAAAGGAATATATTGTTGAAGACGGGGACTGTATTTATTTCCGTTTTAATGTGTAGAAAAAAGTGATTGCCTGACCGTCGGCCTTTGCCGGCAGTGTCAACATTGTACCGGTCATGACGGGGGCGGATAAACAAAAAAAGGCAGTATTTCCTGCCCTTTTAAAAAATTCCCGCTTTAAAGATGATAGCTAGTCCTCGTCTTCATCCTCCTCTTCATAATCGTATTCCTCTTCATCATCTTCATCATCATCATCTTCATCGTCCTCGTCATAGTAATATGGATAAGGATAATCATATTCGTCATACTCTTCGCCTTCATCTTCTTCGTCTTTATCCTTTTTTTCAGCTTCCTGTTTTACAACAATGACTCTGGGATCTTCTGCGCCACTAACAGCTTTATCCACTAATTTTTGTTCAGCTGAAGTCAGCTCGTATTTATCGTTACCCACATGTTGACGATATAACACACCGCTTAATGTAGAAAAGAAAAGAACCATCAGGGCAAGCACAGATCCTTCAGGCTTAAACTCAAAACCTCCCCACATGTTTTGTGCCCAACCGAAGTTCATAAAGACTGCTGCAGATAGCAAAACACCAAAAAGGATAATGAAATTACCCATGGTGTCCGGCGTGGCTGTATCCATCAGGGCTAAATAAAGAAACCATACCAGGATACCGGCCACAGCAAAGAAAATACCCAACATGTAATTTTCTGCAATCACTGAAAGCACAAAACCAATGATCGCTCCGAAGGGTATAATAAACCCGATTCCTGACTTGACGTTAGCAGGCATAAGAAAAAATATTGATTCTTTTATTCATGTTGTCTGTCTTACCTCGAATGACAAGTTTAAAATTGGTCGTTTTACAGAGGAAAAGCAAGAAAAAACTGGTGGGTGGTTGAGCAGTAACTGGTGAGTGGTAAAAAAGAAACTAATGGGAAACAGGGTGGTTCTTTTTCAAAAATATTGCGTTAAAATAAACAAGAACATCCACAAAGATTATTATTTATGTTTTATATTTATCAAAGGGTAGTAAAAGTAAACAGATAAAACTTATTTCCATGTACTCCCGAATCTTCCTGTCCCGCATGAGGGTTCGGTTAATTCATTCACAATTTCAGTATGAATACGTGAATCGGAATAATATCTCTTTGCTTCATGCGACCATTCATACTTGATTTGATACTATGATATATGTCTGATTGGTTCGGCATTACATTGGTTACCTTTGGTGTAAAAAGCGTAATTTCTCAATATATATGAAAAACAATCTCCCCAAAATCGGTATTATTGGCGTGGGTCACATTGGACAACACCATGTGAAACATCTGACAAAAAATACTGAATGCCGGCTTATCGGTCTCTATGATATTAACAATGATCGCAGCAATGTCGTTGCCGAAGAATATGGAACGAAAGCTTTTAGATCCATAGATGAATTAATCGAAAACTGTGATGGGTTATCCATTGTAACGCCCACTAAAGTTCATGCTCAAGTTGCAGAACCATGCATCCGGGCAGGAAAACATGTCTTTATTGAAAAGCCTATCACCAAGACAGTGGCTGGTGCGGATCGCCTTTTGCAATTGGCGGAGGAAAACAACGTTATCATTCAAGTAGGGCACATTGAACGTCTAAATCCGGCATTGATACCATTAAAGGATTTTGACTTGAATCCAAAGTATATTGAAGTTCAGCGATTGGCGCCCTACACTGTGCGGGGCACGGACGTTCCTGTTGTTTTGGATCTCATGATCCATGATATTGATATTATTCTGGCATTGGTAAATTCCCCGGTAAAAAATATCCGGGCCAGTGGAGTCTCTATTTTATCTGATTCAGTGGATATTGCCAACGCAAGAATCCGTTTTGAAAACGGCACCGTGGCCAGCATGACTTCCAGCCGCATTGCCCGGGACAAAGTTCGCAAAATCCGCGTGTTTCAAAAAAACATGTATATTACTATCGATTTTCTTTTGGGCCTTACAGAAATATACCGTGTCCTTGATGAAAATGAAGAAAATTCTGCCGCGATTCAAACCGCTTCTCTTGACGCTTATGGCAGTTCTCGCAAGATTGTTTATGAAAAACCGAATGTGAAAAAAATTGATGCTTTGGAAATGGAGTTGGCCAATTTCATTGCATCCATTCAAGGCAAAGAAACACCCATTGTCGATGGCCATGCCGGCAGAGAAGCCCTGGATGTTGCGATAAAAATTCACGATATGATATTGGAAGACATACATTAATGGATATTCGCAATTTCTTTTTTAAATACCGTAGCTATACACCCATTCCTTTAGCATTAATGATAATTTATTTTTCCATGCCAATGCTGCCTTACCTATGGTATGGATTGGCTTGCCTGACCATTGGAGAATCCATCCGCTTCTGGGCTGTAAGTTATGCCGGCGGTATTACCAGAACAACAAACGTTGGCGCTCCGGCTCTTTGCTCGTCGGGTCCATTTGCTCACGTCCGCAATCCATTATACATAGGAAACCTGTTCATTTTCAGCGGTATCGTTCTTGTTGCCGGCGCTCCAAATATTTGGGCCATGCTGGTTTTGACATGGATATTTTTTATTATTCAATATGCTTTGATCGTTGATCTGGAAGAAAAAACTTTATCCGGTTTATTTAGCGATCATTATGAAATATACAAACAAAATGTCCCCAGGTTGATTCCACGATTATCTTCATGGAAAAATGAAGATAATCGTAAACCAATGGCGTTTATAAAAACGTTGAAAACAGAAAAGCGTACATTGCAAAATATGGTTCTCATCATTATACTCATTTTAATCCGTCAGCAATTTGTCTGATTCTGGTTTATAGTAACTTACACATGTAACATTTGTCCATGTGCGCTGATCACCATCCACGCTTTTTCATAGTCGCCGGAGAAGAATCCGGAGACCTTCATGGTGCAAAGCTAATCAATGCCATAAAGAAAAAGTCTCCTTCGGCGGAATTGATCGGACACGGCGGCGAAAAAATGAAATCTGCCGGGATGGAGATTCTTGAACATGTAAATGATCTGGCAATGATGGGGTTTACGGAAGTGGTTAAACATTTGCCATATATGATCAAAGTTATGGGCGCTACGCTAAAGAAAATCCGGGAGGTTAAACCGCACCGGCTTATTCTAATCGATTATCCTGGATTCAATTTGCGTTTAGCTAGACGCGCACATCGCTTGGGATTGCCAATTACCTATTTCATTCTACCCCAAGTTTGGGCATGGAACGAAAAGCGGGTAAACACAATTCGCAAATATGTTGATCAGGCTCTGTGCATTTTCCCCTTTGAACAGGAATGGTTCAAACAGCGGGGAGTTGACGCGAGTTTCGTGGGTCATCCTTTCGCGGAATATCAGAAGCCGTCTATGGAAAAATCTGCATTTTTTAACAAGCATGGCTTGGATCAAGAACGGCCTTTACTGGTTCTGTTTCCGGGCAGCCGCCAACAGGAAGTGGATCGTCACCTGACAGTATTTAAACAAACTGTTAATCTTCTCAATAAAGAAATTTTACAGATCATTATTGGAAAAGCTCCGCATATACACTTGGGCAATATACCCGGGGACTGGAAAGTTGAAGCCGATGACGCCAGTCTGTGCCTGGAGTACGGAACAGCTGTGCTAACGTCTTCCGGGACGGCAACTCTACAGTCAGCCGTGCAGGACATCCCGGCAGTTGTATGTTACAAAATGTCCGCCGGCAGCTGGTTTTTAGCCAAAAAGATGTCAAAAGTGCCCTATGCCGCAATGACTAATCTTATCGTCGGCAAACAAATTGTTCCGGAATTTCTTCAGTATGAGATGACGCCGGGAAATTTAGCCAATGCTATAAGACCTTTACTTATGCAAACCGCCGAGCGAAAGGAAACGCTTCTTGGTTATGAAGAAGTGCGGCGCACACTTGGATTGCCGGGTGTGTATGAACGGGCTGCCGATGCTATTTTAAATAAGACATTTCTATGAGATATCTTAATATGAAACAAAAAATTATAACCGCAAAGCGCACAGAGTTTTCGCAAAGGACGCAAAGAAAAAATAATATTCTCTTTGCGATCTTTGCGCCTTCTTGGCGTTCTCTGCGGTTAAACTAGAACATCTTATGAAAAAAAAGTTACTATTCTTTCTTGGTGTCTTTTTCGGCAAATGGATATTGAAATTCCTATACGGAACCAACCGCTGGTTTATTGAAGGAGACGGTCAGATTGAACAACTGCGGGCAGAGGGAAAATCTATCATTTTTGCCACTTGGCACGGCAACCTGCTGCCGGGATATTTATATGTAGCCAATAAGCAGCCTTATGGTTTAGCCGGAACCCATGGTGACGCGGAAATCATATCCCGTATTGCGGTTAAACTTGGCTACAAAACCATTCGCGGATCCAGCACCCAAGGAGGCAGGGAAGCATATAAAAAAATTGTCGATGTGTTAGAAAATGAGAAAGGTTCTCTTATTTTCATTACACCGGATGGACCTAAAGGTCCGGCCAAAGAGCTAAAACCCGGAACCGTCAAAGCGGCCATTCATACCGGAGCCGTCATTCTTCCCACCGGAAGCTTTGCTTCCAAACGCTGGGCGTCTACAAACTGGGATACTTTTTACGTTGCAAAGCCGTTTGGTAAAATTCACCTTTTAATTGGAGAACCGTTGGAATTTTCGAAGAAAGATGATTTTGAAGAAGGCTCAAAGAAGCTGAAAACAGAATTAGACCGATTAGAAAAGGAAGCTGAACAACGTGCCGCAGTTTGACCCACAGTCCATTAAAAAATATCGTTTCCTTCTATGGCCCCTGGGTTTTTTCTATCGTTTGCTCATCTTCTGGCGGAATTTATTTTACACTATCGGCTTTTTTGTTTCCAGGAAACTGCCAAGCAAGATTGTCAGCGTAGGGAATCTTTCTGTGGGTGGAACCGGCAAAACGCCTTTCGTGCTCTATTTGGCTAACACGTTAAAAACAAAGGGATTAAGCGTTGCTGTATTAAGCAGGGGATATAAACGCAAATCCTCCGGAACACTGGTGGTTAGCAACGGCAAAACCATTAAATCAGATTTGAAAAACAGCGGTGATGAACCCTACATGTTGGCTTTAAAACTCGACGGTGTTCCTATCGTTGTAGATGAAAACCGTTACCGCGGCGGGTTGTTTATATGCAAGGAATTTAATCCTGATATTATTTTGTTGGACGACGCTTTTCAACACCGCCGATTGTATAGGAATGTGGATATTGTCCTTATTAACAGCGCTCACCGCCAACCCAAACTCCTGCCATACGGCCCGCTCCGGGAACCATTAAGAAATGTAAAGCGGGCTGATGCTGTTATTTTTACCAAGGCCAACCTGACGCCGCCGGGCGAAAAGCTGATAAACAATGTTTCCAGATACTGTAGTTTTACCATCCAATCTGAACTTTCACCTGATACTCATTTGATCGCTTTTGACGGATCGACTAAATCGTTGAATGAAATCAACGGTTCGGTGGTGGCGGTCTCCGGCGTGGGAGACCCGGACAGTTTTGAAGTCATTTTGGAAGATGCCGGGCTGGATTATATCCACCATTTCCGCCACGATGATCATGCGGATTATACCGAAATAGATTTGGAAGCGATTCGTGAAGTGTATTTGTCTGCTGAAGCGGAAGCGATCATTACAACAGAAAAAGATTTAGCCAAACTGGAACCATTAAACGACCTACCTGTCTTTGCCTTGCCTGTGAGCGTTTCGATTAACGACGAAGACGAAGAGCGGTTATTAGAACTGATTAATGTGCCGAGATCATCCTGATCGCGGGTATAATTATTAAAAGTACGATTGGTGTTATTGTAGTACAGACATTCCCCGCCTGCCACATTTGAAAAATATTAAAGGGGACGAGCAGGTTGTCTGTACTACTGCAGACAGGAATCCGCCAAAGGTCGGACAAGTTATCTGCAGTACTTTTGTATTTATACCGCAATTCAAAGCTTTTGGGACAACCTCCACAAAATATATTATCAGAACTGGGCCACGCCCCAGGCAAACATAACGCCTACAAAGGTGAGCATTAGGGGCCAGCCGGTAGACTTCAAAAGTCAGAAAATTTTGTCATTCTGATTCGCGGAAGCGGAGAAGAATCTCAAGCGTATAATAATCAATAAGCACTTGAGATTTTTATCTGCCGTAATGCAACGTTGGCGCCGCTTCATTCGTACCTCATTCAGAATGACATTTTTGGCGTTTTCTGTTTTTTTACAAGAGCATGAAATTTATCATTCAATAAAGTGAATATAATTATCCCGTGTAATAACCTGCATCTCCGCTTGTGGATACGCTTTCGAAAATGTCGTTGGAAACCGCATTTTCTTTTTAGGGCTAAATTTGAATTCATAGGCAAATAACCTGCCTTCTCTTTCTTCTATATAATCTATTTCCTGCTTTGCATGGGTTCTCCAGAAATAAGTATTTGACCATCGCCGGGCATATTGATTCGCTTTCATGCGCTCACTCATGAGATAATTTTCCCACAGTGCTCCCTTGTCCGTTCGCAGGTCCAGTATCGAATAATTTTTTATAATTGCATTTCGAATACCATTGTCGTAAAAATATATTTTCCGTGTTTTCTTCAGTTCATTCCGGAGATTTCTGCTGAAGGTTCCCAGTCGGAATATGACATAACTTTTTTCAAGAAGATCAATATATCGCTCAATGGTTTGGTTATCTGCGCCGATCAATTGACCCAGTTCATGATAACTAACCTGATTCCCTATTTGCAAAGCGAGGGCCTGCAATAGTTTTTCTAAAATGGCTGGCTTTTTCAATTGTTCAAATGCCAGTAAATCTTTGTACAGGTAGCTGTCCGATAGTGATTTAAGGATGTCAGGTTCTTCTCCCGGTTGATTGACGACATCAGGATATGAACCATAAATCAAACGATACACCAGATTTCTTTTTTCTTCCAGAATACTTGTATGATTAGATAATTCTTTAAAGGAAAACGGAAATAAAAAATAATCAATCTTTCTGCCGGTTAACGGTTCGTTGATACGGTTCGCTAATTCAAACGATGAAGACCCCGTTGCAAAGATCTGAACATTTTGAAGTTCATCCACCATCAATTTTAATGTGATTCCAATATTCGTAATCCGTTGGGCTTCATCAATAACCACCAGTTCGTTTTTTCCAACCAATGATTTTAATTGCACAGATGTCACATCCGTCAGCATGTGTCGTACGTCCGGCTCGTCGCCATTTAACCAAAGTGTTTTTAGGCCGCTTTTATCTGCAATTTTACGAGCAAGGGTGGTTTTTCCGACTTGCCTGGGACCGGATAAAACAACAGCTTTGTTTCGTCCAAATGACTGTAAAAGTTTATTTTCAATTGCTCTATTGTACATAAATATTGCGTATAGATACGCAAATATATGTAAAATTTTGCGTATTAAAAAGCAATATTATTGATATAATATTGAGTATAATCTATAGAAACAACTATTTAGCTGTTATTTATCAGAACTGTGCAACACCCCAGGCAAACATAACGCCTACAAAGGTGAGCATTAGTGGCCAGCCGGTATTTACAAAACGGCGGGCGTCAGGATTTTCAAATACATGAATCTGGAATTGGTGCGCTGTTGTGGCTCCTCGCTCGTCAATAGCCATAATGATTATATCATGAGGCCCTAATTGATTGTTTCGCGGACGCCATTTGAAAAGTCCCGTCTTTTTATTGAATGAAGCGTATTTCGGCAAGCGAATAGATCTAAACTTCACTTTGTCGCCGTTCAAATCTTCAGCAACCACCCGGTAACGATATTCATACCCGGTCAAGCCCACCGGTTTTGGGGATGAAATAATGGATGGTGGAATATTAACAAATACACGTCCTGTTTGTGTGTCTTCATGGTAACCATCCGACACTGAAATAGTAAACTCATGCTTATTGATCTGTGATGATTTAGGTATCCAAACAATCTTCCCCGTGTTAGTCATCTGCATTCCTTGCGGTGCTTTTACTAATTTGTACTGGAGGTCTGCATCCTGGTTTTTATCCTCTACCTGAACCTGGTATTTATACATTGTTTCCACAAGGGCCATCTTCGGGGGCTGGGAGACGATGGTGGCCGGATGATTCACATACAGTTCAAATGATTGTTCATCTTTCGTGTAGCCGTCCGAAACGACGATGGTGATAGGAAAATTGTCATATTGATCTTTTCCGGGCGTCCAGTGCAGGGTTCCGGTAAATTCATCCACTTCCAATCCATCCGGAAATTCTTCCAATGAATAACGTATCGCGCTCACGCGTTCCACGATGACTTTTGGCGGTTTACCTTTTGAACCCTGGAAGAATTCCCACAGCACATCTTTGATATTAACGGTGCGATCGTCTTTTTCTTCGATGACAACGACCAGCCGATCATCTTCCCAGAAAACAGATTTGACGTAGCGTTTCAGATTCAACCGGCTGAATTCTTCTGATTCCATTTCTCCCTGGCTGGTGAGATATACAACATCTGCAGCGTTCCAATCGCCGATATAGCGATCCACGTTCTCCCGGTATATATCATCGACAATATTCACAGAATAAATCCGGGCTTTTTCTATATCATCCAGTTTCACGATATGTTCATAGGGCAGGAGAGATCCTTTATTCAAATCTGTGGTCATGATCTTATATTGGTATTCCTCGCCAACGGTTGCTTTCATGACCGGTATAGAAACAATTTTAATAGGGGAATTGATGAAAAAATCAGCTTCAATTGTGCGCACATCATACCCATCATCCACCTCTATTTTTAAATGCCCAAAATCCATATCTTCCCTTGTGGGCTCCCATCGCAGACGTCCGGTAAACGGATCCATACGCATGCCGTCTGGCATTTCCACAGCCGTAAACGTCAGCACGTTATTGACGTTGGGATCTGTAACTTCCAATTGAAAATCCCAAACGTATCCTAAATTCACTTTATTCATCGGGGGCGGCGCCCGTTCAATAACCGGCGGATGGTTTACGTATAAAAATACGTCCTGTGTATCGGCAGCAACGCCATGGTTCGCTATCACCGTAAAACTTTGTGTGTCTATTTGTGCTTCCGAAGGAGTCCACTCAATTAATCCTGATTCAGACAAAGACATTCCTTCCGGGGGATGTAACATTTTAAATGTCAATTCCTGATCCAGTTCCGGCCGCCATACTTCAACCTGGTACTTGTATAGCTCATTTACTCTAATAATCGAATCCGATTCGGAAAGAATTTTAACTCCCGCACGGGCAAATAGCCTGAACTCCTGGATGGCCCGGTCAAAACCATCCGACGCCACAAGGCGCACATCATAAATATTCACATGGCTGCTGTCTGTTTGCCAGTACAGGGCTCCGCTGGAATCCATTTCCATCCCATTTGGAGCTGTTTCCAAAATAAACTGTATTTTTGCATCCGCATTATTATCATTTACTACCGGTTGATATGTAAACAAGGATTTCGCAACAAATTCTGTTTCAGTAGGTTCTGAAATGAATTCCGGCGGATCATTGACATATATCCACAATCGTTCATCATATCCTTCCAAATGAGGAACGACTTTATAGGTCAACAGCGAATCTTTATCTACTGATTCCAGCTCAACCGTTTCACCCACTTTCATTTCAACATGATATGCCAATTTATACGCGCCTAACTGTTCTCCGTCCGGGACCCATTGAATTGAACGTGTTTCATAATGGAAATACATGCCTTTCGGGGGCGGTAAAAGCCAGCGGAAACTATAGAATTTTTTGGCTTCATCTTCCGGAATGGAATAAACAAACAACTGATCTACCGGCAATACATGACGGGGGAGAACGCCCGAAGGCAGCGGCTGACCTATGGATTTTACAGGCTTGATTCCGTTGCCGGCTAAATCCATTCCGACAATTTCAGGAAATAATTTTATCAGATCCACGGGCTCAATCAATGTGTCCTTCACAGAAGGAATATCTACTGGTGGCGGTAATCCAAGATCTGTTAAAAATACAGAGGAGGTTTCTCCGTCCCAGCCGGCTGCGATAGAGGTGCCGGTATACACTCTGTTGGTTATAATGGGAAGAGTAGAAAACACCTGGACATCCACCGAGTCTACCGTAAGAGTAAAATAGCTTTCGCTTTTATCTTCCGGCGTTTCAGCGCCAAAGGAAATCGTAATCATATTCATTTCGCCGGAAACCAGTAACAAATCACTAAATCCATCCTGATCAAAATCGGTTACCCGTAAATCAGAAAGCGGCCCTGCTTCATTATCAATTTCATCAATATCCAAACCGGCGTCAGATAAAGTTAACGCTACAAGATGGCCGCTTTGGAAAGGGACAAGAACGTCCATAAATCCATCGCTGTCCCAATCGGTAAGAGTGAGAGCGTTATTGATAAAACCATTCATCCCGGGAACGGTTTTAACCACAGCTTCTGTTTCGATAAATTCACCATTTTTATTAATAAACGGCTGGGCTTTCATCACATTGCCTTCCGGGCTGAAACTAATGATATCATCATAACCGTCATGGTTAAAATCAACCACCCCGCCATAAACGAATCCGGAACCGAAACGCATAGACTCTGGTTCTAAACGCGTTGTGATTTCCAACTCACCATCTTCATTAATATCCACGATTGCCAAGCCCCGGACAGGGCTGCCCAGGGATACCAACAATTCCTGATCATCATCATTATCTCTATCCAGTAAAACAAAATTGTGGCAACGTAAGAACGTATTGCGTTCTGATAAATTTAATGAACCGGTCGGTATTTCACTAAAACCGGATCCGTCCCAGGAATAATAAAAAACGACAGGCTGCAGAATCTGTTCTTCATCTGCATCCGTAAGATTCATGATGGTAATGAGTTCAGGATTTCCGTCGCCGTCCAAGTCTCCGAGTTTCAATCCTACAAAATTACCCAAAAGGCCATCGGGCGCTGCCAGCTCCCAGTTTAACTGCTGGTATCCGTCACCATCAATTTCATAATATCGAATCATAGAAATGGAATGACCGTTTTCCCGGCCGACTTCAACTGTAGCAAATTCATAAAGACCATCCTGATCAAGATCGAAGGTTCCTTCCATATGAACAATCTGGAGATCTTTCCCAAAAAGAAGGTTGAAAGCTAATAACAGTGCTGTGCTAATCATCTTCATTGCATTTCTGCTCCGGCAGAATCTACAACAACGCTGTCAATGCCCATATATTCCAGTGCTTTAAATTTCATTTCCTTTATGCGTTTTGCAAAGACAGCATCCGAAACCATTTCTGCTCTTATACTGAAAGGATTAAATTCTCCTGAAAAGACAATGGTGGTGCTGATTTTTTCCCCTTCGGAACTATCTACCGTTACCTCTCCTTTGATATTCCATAATTCGATGGCTGACATTTCGATGGTTATATTATGTCTATCTTTGCCTTTTGGAGTACGGATAGATATATAAGAATATTTTTTGGTTGTTCGATCCTGTTCGCTTTCATATAAGGAAATGCCGTTATCAGACTCTTCAAGACGCATGGATTCAGGAAACCCATTGAAATGATACGTGGGATAAATACTCAATTCAGATTGCCAATCAGCCGGGTTTAGGATAATGGTCATTGTGTCCAAAGATGGTTCAACTCGAGCATTAATTATGTTTTTTTCAAGATCGTGATCAATGGTGAGTTTAATAAAATTTGCAAGACTATCTTTATTGGATGAATAGGAAAAATTAACAGATTTATTATTAGTAATACCACCAAGATTTGCAGAAATAGAATGCGAAATATAGGGGAATTTTGGAATAGTAAATTCGTCTACCATTACATGAAAAGGCGGTACACCATTAAAAACAAACCGCTCTTTTCCTTCTTCCTTTCCGGGGGTATGTACTATCACCGTATATGGCTCAACCGGTGGCGGCACATAAATCACCGGAGGTTTTGTTGTATCTACAACTATCACGGCGTATGATTGTTCGTTTTCTTCAATAATGGGAACCATGCGGTGGCGCTCGCCAAAATTATCCGTTTCAGAAACCAGCTCGTCTTTCAGGCGTTTTTCTGCAACGTATTGAAATTCATGGATTCCTATTTGTCCGCGCGTTGGGATCCATGTTATATAACCTGTCGTCGGATCAAAGAATGCGCCGGGCGGAGGTTGGGCCAACCAATGGAAACTATAAAAACCGGTTCCGGTATCTGCGGCTGCTCTATAATATAAAGTATCGCCAAGCTTTAGTGAATCATTTGGGACAATCCCGATTGTTTCCATTTCAACTTCATCTGCAACGCGCGGGGGTATTAATCCGGATTCCACTCTGGATAATAAAACATTATTGATGGTTTCCGGAGCCGCGGTATCCGGAACAACAAAGAATTCTTTTCCGCTGAACTTGCTCTGTGTTAATGTCAGGACGCTGTCAATAAAAGCCAGAGTTAATACATCGCCATTCGCAAACGGTAGTTGTAATTCCTCTGATTGATCGCCATCCAAATCTGTTTTTGCAATGGCTGACCCCAGCAAGTTCATTGCACTATTCAATGGAAAAGATTTTTCGGCAATAATCACCGGTTCATCTTCAACGTTGAATAAAACGGTGTTTAATAAATCATTTTCATTCGAAAATACAGCAAGATGAGAATCGCCGCCGATGTTCATATAGCTGACAAATATATGTCCAATTCCATTATGTATATTTTTCGGTAATTTTATGTTGACTGTGTTGACAACAGAACTGTCAGCAAACTGTACCAGCGCCACGGTTCTGGACGGACTTCCAACGGCAACGGAAAACATTCCTGAAACCAGTTCAAAATCACCAATATTAGGATGTATTAGTTTCCCGTTTTTTATCTTTAGGTTGACGGGTTCAAATTTGGATTCGCTCCATGAAAAAAGCTTTAACCATTCAATATTGTCAGAACGAAACCCTGGAAAATAATCTGCCAAAACAATTAAATTGTATATTCCATCGTTTTGCAGATCATAAATAAACGCATCTTTTACAAAATAATTTTCTGGAGTAAGCCCCCAAAGTAAACGGTGCTGTCCTTCTGTATCCATTTCTACAAAACGAAGATTGGTTTCGGTAAATAGCAATATTTCACTCATTCCATCCTGATCAAGATCATACGTCCCCTTTACAAACATATCCTCAGAATAGAGTACAAAATGAAGAAAAACGGTTAAAATAATCCCGTTACTCAAAATATTGTTCTTACTATTAATCCTTACCTCGATTGTGATTTAATCTTATAACGATGAATAATCACTGTTCAAAAATGCAGAATAAGCGATATTCCTCTACCTCTACTGAATGGGAATATAGACTTTCACCCTCGAAAAATACAAGGAAAAGGCCCTGTTTTACACACAGAATTGTCTAAATTCGCTGCAATATTTCCTTTCCAAAATTATAGAGTAGAAGTATAAATTGAATTATGCGATGGAAACTAACAACGAGAATTGAATGAGAAAAAAATATATTCTAATGATTCAATTGATTCCGCTACTGCTATTTGCGCAGAGCGGCTTGTATCCGATTCAGGATTACTACGGCGGCGGTATCGGCTATAGTCCAACATACATCTTGCTAGATTCAATTCCCGGATCTTCTCTAATGACACAAATGGGGTTGAATACTAATAATTTCGACAGTCCTTTTATCATTCACGGCGGTGAAGGTTTTACCCAAATTTCAGGGCGATGGCGTTTGGGCGGTTACGCCGGTATTGGTTCGTCCAGTATCAGCAATATTATGGATGTTTATTTTTATCAGGAAACAAATGACTCCGCCGGTATTCAAGTTCCTACTTCCATTTTTGATAATCAAAGTGATAAAGTAGTTGTTTATGATGGAAGTTTCAGGCCAACCGTATCAGCCAAATTTTCTTTTACCCTTGGAGCCGTTTTGTTAGAATATGTGGTTCCGGTTTTTCGTGATCTTGAAATTTCCAGCGGTGTTATGCTTGGAATTGGTCGTGTGAATGTCAGCATTGATCAACATACAGGTGAGGCACAATGGAATAATCTTTTTTCAAATATGTATGGGACAGTTCAAAATGGTTCCGTTTTTTATGAGATAGATTCATCCTTTTCTACTATTGAAGTTGATTCAATTATTAGTTCTCTGCAGGGAACAACCTTGGCGGCTATTAATAGCTATGGGGGTATGTCGGATTTGAGCGGTACTTTTTTCAATTTTCAACCTTATATTGCTGTTAAGTGGCAAATTATGGACCGCGTTGGATTACGGATGAGCCTTGGTTTTAATCAGGGAACTATCGGTGCCGGAGAATGGAAATTAAATGATCGTAAACAGATTGCAGATTCTCCAAAAGCAACTTTACAGGGCATGGCAATACGAACAATGTTTTATTTCGGACTATAGTAATTTCCCCTATCCATTTCAAACTTAAATATTAACACATGAAGAATAGTTTTAAAAAACGGATACCCGTTGCTCTGGCAGCCATAATGGTTATCGTTCTTACGGCTATACCATTATCTCAATTTCTGTATTCAAAAAATCCTTATAATGCCCTTGAGGAAAAATTCCGCATTCTCAATCAAATTCTTTACTATATCAATCAACTCTATTTTGAAGATGTTGATATGGATAAGCTTATGGAGGGAGCGTTCAAGGGTATATTTGATGAATTAGATCCTCATTCTGTTTATATCCCCGCCAAACAGCAAGAAGAAATGGACGAACTGTTCCGGGGCTCCTTTCAGGGAATTGGAATCGAATTTGATATTTTACATGGTTACATAACGGTCATTTCGCCGGTGGCAGATAGCCCGTCTGAGCGCGCCGGTCTTTTACCCGGCGATCAAATAATTGCCATTAATAACGAAGATGCCTTTGAAATTACCAAAAAAGATGTCTTTAAAAAACTCCGCGGGCCGAAAGGGTCTTCTGTTGATATAACAATACGAAGAATTGGCGGTGAAAAATTTGACGTTACTATTATTCGGGATGATATACCCATTTACAGTGTCCGTGCTGTCCTAATGCTCAATAATGAAACGGGATACATATGGTTGACTCGTTTTTCAGCAACAACGGATGATGAAGTGCGGACGGCTCTTAATCAATTAGAAGCCCAAGGCATGAAAAAATTGATTTTTGATTTACGTAATAACAGCGGGGGCTTTTTAGAGCAAGCGGCTGCAATTAGTAATTTATTTATTGCCCATGACGACACACTCGTTTTTACGAAAGGTAAAAGTGTTAGCGTGGAACAAGTGTTTATCTCCGATCCCAAAAAAGGCAGGGAAGATTACCCGTTAATTGTTCTGATCAACCGCGGATCCGCCAGCGCAAGCGAAATTGTTGCCGGCGCCATTCAGGATTTAGATAGAGGACTTGTTGTGGGAGAAACCAGCTTTGGGAAAGGACTTGTCCAAAGGCAGCTTCCTTTGAATGATGGTTCTGCAATTCGCGTTACAATCGCCCGTTATTACACGCCCAGCGGACGACTGATACAACGACCGTACAAAAATGGTGATATAAAAGATTATTATAAAGAATTATATATTCAAAATCGTGAAGCTGTTTTGGACTCATTGAAGGAACTCAGGCCTAAATATAAGACACGAGCCGGGCGAACTGTTTATGGCGGGGGAGGAATTACCCCTGATGTTTATATTCGTTGGGAGCTAAACCTGCAAAAAAACACTCAAAAGTTGTTATCCCATCCGAAACGCCCATTCTTCAATTGGGGATCCAATTATGCCAGTACCCACAATAATGAAATTAATCTTTATGAAAACTTTAGGGATAACTGGGATCTTGACGATAATGATTTTCAAAATTTTATTGATTATGTTAATAATGAAGAAATAGAAATCAACCGGGAAGAATTGGAAATAGACAAAGCATATATTTTAAAAATGCTTAAATCTGAAATTGCAGGCGCCCATTGGGGCAAAGATGAAGCAATCGGTATCCGATTGACCTATGATAATCAAGTTATGGACGCTTTAGATTATTTTAATGAAGCGGCTGGATTCATAAATTATTCTCAGTAAATTAAAAGGCTGGATTTATTGACATTCCATATGGTAATTAATAAGTTTGGCGTCGATTTTCCGAACTTAACATTAAATAATGAACGAACGGAGGACTAAATGCTAGTCGAATATTTCGTAAATGGTGGACCCTTTATGTGGCCAATTTTATTGGCATTGATTTTTGGCCTTGCTTTCGCAGGTGAACGTTTTTATTCACTGATCATGTCATCAATCAATGCAGAAAAGTTTTTTGAGGATGTACACGACACGTTGGACCGTGAAGGGCTGGAGGCTTCCCTGGAGCTTTGTGAAAAAACGAACGGCCCGGTAGCTGAAATTTTTCATGCCGGTCTTTCGAGAATGAACAGAGGTTTGGTGGAAGTAGAAAAAGCAATCCAAAACTCCGGCTCTCTGGAAATGTCTTTTCTTGAAAAAAACATGATTTGGTTGAATGCGGTTATCACCATTGCTCCTATGCTTGGGTTTACGGGAACGGTTGCCGGTATGATTTCTGCATTTGATGCCATTGCGGCTGCGGATGATATTTCACCCGCTGTTGTTGCCGGCGGTATTTCACAAGCGCTGTTAACAACCGCCTTTGGGCTCATTGTTGCGATGATTATTCAGATTTTCCAAAATTTATTTGTTTCCAGAATTGATAAATTGGTTCTGGATATGGAAGAACATTCCATCCAGCTGGTTGATCATCTTTATGATATGGAACTCAATAAAGAAAAAAATATAAGCTGATTCACGTATGAAAAAGCGTCGATTCAAGGGTGGTGAAATACCTACTTCCTCTATGGCAGACATTGCATTCCTTCTGCTCATTTTCTTCTTGGTAACCACCACGATAGATACAGATAAAGGATTGGGTATTATTCTCCCGGCCGAAGGCACAGAGATCGAAGTTAAAAAAGATAATATTCTTAATTGTCTTATTAATTCACAAGGAAAGGTGCTTTTGGGCGGCGACCCGATTAGAATAAAAGATATCAGCAAAGAAGTGCGTCGCAGAATTGCAGAAAATGATAAGCTTATTATTTCTGTGAAAGCACATGAAAAAGCTAAGTATAGTGACTACATTTCTGTTATTGACCAGCTTAAAATGGCCAATGCAAAACGTATTTCAATTGCCGAATCAGACTAATGAAAATCGAACGTAAAACAAAAATTTCAAGCGAGATACCAACAGCATCTATGCCGGACATCATTTTTATGTTGCTGATCTTTTTTATGGTCACAACAGTTCTCCGTAAATATGATGGTCTACCTGTAGAATTGCCGAAAGCAAAACGTATTGAAAAACTTAAATCCAAACGCCATACAACCCAGGTGTTTGTGGACAAAAAAGGATTGGTTTCCATACAAGATAAACTTCATAGTATCGAATCAGTTCGTCGTGTCATGTATGAGATTCGCGTAGCGGATCCAACGGTAACCGTATCCTTAAAAGCGGACAGGTCTGCAAAAATGGGGCTTATCTCTGATATTCACAATGAATTGAGGAAAGCAGATGCGTTAAAACTTAATTATTCGACTAAAACAGCCGTTTATTAATTCATGAACCATTATACACCCCGCCTTAAGTTTAATTACCCCTTAACTGTTAGGGTCTCCGGACTCATTGGTGTTTTGTTAATCACATTTGGCTTTCTGTTCATCCCAAGAAGCTTCACAACTGTTGTATTGGATGAAGCTCAAATAGACATCATTAAACCGATTGATATCCCTCTTACGCAACAATTTGATTTACCGCCGCCGCCTTCCCGTCCTTCGGTTCCCATCGAATCAGAAGACGAAGACTTAGCGGACGATTTAACGATTGAAGAAACGGATTTAGAAAACTTTGAAGCGTGGGATGCGCCGCCACCGCCACCGGAAGGACCGCGTGTAAAATTTATTCCCTATGATGACCCGCCAAAACCCCTAACGCCCATTCGTCCCAAATATCCGGAAATTGCCCAGGAAGCCGGCATTGAAGGAACGGTCATTGTCCAGGTGTTTATTGACAAAAAAGGACGTGTAAAAGAAACCATGATATTAAAAGGGATTCCAAATACCGGGTTGGACGAAGCAGCGATTGAAGCTATTCGCAAAACACGTTTTAAACCGGCCAAACAGCGAGAAAGAGCTGTAGGTGTTTGGATTTCCATTCCGGTCAATTTCAGGCTTAAATAAAGTATACCCCTTGAAAATCCTCTAAAAATAGGATAATTTAGAGGTAATATTCATTATCACAACAAAGTGGGGTAAAAAATGAGCCATTACTTACCACAACTAAAGTATTCTTATCCAATTACTGTACGTTTTTCCGGGCTAATAGGCGTTTTACTTGTTTCACTTGGGTTTTTATTCATTCAGAAAAATATGAATATTGCCGTTTTAGAAAAAATCCCCGTTCCGGATATTGTAATTATTGATGCTGTTCCACCAACAACAATAGATTTGCCGAAGGAACCGCTACGCCCGTCTTTACCTCGCGAATCCGAAGACCCGGACTTTGCGCCGGATGTAACTATCCCAGAAACCGAAATTCCCGGTTATACCCCATTAACAAAAGTTCCGCCAATGCCTTCCAAAGGCCCGAGTTCTATATTTATTGAGTACGACGAACCACCTAAACCGTTAACTCCAATACGTCCAAAGTATCCTGAAATTGCACGAGAAGCCGGGATTGAAGGCTTGGTTGTTGTTGAAGTATTTATTGACAAAAAAGGACGCGTAACGGAAACCTCTATTAAAAAGGGGGTCCCGAACACCGGGTTAAACGAAGCGGCTGTGGAGGCAATTCGTAAAACGCGTTTTAAACCGGCCATGCAACGTGATATGCCTGTGGGGATTTGGATTTCCATCCCCGTAAAGTTCAGGTTAAAATAATTCAAATTCAGAAAAAGCGCTTCTTATTATAGTAAATTTTTGAAATACTACTAATTATTCTCCAAAACAGAGTTTGGTAGAAAATGAGATTCTCTTCATCAAATTTTCTTATATTTTCACTGTATAATTCCGGTGTTAAATTATTTGATGTTGTACTCCTTTATTTTGTTATACAAGACTGGTCTTTTATTTTTATCAGTCTGTACCGCTGTCTTTGTTATTTTCTTCCGTTACGGACTTTCTAAAATGAGGCGCGGTCAGTCAGACAATCAGCCTCATGTTTCAATAGTGATACCAGCGCGGAACGAGGAAAAACTTCTACCACGCTGCGTTGAATCCATTCTCGCACAGGAGGGATACCCTTCTGATCGTATCCAAATCATCATCGTTGATGATTGCTCGTATGACCGGACACATGAGATCGCCCTTGATTATAAGAGATGTGACCCCCGGATTGAAGTTGTCCAAGTCCTTGACAATCCCAAGGGTTACTCCCCTAAGAAAAACGCCCTTGATCAAGGTTTTGGCATAGCAACCGGAGATATTTTTCTACCAATGGATGCTGATTGCGAGGCCAACCCCCGTTGGCTGGCTTCTATTGTTCGAAGTTTCGAGCCTTATGCGGTCATGGTTTCGGGTTATGCCGAGCTTGATCGACCGAACCTCGCAGAACCCCTATTAATCCGTATACAGTCTCTTGAGTTTCTGTCCCTGATCGCATGTGCTGCTGGTTCAACAAGCATGGGTTGGTATCTTGCATCTTCTGGGGCTAACCAAGGTTACCTTCGCAAAACTTGGGAAGAAATTGGGGGTTTCGGTGAGATAGGGTCCCTAGTTTCTGGGGACGATGACCTAATGCTTCAGCGCATCTCCAAAATATCATCAGGTAAAATCGTCTTTTGTGGAGAAACCCAGTGTTGTGTCCTGACAGAACCCATGCGATCAGTCAGGGAATTCTATGAACAGCGCAAACGATGGGGTTCAAAATATACATATCATCGAACGAGCTATAAAGTTTTCCTCTCTCTTTTCTATATCTACAATCTTTTGCTTTTTGTATCCCCGATGGTGGCGCTAGCAACTCCAAACGTCATACCCACAATCATTTTTATTCTTACTATAAAGTGGTGTTCTGAATATATGTTACTTACCCGTGCTATGAGGCTTTTCAATCGGAAAGATCTTTTCCCTTTTTTCCCGGTTTGGGCTATTCTGCATGTACCATATATTGCCCTGATGGGACCTGTAGGATTATTTATGCGAGTTGTTTGGAAAGAGCGGGTTTATAATAATCGTTCACGAATGTTTACTAAACATTGAGTTTAGTCAAACCATTGAAACGGCACCGTTTTACCGTAACTTAATTATAGCTATTTTATCTGATGACAAATCCTATTTCTTACTAATCAGAAACTATTCAGAAAGAGGTATAAATTATATGATTTTAACATGGTTAGGTTTTGGGTTGGCAGGATACGCCTTGGCCGCTTGCCGCATTACCCGCCCCCTTCTTTGGGACAGGTTCTACGAAAACGTAGTCTGGCGAGGCCCCAAAGATACTATTAGGCGAATATCTCTTACATTCGACGACGGTCCCGATCCATGGAATACACCGCGTCTTCTAGATGTTCTTAAACGACACAACGTATGTGCGACATTTTTCCTGATCGGAAAAAGAGCTGTCCGCTATCCACAACTCGTCGAACGGATCCATGAAGCAGGTCACGAGATTGGGAATCATTCCTACAGCCACAATAAACTGATCTTTTGTTCACGATCGGTCATCGAACAGGAAATCGATGGTGGAGCTACAGCCCTTCAAGACGCTATAGGATTCAAGCCCAAGTTGTTTCGCCCGCCTTACGGCCTGCGTGACCCTCGCGTACTTGCTGTTACAGCTGATCGTGGAGACTCTTGTATTTTGTGGTCGATTATGCCTTGGGATTGGATTCTGCTGCCCACAGGTTTGATCATAAGATGGGTTAATTATAGAGTTCATCATGGAGCTATTATTACCTTACACGACGGTGGTGGAGATCGCTCCCGGACTGTGGATGCCGTTGATAAATTACTGCCTTGTTTACTAAATAGGGGCTTCCAACTTACAACTGTAAGTGAGCTTCTTTCTTCTTAATCTCCTTGCAAATATTCATTGTTTGTTTACTAAAACCGGCCATGCAACGTGATATGCCTGTGGGGATTTGGATTTCCATCCCCGTAAAGTTCAGGCTTAATTAAAAAAAAGCCCCGTATTCACGGGGCTTTTTAAATATATTTCCCTCTTTTCTTAAAAACTCGATTTAATAAATTCTCTATTTAATCTGGCAATGTGAATAATCGAAATTTCTTTCGGACATTCCACCTCACAGGCGCCGGTGTTAGTACAACTTCCAAAGCCCTCTTTATCCATTTGGGTCACCATATTACTAACTCTGATTTCTCTCTCAGGCTGTCCTTGAGGAAGCAAAGCAAGTTGAGACACTTTTGCTGAAACGAATAACATTGCAGATGAATTTTTACACGTTGCCACGCACGCTCCACAGCCAATACATGCGGCGGCATCCATAGCTTCATCGGCATTTGCTTTCGGTATAGGAATTTCATTTGCGTCTGGAGTCCCACCCGTGTTGATGGAGACATAGCCGCCGGCTTCCATTATTCTGTCAAATGAAATTCTGTCCACAATTAAATCTTTAATCACCGGGAACGCTTTAGCGCGCCATGGTTCCACAACAATCGTTTCGCCATCTTTAAAACTGCGCATATGCAATTGACACGTTGTAATGCCGGTTAATGGACCATGCGCTCTGCCATTAATGAATAAGCCGCACGTACCGCAAATGCCTTCCCGGCAATCATGATCAAAGGCAATGGGCGTTTTTCCTGCCAATACCAGTTGATCGTTCAACATATCCAGCATTTCGAAAAAAGACATATCTTCAGATACCTTTTCCACGGGATGGCGTTCAAAAAAACCCGGAGAATCAGCTTCTTTCTGCCGCCAAATCTTTAATGTCACCCTCATTACTTATAGCTCCTTGTTGTCAATTCCACATTTTCAAAAATAAGGTTTTCTTTATGCAGTTCTGAGGGTTTGTCCTTTCCTTTATATTGCCAAGTAGATACATAGGTAAATTCTTCATCGTTGCGTTTAGCTTCATTTTCTTCCGTCTGGTGTTCTTCCCGGAAATGTCCGCCGCACGATTCCTCACGGTTCAAGGCGTCCCGAGCCATCAGCTCACCCAGTTCCAGGAAATCGGCCACTCGCCCGGCTTTTTCCAGTTCGGGATTAAGCTCATCGGCTGTGCCTGTGACTTTAACATTTTGCCAAAATTCATTTTTCAACTTCGGGATTTCATTTATCGCTTTTTCCAGTCCGGCTCTATTCCGTGCCATACCAACATTTTCCCACAATATTAAACCAAGCTCTTTGTGAATATTATCTACTGTTCTTTCTCCATTAACGGAAAGAAGTGTTGAAATTTTGTTTTTTACACTCGTTTCAGCGTCTTTAAATGCTTCATGATCTGTGGAAATACTTTCACCAAGTTTACCGGTCAGGTAATCACCAATAGTATAAGGTAATATAAAATAGCCGTCGGCCAACCCCTGCATTAAAGCAGAAGCACCAAGACGGTTAGCGCCGTGATCAGAAAAATTTGCCTCGCCTAATATATATAAACCCGGAATGGTACTCATGAGATTGTAATCCACCCACAATCCTCCCATAGTATAATGGATTGCCGGATAAATTCGCATGGGAGTTTTGTATGGGTTTTCCCCGGTAATTTGTTTATACATATCAAACAGATTACCATATTTTTCTGTAACGGCATCTCTGCCCATGCGTTGAATCGCATCTTCAAAATCCAGATACACAGCCAATCCGGTTTCACCCACACCGTTTCCTAAATCACACATTTCCTTCGCCCGGCGACTGGCCACATCTCTCGGCACCAAATTGCCAAAGGATGGATATAAGCGCTCAAGATAATAATCCCGTTCATCTTCAGAAATTTCGGCAGGATTGCGTTTATCGCCTTTCTTTTTCGGTACCCAGACCCGGCCGTCATTCCTCAAACTTTCACTCATTAATGTCAGTTTTGATTGATGTTCGCTTGCAACGGGAATACACGTTGGATGAATTTGCACAAAACTTGGATTTGCAAAATACGCACCTTTTTTATGGGCCCGCCAGGCAGCGGTTGCATTACTGGCCATGGCATTTGTAGACAGAAAATATGCATTACCGTATCCGCCTGTAGCCAGCACAACCGCATGAGCGGCGTGAGATTGGATTTCGCCGGTAATCAGATTCCGCGTAATAATTCCTTTCGCCTCGCCATTAATCATTACCAGGTCCTGCATTTCATGTCTTGGGTGAAATTTTACCTTTCCCGCATGCATTTGACGCACTAAAGCGGAATAACACCCCAGTAATAATTGCTGTCCTGTTTGTCCCCTGGCATAAAAGGTTCTGGAAACCTGTGCGCCTCCAAAAGAACGGTTATCTAACAGGCCTCCATATTCCCGGGCAAAAGGAACACCCTGCGCGACACATTGGTCAATAATATTATTACTTATTTCAGCCAACCGGTAAACATTGGCTTCTCTGGAACGATAATCTCCACCTTTGATCGTATCGTAGAAAAGGCGGAAAATACTGTCACCATCGTTTGGGTAATTTTTGGCAGCATTAATGCCTCCCTGGGCCGCGATACTATGAGCCCGGCGTGGGGATTCGTGGTAAGAAAATGCCTGCACATTATATCCCAATTCAGCCAATGAGGCGGCGGCAGATGCACCGGCTAAACCGGTTCCGACAACAATAATATTATATTTCCGCTTGTTCGCCGGGTTTACAAGCTTCAGATCAAATTTATGCTTGGTCCATTTTTCTGTCAGGGGTCCGCTCGGTACGTTACTGTTTAACATATTAATATCCTCCGCCGACTATTCCGAACCACACTGCAATGGAAAGAAATCCCAAAGGTATGATCAGCCAAAACAGCATGGCGACTGTTTCAATAAGTCCACTGTATTTATTATATCGAAGACCAAACGTTTGGAACGCAGATTGAAAACCATGGCGAAGATGAAACCCCAGCAATATCATGGCAATACAATACAAAGTCGTAATAATGGGGTTTCCAAATCCAACAGCATTGCCCATAACAATATTATAAAAATTTCCTTCGTCGTGTTGGTTTTGAAAAATATACCAAAATGTAGATAGGTGAGTGATTAAAAAAATGAAGAGGATGCTTCCGCCTATGAACATATTCCGTGAAAAAAAACTTGAATTTTCACCGGCTGAATTGATATTGTATTTTTGTGGGGTTGCGCTCCTGTTTTCCAACGTCAGCTTGGACCCAAAAAAAATATGGATAAGAAATATCAGGGAAAGAATAATTTCAATCGCCCGGACAATTGGTTTAACCCTGGATAATGTTTCTACATAAAGATTAAACGCGTCCGGCCCGGAAAAAAGTATCAAATTCCCAATGAGGTGAATAACCAGGAACAGGCATAACAACAACCCAGTTGTTGCCATAAGAATCTTCTTCCCAATGGACGAAATAAAAACAGATTTTAATAAACTCATAATAACTATCGTTAATCATGATAAATAGTATGTATAAAATTAAAGACTTCGCCGTTTATTCAGAAGAGATATAAAATAAAATATATACTCCTAAATTTATATTTTATTGAATTGAGATATTGGTTAAGCGGTAACCGGTGAATGATAACCGGTTATTAAATGAATTTGTGGCTAATGGGTCTAACAGAAATTATATTTTTACGCTTTTTTGCTTGTAGATTTTCAATGTTAATCATGAGATGCTTTACTTAATCCTAAATTGAGCGATTCTGTAAAACAAAAGAGGAGAATCGCTCAATTTAGGTTAATATAAATTCTTTTACAGTCATATTCTGTTTTGAGAATTTATCTTGAAATTGAAAAGAAAAAACGCCATTTGAAAAAATATTGTTAATTAAAGGTTCAATATAGATTTTTTCGGTTTTGATATTTAGCCGACTTGCTCTTATATCCAGACCCTCATAGACTAATTCTGCAAACCATTCCAACCAATACAAAATCGTTTTATTCATTGGACCTTTTTGGCTAATATCAAAAGTAAACGCTTTTTGATTCATTTCAATCCGTTCCTTTTCCGTCCAGCGGGTAAGCGTTTCCAATAATGATTCCCTGACGTTTCCTTTTTCCATCAATCCAATCCAAAATGCAGCCGGGGCTAATTCATATCCTTGTGGAGATCGATCTGCCGAACGAATTTCCAAGACTTTCTTAAAACGATTATGGGTAAATATTTGATGAAGAGCAACTTTAATATCCTCATCATTTAATATTTTTTTTTCATTCAAATCTTTTAGCCACTCCTTGATCGTTCCATCAAAATAACCCGCTTCATTCTGTTGATCGGGAGTAGTAAAAATAACCGGTACTTCCAGAATATAACCGGAGAACTGTGTTAAAAGTCCGCTCATGCTTTTTATACCATGATCTATAAAATGACCACAGCGCGAGGGGTCAGTATCTTCCCAAATCTGATAACGCATGTTTTCAACTCCAACCGGTTTATTTTTCATAAAAGGTGAATTGGAAAACAACATGGCCGCAAACGGGCTGATGCATTCAGCAATAAATCCGCATTCTTCCGCATCTTGTTTGTCCAGTAAATCGAGGTTCACCTGAACGCTGGCTGTATTGCGCATCATCCATGGACCAAGGCGCCCTGATGAAGCAAAACGTTTATGCATCAATTGGTATTTTTTCTGATTAATCAGCTTTATGTCATTTGGACCGTATATGGGATCCAGACCCAACGTCACCACTGTTAATTCTTTTTCAGAACACGTTCTGTCCATCGCTTGATTTACAACATCCAGCTCATCGCTTATATCATGAATCGTAAAGGCCGGTCTTGATGCCCATTCCACCTGTCCGCCGGGTTCCAGGGAACAGGTCACGAATGAATGGTGATCTTTGCATTCCAAATCGAACATGTTTATAAAATCCGATGCTGAAAATTCTTCCGTTGAATTAACCGGAATTCGCTTACCCTGTTTGTTATAGATAATAGATTCTATTTCTATTCCAATGGCCCTGTTTTCTTTATAGGTACATCCTGATAAAATGTATTCTTCTACTTTTTCAATCAAATTACTCAATATTGTTAACCTTTCTTCATAGTTGGATCCAGTAAATCCCGAACGCTGTCTCCCAGCAAATTAAATCCTAAAACCGCCATGGCAATCGCCGTTCCCGGAGCCAAAGAAGCCCAGGGTGCAATTCTTAAATAATCTTTACTGCTATTTATCATAGCCCCCCAGCTTGGCGTAGGCGGTTGAGCGCCCAGCCCAAGAAAAGATAAACTTGCTTCCGCCATAATTGCCCCGGCGATGCCTAATGTGAATGTAACAATGATAGGTGCTAAACTATTCGGCAAAATATGTTTTAATAGTATTGTTGTTTTACTAAAGCCAAGCGCTTTTGCCGACTGAACATACTCCATGTGTTTTAATTGCATAACCTGCCCCCGAACCAGGCGGGCCATCCCCGGCCATGTAACAAGTCCCACAGCCATAAATACCACATTCAGACTTGGTTCCATAGCGGCAGTTA
This sequence comes from uncultured Fidelibacterota bacterium, assembly GCA_913009735.1. GTDB lineage: Bacteria > Fidelibacterota > Marinisomatia > Marinisomatales > TCS55 > JADFRD01. The sequence continues at coordinate 28,514 of CAJVYU010000009.1, forward strand.
TTCCTATTAAAAAGAGCAATGTGGGAAACCCAAACATTATATCTGTGAGCCGCATAATGATTGTATCAATCCTGCCGCCATTGATCCCCGCCAGGGCGCCTAAAATCACACCGATGACAAGAGCGATTAAACTTGCGCTAAAACCTATGGTAAGAGATATCCTGGCTCCATGAATAATTCGCGATAGAATGTCCCGGCCAAACTGATCTGTTCCCAACCAAAAGGTTATTGATTTTATCCCTGTTTCAAACCGTCCGCCTTCCAGGTTTTTTATGGCAATTTGGAGCTGTCTATCCAATTTATCCGTAACAATGATGTTATCATTCTCAATAGATATTTTTTTGATTGCAATGGTTATATACGGCAAGTTTGGGGCCAGCCGGTAATTCACTACTTTTCCGGAAAACCCTGGCGGTTTATGGCGGAATTCAAGCGTTTGACTGTTGGGCGCTTGTGGTGCAATCCATGGAGCAAATATCCCCATAATCGTGATAAGCAATACGAATGAAAGTCCAATTATTATGCCGGGGTCTTTCATTGCCTTGATCATTGTTTGCCCGTTCTTTCCATGCGAATTCTCGGGTCGATGACGCCATACAACAGATCAACGATCACGTTCACCATTACAAACATAACCGCCATAAACAATACGGTTCCCTGAATCACCGGGAAATCCCGTTTTAAAATTGCTTCCAACGCCAGACGGCCCATCCCCGGCCAGCCAAAAATCGATTCGGTTAAAACAGCGCCGGATAAATAACTGCCAAAATCAGTTCCGATAACCGTAATAACGGGAATCAATGTGTTTGGGAATGCGTGCTTTAAAAATACTTTCCATTCCGGAAGACCTTTTGAACGAGCGGTACGGATATAATCCTGGCTTAACACTTCCAGCATCGTTGACCGTGTTAATCTTGCCAAATAGGCGGCAGAACGCAGCCCTAATGTCAGTGCCGGTAAAATAATATATTCAATACCGCCAAAACCTGTTGGCGGCAGCCATTGCAGCATTACGCCCACCACTAATACCAAAATGAGACCCACCCAAAAAACGGGAGCAGATATACCCGCTAACGCCAGGATCATAATTCCTCTATCAAGAATACTTCCGGGTGAAATGGAAGATATCATTCCCAATGAAACACCAATTAACACGGCGAAAATCATGGCTACGACAGCTAACATCATTGTATTGGGAAATTTCTCCATAATGATAACCGTAACAGGTTCTCCGGTGATAAAAGATTTGCCAAAGTCACCTTTCAATACATTTCCAACATAACGAATAAACTGAATTGGAACAGGATCATTCAGATGCATTTCTTCCCGCAGGCGCTGAATGGTTTCCTCGCTGTAGCGCTCCCCAACCATGGACACCACCGGATCCCCGGGAATCACATACATTAAAATAAAGGTTATAATAATTACACCGAATAAAACAGGAATTGCCTGTAAAAGCCTGTTAATAAAATATCTAATCATGGGCCGATTTGTTTTGTGACAAGTGTATAGCGCTGTGCATTAAAAATGGGAGATGGACGAAACCCGCCAATCCACTTTTGTGTTAAATACGTTGTTTTTGAATGCCATAAAAATACCCACGGCGCTTTATCGGCGATCATGTTATTCGCTTCTACGATTAAACTCTGCCTTTCGGCGTTGTCAGGCAATCGTTGAATTTTTTCAATGATTGCATCCACATCAGGATCGGAAAAACGATTACGTTTTGTCATGGATTCCTTACTGTGAAACAAAGGATATAAAAAATTCTCCCCATCGGGATAATCAGCGTACCAGTCTAAATAATACAGATCCGGTTTTCCTTCCCGCACAGCCGTTTTAAACACATTCCAGTCGCTGCGTTTTATTTCAACGTTGATTCCCACAGCCGCCCAGTCGGATTGCAGCGCTTCCAACACATGAAACATTTCCGATCCGCCGGCAACGTATAATTCAGTATTTAAACCATTTTTATAACCGGCCTTTTTAAGCAAATTAATTGCCTTCCCCGGATTGTATTCATATTGTGTTCGCACTTCTCCTGTAAGAAACCTTGGAGGCACAGGTCCGGATGTAATGGTTGCTGAACCATTCAGAAGAATATGAATTATTTTTTCCCTGTCAATAGCATAATTCATGGCCTTACGCAAATAGATATTGTCAAAAGGCGGCCGGGAACAATTCATACCAACATACCGGATGATTAATTCATTTTCCTCTTTTTTATTATAATCTTTATCCCGCCAGTATTCCAATTCTCCTTTGGGGACTTCATAAATATCCAGGGATCCCGCTTCAAACTCGGCGGATTGAGTCATAATCTCTGAAAGAATTCGTATGCGTAAATGTTCAATTTTTGGCGATCCGTCCCAATAATCTATATTCCGGGTGAATAATATTTCCCCATCCCGTTCCCATTTATCCAGTTTCCATGGGCCCGATCCTGCAGGAATATTCGTTAAATGTTCCATTTCATTTTTATTAATAATTGCCGTTGCCGGCATGGCTAAATATTGAATAAAGGGAGAAAAAGGCTCATCCAGTTCAATAGTCAAGGTTGAATCATTGATAACAGTCAACCCCCTTACACTATCTGTGTAACCCTGTAAATATTCCTTTGCTCCTGTAATACGGTCCAGCAGCCATGTTTGGGGTGATGATGTTTGTGGATTTAATATGCGTTCAAAAGAGACGATTATATCATCCACGGTTAATAAATCTCCGTTGTGGAAGCGAATATTGTTTCTAATAATAAACGTATATTTTCTGCCGTCGGCGCTTACCGACCAATGCTTTGCGGCTCCCGGGACCAAATTCATATCAAGATCAAAGCGAACCAGGTTATCATAAAGTAAAGATATTACTTTTCCTGTTCGCAAATCAGTAGCAAAGGCGGGGTCAAACCCGCGGATGTCGGTAGAATACGGGATTGTCAGCGTTTGATAATCGATGTCTTTTGTACATCCCGCTAACAATAACGATAGAATTAGAACTCTCAGAGCATTTAACATAGGGCTGAAAATAAAACAGCCCTCGCAATTAGCGAAGGCTGTTTAAAAGGAATGTTAAGTTTGTGTTTTTTTATTTAGTATCATATGATACTATTTTATCAAAGCCATCTTTTTAGTCTCCAAAAAACTCATATCACTTTCAAGAAATTCAGCAGTACGAGTATAGATATAAATTCCTGAGGGAACTTTCTTACCAAAATGGTTAAAACCACCCCATTGTATTGTATACCATTCCGGAGACGCTGTTTTAAATATGTTGATCCATACTGTAATTAATTTTAGTAGTTATTCAAATTAACTGTAATGTAGTAAATATCACGGTTGCTATTTTGTGATGGTTCAAATTTTTCATGCCACGCAATATATAATTGGTCATTATCAATATAAATTCCCGGCCCTAATGATTCGGTAGTTGTATTTGATATTTGTTGTCGTTCCTGCCATACGCCTTCATGTGTACGGTGCTGATAATAGACATCGTAATCCCACTCTTCAGTATGGGCAATCCATACTAGGTGTAAGCCCGCCTCATCGACGGCAAGTTTCTGGTGCCATGGCGCTCCTTCCATATCGGGAATGCTGTCAATAGCTGACCAGCTTCCGTCAGGGTAACGCATTCGAATTTTGATCTGTTTTGTGTATCGTTCTGTCCAGGAGATATAAACCGTTTCATCTTCATCAACAGCAATATCCGGTAGCCAGCTATAATCATCGGCAATATTAACTTCAATAAGATCGGACCAAACTCCCCCGGCAACTTTGTAGTAGTAAAAGATCGGGGTGGGTTGTGCATCATTTGCTATATGAACATCGCCGTCGCTGCTAACTGCCAAGGCGGGGTTGTGTATGTAAGGTGTTACTTCCGGATCGCTCCAGACGCCATTGTACAGCTTCCGATACACATTACCCATCCCGATCACATGGACAGCGTCGTTATTGTCGAGAGCTATTTGGGGAAGTGGATTTCCGTTTTCTGTAATAAATTCTGGTTCAGACCAATCACCATCATTTTGTTTCATTGTATATATGGTTCGTCCGTTTCCCTCACCATCCTCTTCCCAGATTACATGTAGATTATCCTGGGAATCTACCGCTATCTGGGGAACGCGGGAATCATTGCCGGAGTTGGAAAGGTTTACCGGTTCGGACCATTCTCCAGTTTCACTCTTCCAGATATAATAAACATCGCGAGCTTCGTCATAAACACCGCCATGATAAACCAAATGAACATTCCTCTCTGAATCCACAACTAATTCAGGTTGGACTTCCAGATGATTATCTATGCGGGTGACGTTCCGGGGGTCGTATTTATCATCCTTATCATTATTATTATCAGGGCAACCAGTTAGAATGAAAAAGGATAATGGAAGAAGGTAACAGATTGTCTGCCAAATTTCTGGTCGACTATATGATTTTATATACTTCATATACTTTTTTATTGTCAAATACAGTACCGTCGCGCATTCTGCCGGTGGTGTTCTTTGTGACAATTTACTTCAAATTACCCCGACTCTCGTGTTTTGTCAATACTGACTATTAAGTATTTTGATGGTGTAATCGTATTTTTTAAGTACTTGATAGCTTATAGCTGCCTTATTGATGAATTAACGGTGTTGTTAAACAAAAGAATATTATTTAAGGTATGAATTCACTCCTGAAAGGGGTTAAAACCCCTAAATCTTGTTTATTCATAACCCCTGCCCTAAAGGACAGGGTGTGAAAATCGTAAAAAAAGGGATTCCCGCCTGCCCCATTTGAATAATATTGTAGGGGGCGGACAGGTATCCCAATTAAACCTTTTCGGAGCAGACTTAAGTCTATAATATGTAAAAAGCCCTCGCATCATACGAAGGCTTTTTATAAAAATAAACAGTCTATAGTTTACTATTTCGGTTATTCTACCATATCTCCACCGCCAACTAAGTCCGACAGATTGAAAACACCGTCTTTTTCCATTTGCTTTGCAGAGGCGACAATTTCTTTTCTCGCGTTTTCCACTTCCCGCTTGGAAACGGCTCCCTCCACCGGTTCATACATGGCCTGTTTCTTTTGAGGCAGGTTTCCAATAACCCTTTCTACAATATCTTCCGGCATTCCTTTCATCGCCATGGCAATAGAATCCAGTTCAACAGAATTCATTAAATCGCGTATAATGTTATCGGGTAATACTTCGAACAGGACGTCCCAAGTTAAATGGTATTTTTTTATATCTTCAGCCAATTCCGGGTTTTCCCGAGAAATATTTTCAAGAAAAAGTTTTTCTTCTTCAGGATTTAGTCCGCCAAGAATTTCAGCTATATCCTTTCCTCCCCCCCGGGAAAAGGCAACTGTTTTGGGTAATAATTGAGATTTTTTCTTCAAGTCTGTCGCCACACTTACGACCGCTTCCAATGGGATATCGTTTAGATTCCCCATTTCCATAATTATTTCTCCCCTTGTCATAGCATCAAATCGCTCTACAATTTTCATGCGGCGTTCTCCCGGAACTTGTGCCAAAACGATAGCCGCCACTGATGCAGCTTCGGGTTTGATAAGGGCAAAGAGTTGTTCATCTGTTATGTCTTCTATAAAAGCGAACGGTTTTCTTGGCGCGTCAGAATCCTCATCATGAAATTTTTCACTTACAAAACTAAAGTAAAATTCTTCCATGACTCTTTTCTTTATTAAAAAAGAGACACTGTCTAAATCGCGCATAGCCGCTCTTACTTTTCGGATGTCTGTTTTGGAAAGCTCCTTAACCAGGGACAAAGCTAACCCTTCGCCTAATACTGAGAAAAGAATGGCCGCTTTTTGCAGACCGGAAAGTCTATTGTAATCTGTAATCATGGTGTTGCCTTACTTTTTCTTTTTTTTCTTTTTTCCGCCATTTTCTTCCTCTTCAGCCTGTACCGGAGCAACTGGTTCCGGTTCGGGCGGCGGAGTGTCGTCTTCCATCCATTCTTTTACAATTCGCGTGGCTGTATTTGGTTGACCGACACTCATGGATACAACCGCTTGTTTCATATCAGACACTTCACTTTGCAAAACTGCAGTGTCTTCTACAGGTGCAGGTGTTGGAGTTGGTTGAGCTTGGGTTTTCACCGTTTCGGTTTTACTTTTTTTTTTCCGCGGTCTGGGTGGATACATCCAAGGCGGAGGAAGTTGTTGCTGTTTTTGTTTATTTCCCATCATCATAATGACAAGTACCACAACCAAAACAAGAACCAGGGCCCCCAGGAGAGAAACAAAAATAGTCATCATTGTAGATGAGCCGCCGCCCATACTACGATCAAGATCAGATTGAACCGCATCCAGCATCGCTAATTTTTCAGCAATTTGCGCATCCAGCGTCTCTTTCTCGCTTATTTTTTTACCCATGGTATTTTGAACCTGATCGACTTCATCGTCAGAGACTTCAGAAGATGCTACCATAGATTTCAAATCTTCTATTTCTTTATTCAGAGCCTGCAGTTTTAAGGAATCACGTCTTAAAATATCTCTTTTTTCAGATTGATACGCCCGATCTCTTGCAGCAGCTTCTAAGTTTGTGAGTTGCTGCTGGAAATACGATTTATCTTGTTCGCGCCGTTCAACTTCCTGTGCTTTATAGTTGTCCAGTTCCTCTTTCCAGTTCACAGAGCTGTCTCTTGATCGCCGTTGTTCCAGTGACTCCAGTTTTTCAGCAATATTTTTTAATAAAATTTGTTCTGCTGTTTTTTCATCCCGCCGTTCTTTAAATGTTGCCGTCATGATACTCAAAGCATCGCCCCGAGCGCGATTGAAGCCCGACGAAACCATGACCACCTGGCGAATGTTTTCGATAAGTTCCGGAGCAGCGCCTTCCTGCAGAATAATACTAATATCCAGTTTGGTAATTTTTGCTGTAGATGGCCGTTTACTGGTCACTGTTCTTGATAATACTTTATTTTGGCCAGAGAGATTTAAAGGACTTGTGCTTTGAGTCGGAACGTTAAGATCCGTTTCGTTTACGATGGGAGATGATCTTCTTGCGTCTGATTCAAACTCAAATCCGGGGATTGGTAAACCGCTTGACATGCCGGAAGAACCTCGAGACGGAGCTTCTATTGATTGATTGATTTTTGATGAAACATCTTCCAGCGCTTGACCTGCTATTGGTTGCGATCTTTCTCCCATAATAGTGATTTGTTCTTCTGTACCATCACTGATTTCAATATCAGCTTTAACATCAATAACGTATTTACGGTCATCAATTATTTTAGATAGAGCATCTGTTATACGTTGACGAAAATCATTTTCCACCATCAGCTTTTGGGCTAAATAACTATTGCCCTGCCCCCAGCTCACGCTAATGTAAAATGCTGCCAGTATAAATGATTTGCAATAAATGTTAACTTTTCTCATGATAGTTCCTTTGCTTATCGAAAAATTTCTCATAATTTATTTGGCTATGAATCGCTGTCGCTTTTTTGTTCACTGGTCCTGCTGTAAGATGGGGCCAAAAATGTAATTTCTACGCGCCTGTTTCGGGCTTTCTGTTGAGCTGTATTGTTATACTTCAGGATTATTTTTTGTGTGATCAGCTCATGAGACGCTCGATCCCGGGGGACATATTCGCCATAACCCACGGCTTCCAGTCGGATGGGGTTTACTCCCAGCCGAATTAATTCCCTAACAACAGCCGATGCCCTGGCCGTTGACAATTCCCAATTAGTCGGATATTTTACTTGCAGCGCTTCAGGCGGTTGTTCATTGTCTGTATGTCCTTCAACGGCTATCTGGAAATAAGACTTTTTAATTGTGGGAACAATTTTAGTCAAAATATCCACAATCTGGGGCATTGTTTTTGCTGACCCGGATGCAAAGCTTATATCGGATGAAATACCAATGGTTACCCCTTTGGGTCCTGTCGAGACCTCAACGGGTGTCTCATTTGTTTCAGATTCCTTCTGCATTTCTTTTATCATGCTTTGAACTGCTTTTTTAACGTCAGACAGATTCATAGCCTGGCTATCTTTTTTTATTGTCTTACCAACCGATTTCCCCATTGCATCAGCCATTTCCTGCAATTTTACCGGGTCAATTGTTGATATAGCCGCCAGCAAAACAAAGAAAGCAAACAATAGCGTCATCATATCCGCAAAGGTAGCAAACCACCCCGGCAAGCCTTCTTCTACCTGGGACTTCCCTTTTTTGATACCTAATTTATATGCTTTCTTCTCTTTATATGATTTTGGCATAAAAGGTTAATCTTCTTTTTTCCACTCCTTGGGAGGAATAAAGGAATTCAATTTTTCTCTCACTATTAACGGGTGCTTTTTTTGGTGTATCAACCGGGAACTCTCAACAAGCATCGCTTGTATTGTGCTGGTAAAACTGATACGAGAATTGATTTTTTCACCCATTGGAAGGAAAAATAAATTTGCGAATACAGCACCGTAAAATGTCGTGATCAACGCTGCAGACATCCCGGGTCCCAGCGCATCTGCTCCACCTTCTCCGCCAAAACCTGCCAACATAATCACCAAACCAATCAATGTTCCAATCATTCCCCATGCCGGCGCCATCGTGCCCATGGATTTAAACAAACCTGCTTGTGTTTTTTCGCGAATTTCCCGGTACTCAATTCGCGTTTCCAGTATATCGGTCAGCTCGTCAAGAGAATAACCGTCAACAACCATTTGAACTCCATCTCTAAAAAAGGGATTTTTGGCACTATCTACAGCTTTTTCGAGTTCTGCGGTTCCTTTTCGTGCAACTTCTGCCATATCAACAGCATCTTCAACAACGTCGCCCAGTTCCAGGGTTCCCCCTTTAAAAACAGCTCCCATGGCCGCTCCCAGTTGAAGCACATCTTTTAGCGGAAAAGCAACCGAGACCGATGCAACCATGCCTCCGAAAACAATAGCAAAGCTTGAAGGCGAAACAAATCCGGCCATACTGGCATTCGCTGCTGAAGCTGCAAGAAAAATTCCACCATAGATTGAGCCTAAACCAAGTACAATACCTATAAGGGTTGCAATATCCATATATTTACTCCTCTACTACACTCGTCGATTTTAAACGGTTTTCATGCAGGGCTTTTAAAATGTTTCGTACATCATCATATTCAGGATCCATACGCAATGCTAAATTCCAATTAATAGTTGCTCTCTGAATATCTCCAAGTTTGTAGTATATAGATCCTCGCCTGGCATAAGCCAGCGCTATATTAGGATTCATATCCAAAGCAGATTCCACCTCTTGTAAAGCAGCTCTATAATCTCCTGAGTAAAAATACCGTAATGATCGGGACAGGTGTCTCATGGCCCCATTCATATTTTTTTCATCTACATTACGATTTAATTTCATCGCTAACAGTGAATCTTCTAAAAATTGAGATTGTTGCTGGATCGATGCCAATTGAACCATCATGTTACGCATTTCGTTTTTCAACATTTTCATGGAGTCCCGAACGGTATGTACAGCAAAATCAGCCAGTGCTAATGTTGAATCCGAAGAGGAAGAGAGCGACTCATATTGACCGGTTCCCGGAAGCTTTAATTGTGTTTCCGGAAAAGGCGAAGGAGCGCCTGATCCCCTGGTCAGAGAACGTCCACCGGCTCTGGGCACTACCATATCAAAACCGAGAGTAATCCCGGGATGTCCTTTCCAATAACGCGATTTCCAATCCGGTAGTTTTTCTATGTGGGTGAATCCTAGGTTCAGGCGATAATCCGAGGTAAGGGGGATGCGGAGTCCCACATTGATGCCTGTTCCGTCAAATTCACCCACAAGATCGATGCCACCCCATTTTTCTAAATATGGAGTGTTCATAATTAATCCCATAAAAACACCGGCTTTTGTTCCGCTTGAATCGTTACTACTGATTGAATCAGCGGCGGCGAAACCTCCTGAACCAAAGCCCATGAATGTATTTAAATAATATTTCCCGAGATTTTTCTCGCTGCTCACTACCGCAAAAAATGACAATTCTTCAGGGTTGAGACTTAAACCTCCTCCGCTGCCGTTTTCAGAATTTTGAAATACGATGTCCTGTAAGCCGATGGACAGGGAAATATTATTATAGGTATATACTCTTTGTTGTAAATGAAACCCGAATTCTACGGGCGGAGTGTAGCTGGTCGCTCCCAACAAAGCGAGAGCCGTTGTATCTGCGGTTTGCACAGATGAAAAACCAAATGTAAAGTTTCTTCCCAGTTCCATATCAAAATAAATACCCTGGGCGGAATTAAAGGGATCGAAATTGTGCAATTCTGCTCCAAAACCGGTACGAAATAAATAAGGTGCTTTTTGAACACTTGACGTGGGGATTTTCATCATAAGACCCGGGCGTGTGTACGCCACCCGTGAAGCGCCGAAGGATACGGATGTTATCAACAATAATACTGTCAAATATTTTCTCACTGTAAGGTCATCTCCGCTCGTTTTAGTTCCATACTTGCCAGGCGAGTATATTCACTGTTTGGATACTCGTTCACGACCCGGACAAACGCTTGCATCGCTAAATCCAAACGACCCATTTTTTTATGGAGGAGCCCTTTTTTCACCAGGGCATCATCGATACGATATGAATTATTATTTTCCAATAATTTGTTTATTGCATCAAGCGCTTTCTGATAATCATGGACTTGTTGGTACGCGTCTGCTGTCCAATACATTACATTATCAGCAACCTCCATTGATGCCAGTTCCAGGTGTAACTTAGCAAAATATCCCAAAGCAGATATAAAATCTTCTCTCTGATATGCAAAAACGCCGGCCATGTATGTCCGCTGATTAAAGGTATTATTTGGTGGAAGGGGTTCAATCTGAATACTGTTTACTTCAGGCAATGAAACAATGGATATGTCATTTTCCAATTGAGGCTCCGGTAAAGCAATCATTACCATTGGCTCTTCGGGTTTATCCATTACCGGTTGATAGAGCGTAAGCATTGTTTTCAACTCCCGGTTTTCAATTCTCAAAGCCATTAATTCTTTTTTAAATGTTGTTTCCATATCAGAAATACGGACATTAATTCTCTCGATCGCGCTCAACAATTCCCCGGAAGCGGCCATATATACCGATCCGCTGTGAACCTTTTTAATTCTAAAATTTACTTCCTCAGACGGAGTTTTTATCAACCGGGAATATGTTTCCTGGCCCGTTTCAGGCTCAATAACAATGCCGAGATCCAGTAAAAATATTTCAGAAAGCGAGGATGATGACGGCTGTTGAGCAACCAGGGGAACAGCAAATAAGATTGCGATACCTATATAAGAAAAAAGGGGGCGGGGAAAATTTAACACCGTCATTATTCGTATTCCTCCCAATCAATAACATAGGAATATCCAATAAAGGAACCAAAGTCATTGGGGATAAACAGCTCAAAAGCGCCGACCGAACCCGGCAAAAGTGTTGCATCGGTAGTAATTCCAGAATCGAAGGTGTGGTATGTTCCGCGAATAAATGTAGTGAGCGTTTTAGTTTCCCCGCTCCAGTTTTTACGAAAAACAAAGTCAACTTTCACAAAATCAGCTCTTCGCCCGCCAATATTTTTAACTTCGCCGGTAAATATAATTGCTCCCTGATTGTCTTTGCGCTCACTAATGTTTCCAACCAATACACAGTTTGCAGAATATCTTTTACTCGCCGCACGGCTGAGTGGATCAGCAGAGGTATATTTGGGCTCTGCCAGTTTTGGCATCGGCGGCGGGGAGTAGCTGTCCCGGATCTGTTCAGGTACATATTCCTGTGTTTCTTCTGTTACAACATTATCAATAACCCGTACCACATTTTTCCGTTCAATAATCAGATAACCAACTAATGTTTCTATTTTAAGGGTTTCTTCGTCTTGGTAAACGATTTTCCCAAAAACAGTGCTGCCGTTTTGTAAAATAATTTCCTTAGAGTAAATAGCCAGAGGATTGATCCACATTTTACTTAACGCTTTGAGATCCTCCATTTCAGAGTTCAAGTTTTTGATTTCAGCGCCCAATTTTTTTAGTTCAAAACTGAGTTCGGTTGCCACGTATTCCTGAGAGCTTCCGGATTCAGTTGCTTCGTCCGGTATGGTTATTTCACCGCGGCCTCCTTCAGGCGCCTTTTCTTTTTTAACTTCTGTATTATTTAACAATAAGACCAATTCGATGTTTTTTACATCGTCATCGGTAATAGTAATGGGGGTATTTACTTTTCCTTTAGCGCCGCCATCCACATCCAGAGCATAGTCGCCGGGAAGGACGTCTTTAAATTTGAAACTTCCGCCACCCATTCCCATGCGCGGTTTTGACGCGTTGGTTCGCTGATATTCAATGCCGTCTGCCGTGAGCAACAAAACCGTAACGCCGCCAACTTTTTTATTATCCGCATCGACGACGGTACCGCTTACATTGTAATCTTTCGCAAAAAGAATCGTGTTATATGAAATAAGAAATAGGCTAAAAATAGCATATCTTATTAGCGATTTTTTATTCATTTACTTACCTCGGTTAAAGAATATCAAAGGCTAATGTCTACCTTGGACGGACAAGTTTACTTCCATCTTTTATCAAGTGTCAAGCAGAAATGTAGGAAGATAATTACCGAGAATAAATTGACAAAAACCGTTGAATATTTTCCGCAACATTATATTGGATAAATGTTACTGTATTTATTTTGGAGGTAAGAAATAAACGGTTTGGCTGTAAGACTTTCCCTCGACAGAGATCGAATTATTTCTTTGGCAGTTTGTTTTCTACCCACGTGGTGTATATTGTTTTTAAGCCATTTGCGCAAAGGAGAAAATTCTCCATTGCGGATATTATTTATTAAATCCGGCATTTCTTCATTCGCCTTATTAAACATTATAATATTATACAGATTGCCTAAAGCATATGTGGGGAAATATCCAAAGCTGCCATGAGACCAATGAACATCCTGTAAAATACCAACCGTATCGGTTTCGGGCCGGATGCCTAAATACTCATCCATTTTATCATTCCAAATACCCGGCAGGGCAGCAACCTCAACTTTTTCATTAATGATCATTTGTTCAATTTCAAAGCGCAGCATTATATGCAGGTTATATGTCATTTCATCGGCATCAACACGAATATAGCCTGGCTTTACAGTGTTGATGGACAGATAAAACTCATCCAGCGAAACAGTTGATAAATTTTCAGGGAACACTTTTTGAAGCTTTGGAAAATAATATTCCCAAAAAGGCTTACTTAATCCCACCAAGTTTTCCCAAAGACGCGACTGGCTTTCATGAATTCCATATGAAATGGCTTCACAAAACGGCGTTCCATACCACTCTTGGTCTAGTCCTTGTTCATAAAGAGCATGGCCGCCCTCATGTATAGACCCTGTTAAACAATCCATTAAATTGTTTTCATTAATACGAGTTGTAATTCTTACATCGGTGGGATGAAATTCTGTGGTAAAAGGATGAACGGCCTTATCCTGTCTGCCGCAATTAAAATCATAACCCATATCTTTTAAAATGACTTCCGAAAATTCCCATTGCTTTTTTGCGTCATAATGCTGTTGGAGAATCTCTCGCTTCGTATCCACGCCGGATTCTTGAATCGCTTTAATCATTGGGACCAATTCCGTTTTGAGCTCACTGAATAATTGTTGTACATCTGCCGTTGTTACTCCCGGCTCATACTGGTCAAGGAGAGTGTCGTATGGAATATTCTTGTTACCCAGATAACTGATTTCCTTATGCTTCAGGGCAATAATTTTTTCCAAATGCGGGGCAAATAAACTAAAGTCATTCTTTTCTCTCGCTTCAACCCAAACAGGCTGAGCGAATGATGCCGTTCGCGATAATTCTTCTACAAATTCTTTTGGCAAAGCAGCCGCCCTGTGATAATCCTTCCAAATTTCATAAGCCAATCGTTCTGTTTGGTTATCCAAACCATTAAGCGATTTTCCGGAATCCAGATCAACAAGTTCTCCCAACGGTTTAGAGACGCCTTCTCCAATAAATCTTTCATGGGCCATTGCTTCGAGCATAGCCACTTGCCGGGCTCTGGCTTTTATGCCCCCTTTTGGCATATATGTTTCCATATCCCAATACAATAAATTGATAGCACCTTTTAGGTCTTTGATTTGTTTTAATTCATTTCTCAACGTATCAACGGGGGTCATCTTTATCTCCTATTTCCAGAATTCTTCATATATTTTTTGTTGTTTTTTGACAGCGGCTAATCTCTTATGGGCGTCTTGTTTCAAGGCCTCTGGAAGGGTCAGGTTTAAGGCTTTTTCATATGCTTCAATAATGAGCTCAAAATCGCCATCATCTTTTTTCTCATACGCTCGCCCCATCCAATAGTGGGGTTCGCCATTATCGGGATCGTAATATGATGCTTTTCCAAATTGTTCCATCGAATCCCATAAAGCTGATTTATTTCCTTTTTTAAACAGAAGATGGCCTTCGATCATTGCCAAACCGTATTTTGCTTGTTTGTTTTTATTATCTAACAGCAGTGATTCATTAAATTGCTTTTTGGCTTTATCAAAATCGTTTGTTTTTAATGCAATATTCCCCAGATTATTGTACGCATTGATCAGGGCCGTTCTTGCCTCTTCTGAAACAGATTTCCCGGTAAGCAATTCGCTTTTCCTTGCGATGACAGCCTCCGGATCGGTTTCTGCAAGTTCAACAACCGTTGGCGCGCAACTTGTCAACCAATAGCAAATAAATGGGAATATATATATAGGTGCATATTTAAGCAATGGGCCCGGAAGATATTTTGCCTTATTGGGAATCATCTCTTTAAACAGATGATTGTTTTGGGTGCGTTGTTTCGTCAAAATAAAATTCTTTTAAGTGTTAATTTACATCTTACGTCATAAATGATTCAATTCACCAAAGCCAGATATATGTAACCGACCGGTTTTTCAAACCAAGGTGCGGGTCAGGAGGGTTTCCACAGGCTGATCTCATGTCAACACTTTCTTGGTGAAACATGTCATAATCTTCTCCATAAATAATCGCTTTGAAACGTCCTTTCTGTTCTTCGCACCATTCCCGAACAGCGTTGCGTAACGCTCCCTCGCCATGCCCGTGAATTATTTTCAACGCCCGGAATTTCCCCGAGAACATTGCCTTGCTCACTTCTGTTTCCAGAACAGATAATGCGCTATCCAAGTGATAATTATTATGTCCTATGTCAACTGTTTTTAACAAAATCTTTTCTTTTACTTATGCCCGAAAATACGAACAATTTTTGATGGATACAGAATTTGGATTACCTACCCGCCGCCTGCCTGCACAAGCGATAGTGCTGGAAGGGAGGTGCGTAGGCGGGCCTTTTCCTTTTTACATCTACAATAACACCATCATGTTTCTATGAGAATCCTTTGATAAACCTTATGTGTGAAGAAAAAAGAGTTAAAATTTACTTGATTAAGGCGGGAAATGCTGTTAATAGTGGTGCTATGAACAAATTTTCCAATCCGCCGCCTGGCAGACGGAATTTTAAACTTTTTAATTTGTGCAATAGGTTTTTCAAAGGGTTCTATGAATAATTCTACCCAAAATTACCGCATGTTTGCCTAATTTAGTCTTTAAATAAAAGGGGCAAAATGCGTAAGATAACATTAGGAAGAACCGACACTGAAATCTCTGTCATTAGTTTGGGCACATGGTCTTTTGGCGGAGCCAACACCAGCGGCAAACAAGCCGTGGGCTGGGCTGGGCAGTCCGATAATGATTCTAAAGAAGTGTTAATCAAATGTTGGGAAAATGGAATAAACCACTGGGACACAGCAGACGTATATGGGAATGGCCGTTCTGAACAAGTGATTGGTTCCATATGGGGAACGGTTTCCCGCGGTGACATATTTTTAGCGACGAAAGTAGGTTGGGATCGCGGGGGATATGATTATTTGTATCACCCCGGGCACATGCGGCACAATATGGAACGATCACTAAAATTTTTAAAAACCGATTGTGTGGATTTGCTGTATTTCCATCATTCCAATTTTGGAAAAAATGGTGAATATTTTGATGATGCGATTGAAGTTGTTCGGCGTTTCCAGGAAGAAGGAAAAACACAGTTTATTGGTTTATCCGATTGGGATCCGGTTAAAATTATGCGTTTTATTAAGCGCGCAGACCCCGACGTAGTACAGTTTTACCGCAATGTTTGGGACGACACGTACGAATCAAGTGGGTTTAAAAAATATATTGAAGAAAACAATTTGGGAGCGTGTTTCTTTTCTCCGCTTATGCACGGATTTTTAACCGGAAAATATTCTTCGCCAACCACCTTTGAACCCGGGGATTTTCGGGAAAACATTGATGCGTTTAAGGATCAGGCGATCATTGATAAAATAAAACAAAATACCGATTTACTTAAAAAAAGGTTTACTAATCATTCCAATCCGGTGATACACGGCGTGATTGATACTCTTATTTCTGATTCTGAAAACAGCTGTGTCTTACTGGGTATGCGCAACGTTCAACAGGTTAACGCTGCCATATCTTTGGGTGATCCATTACAAAAAGAAGATGTAGATTGGGTAAAACAATTATATACTCATTGAAAGAAACGCCATGGAAATTATATCCATAAACCCCGCCACTAAAGAGACCATCGGTTCTGTTCAAACCACATCTCTTGAATTTATCGAGACGGTATTTGACCGGGCAAAAGAAGGCGCTGCGGAATGGGCTAATTTACGCTTAACACAACGATCTCGTAAAATACGCCTTGTGCGAAAAATGCTGGTGGCTCATATGGATGAATTGTCCAAACTCATCGCCGCTGAAACAGGTAAAACAAATTGGGACGGTTTTCTGGAAGTGTTTACCACGGTTGAACATATGCGCCATGTGAGCAAACATGGGCCTCAATATTTAAGAACCGAAATCCGTTCTCCGGGCATTCTCCAGAATAAAAAATGCTATGTGAATTATGTTCCCCATGGGGTTGCAGGTGTTATCAGTCCTTGGAATTACCCCCTGATTTTAACAGCGGCACCGGTCATCGAAGCGCTTATGGCCGGAAATGCAGTTGTGCTAAAGCCCTCGGAATTAACGCCTTTAACGGGCAAGCTTATGACGGAATTGTTCCATGAAGCCGGCATTCCTGAAAATGTTCTGCAAACAGTGTATGGTTACGGCGAAATTGGTGCGGCCATTGTGGATAGCCCAAAAACGGATATGATCTGTTTTACCGGCAGCGTGGAAGTGGGTAGAAAAATTGCTGTTGCCTGTGCTGAAAAACTAAAACCGGTGATACTGGAACTGGGCGGTAAAGATCCAATGATTATATTAGAAGATGCAAATCTTCAGAGGGCGGCCGGCGCTGCTGTTTGGGGCGGCTTCAGCAATTGCGGTCAGACGTGCATTTCTACCGAGCGAGTTTATGTGGTGGAAAAAATTGCGGATGAATTTATTGAATTAGTTAAAACCAAAACGGAAGCGTTATATACCGGCCCCGATAAGGTGGATGGCGAAATCGGTGCATTGGTTAGCGAAAGTCAGCATGAAATAGTCATGGCTCATATTAACCAAGCTGTTGAGTCGGGTGCAGATGTTGTCTCCGGAGGGGAAAGCCTTTCGGCTCTGGGCGGATATTTCATTAAGCCAACGGTGCTGGAAGTCCAGGTTGACAATACAGACATTATGCAAAAGGAAACGTTCGGTCCTGAAATTTGCATCATGCGCGTAAAAGATGAAGTGGACGCAGTGGAAAAAGCCAATTCATCAGGATATGGCTTAAGCGCATCGGTGTTTACTAAAAATAAAAAACGCGGACAAAAAATCGCCCGGCAGATCCGCGCAGGTTCGGTATGTGTCAATGATGTTATTACAAATTATATTACCGCCGACTTACCTTTTGGAGGTGTCGGTATCAGCGGAATTGGCAGGGTTCATGGCGCTGAAGGCTTAAAAAGCTTCTGCCAAACACAGGCTGTGTTGGTGGACCGCTTCGGATTGAAAAAAGAACCGTGGTGGTATCCTGTGAACAAGAAACTTCAATCGTTCTTTCGAGTATTTACAAGAGTTTTCTACGGTTAGTATTGTTACAAAGCATAGTGCGGACAAGTTATCTGTCGTACATGTCATTATTGGTGCAAAACGCAGTATACGTTTTACAATATTCGAGAGGTATCGACCAAAATAAATTAGTTTCCTCATATTTTTGATAAAGAAGTTTATTATTTTCGACGAGTGAGAACGGTTTTTGACAGATTTTTCCACTTGTAAGAGAATCAATCCCGCAAAATGAACTTAAGAATACTAACTGTTGTTATTTTGTGTGCACAATCTAAAACGTTATCAAAGAATTTTGATTTACCCCGTCATTTATGGCGGGGGTATGTTAAAAACCAACCGGCGCGGGCTTCAGCCCAATAATGTGATTCGTTATATTCAGGGATACCTGTCCGCCACCTCTTAATATTTTTCAAATGGGGCAGGCGGGAA
>CAJVYU010000010.1 GCA_913009735.1 uncultured Fidelibacterota bacterium
TGTATTTAGTAAATGAACAATAGAGCAGCAAAAGCGCAATTGTTTCAGTATCTCAAAACACCCCGATAAATTTTATAATTTTATTTTTTTTTTAATGATACGGCGACCACCGAGATCTACACTCTTTCCCTACACGACGCTCTTCCGATCTCCCCATAAGCCAAGAAGTAAAATCCAACAGTATGTGATAACGGAAAAAGGCCGACAATTGTTGGAAGAATTGGAAGAAAAAGAATAATGTCTTTGAACAGAGGCTTTTAATCGATGGAGGAAGCATTACCCGGGAACAAAAAAGCCACCTCAAAGAGGTGGCTTTTATCACTGATTCCACGATGATCTATTTAGATGAAGATCACCTATAAAGGTTTTACGTTTTTGGCAGCAGGTCCTTTTTGACCTTCACCAACTTCAAACTCAACTTTTTGATTTTCTGAAAGTGTTTTAAAGCCCTCCATTTGTATCTCGTTCATATGAACAAAAAGATCTTTTTGGCCATCACATTCAATAAAACCATAACCTTTAGAATTGTTGAACCATTTAACGGTCCCTTGTTTTTTTTCTGACATATTATTTCCTATATGTTAATTAACGAATCACAAGCCATTTCGAATTTGACTTGTGGTGGGCGATGAGAGATTTGAACTCCCGACTTCCTCCTTGTAAGGGAGGCACTCTGACCAACTGAGTTAATCGCCCAAAATACATTTTCAATCAATTTGCTGCGAAGTTGGTATTAACCAACTGCCTGTCCCGCACCCACAGGGTCGGGAAGTTAATCGCCCAAAAAACGGATGCGAACTTAAGATAATTATTTTGTTTTTAATGCTGCTTTCTTTGGACTTTTCTTACGTCCATTAATTCCCGGTAATGCCACATCAATCACATCCATCATTTCTTTTGCAAAATAAAATGTCAGATCTTTTTTAATATGATCAGGAATATCTTCCAAATCCTTTTTATTATGATCCGGTAAAATGATTGTTTTAATACCCGAACGATGAGCAGCGGTTACTTTTTCTTTCACACCACCGATGGGTAACACATTTCCACGCAGGGTTATTTCACCCGTCATTGCGATTTTATCTTCTACAGATTTTCCTGTTAATAATGATAACATTGCTGTGAACATACTCACACCTGCTGAGGGGCCGTCTTTTGGTATAGCACCGGCCGGAACATGAACATGGATATCTGTCTTTTCATGGAAATCATCATCAAGACCAAGTATATCGGTATGTGAACGAATATAGGTTAGCGCAGCCGTGGCTGATTCTTTCATCACATCCCCCAGTTGCCCGGTGAGTGTCAAGTTGCCTTTTCCCTTCATTTTTGATGCTTCTATAAATAGAATATCACCACCTGCTGCCGTCCAAGCCAAGCCGATAGCCACACCGGGTTTGGTGGTACGTTCTGCCAATTCAGAATAAAACCGCGGGGCGCCTAAATAATTATTAACCTTCTTTTTGGTCAAATTAACTTTTTGGCTTTTCTTCTCAACTTGTTCACGAGCCACTTTCCGCAGCACATTGGCGATTTCCCTTTCCAGGTTACGGACACCTGCTTCCCGTGTATATGAACGTATCAATTCCTTGATAGCTGTTACATCAAAACCAACCTCTTTTGATGTGAGTCCATTTTCTTCAATTTGCTTTGGTATTAAATGGCGTTGGGCAATTTTAACCTTTTCATCTTCAATATATCCGCTGAATTCCAAAATCTCCATTCTGTCTTTCAAGGCCGGTGGAATAGGATCTTGATAATTTGCTGTCGAAATGAACATCACGTTGCTCAAATCGAAATTCACTTCCAGGTAATGATCACTGAACGTGTGATTTTGTTCCGGATCCAACACTTCTAACAGTGCAGATGATGGATCACCGCGGAAATCCATTCCCAACTTGTCAATCTCATCAAGCATAAAAACAGGATTGTTAGTCCCTGCTTTTTTCAGAGATTGAATAATTCTTCCCGGCAACGCACCAATGTATGTCCTCCGATGTCCTCTAATCTCTGCTTCATCCCGAACGCCTCCAAGAGAAATGCGAATAAATTCCCGCCCCATTGCTCGAGCGATGGATTTACCCAATGATGTTTTACCCACTCCGGGAGGTCCTGCAAAACAAAGAATGGGACCCTTTACAATACCATCCGGGTTTTTTTTCAGTTTTAAAGATCGAACGGCTAAATATTCCAAAATTCTTTCTTTAATCTTATCCAAACCATAATGGTCTTCATCTAAAATTTCACTGGCTTTAATAACATCTATCGATTCTACAGAAAAATTAGACCATGGAAGGTCCGCCAACCATTCAATATACGTCCTGGCAACAGAATATTCCGGAGATTGAGTCGGGATGCGGGAAAGTCTGTCTAATTCTTTCAAGGCAACGTTTTCTGCCTCTTCAGACATTTTAGCTTCTTTTACTTTTTCTTCCAGTTCATTGAGTTCAACTGAACCCTCGTCTTCACCCAATTCCTTCTTAATGGCTTTCATCTGCTCACGTAAATAATATTCCCGCTGTGTTTTAGAAATCTCGTCATGAACTTCACTCTGGATTTCTTCACCCAGTTTAATTCGCTGAATTTCGCGAGATAATAATGCGATGGATTTTTCAACGCGTGATTTGACGTCTAACTCTTCCAGAATTTCCTGCTTTTCAGAGTTAGAAACTGTCAGCAACGAAATAGCCCGGTCAGCCAGTCTGGATGGTTTTTGGATATTTGACAGCATACCGGAATGTTCTTCCGTTAGGTTGGGTGCGACTTGAATCAATTCTGAAAATGTCGTTCGTAAATTCTTAACAAGTGCATCAAGCTCGAGATCCGATTCTTCTATATCCTTAATGCGGGTAACTTTGGCAATATAATATGGCTCACTCTCCACGTAATCCAGCATCTTGACTCTTTCCACACCCTGAACAATAGCTGATTTACTGTTATCCGGCATATCAAATACCTTCAAGACAACTGCCAGTGTTCCGTATGAATAGAGATCTTCCGGTTTGGGATCTTCAATGGAACCATCTTCCTGTGCAACAACGACAATGTGTTTTCCCTGGGGTGGAAGATCATTTATCAGTTTTAAAGATTTTTCCCTGCCAACGTAAATAGGGATGACCTGCTGTGGGAACAGTACTGTGTTCCGTAACGGCATGACAGCATATTCTTCAGTAACGTATTTTATATCTTCAGACATAATTTTCCTTTTGAAATTAATATTAACATTCGTTCAATTAACATGCCATATAATATTATATGCACATATGGCAGGTTTATTACACGTTGGCGTCATATTTATGCCGACGGTAATAAATGACAAGAAACACAATCCGACCGAAATTCATGGGGAATGTTAATATTTTCCCAAAATCCTGCTTTATGTTTCATGGTAATCGCTAAAATAATACCGGCAAGAATCGTCAGACTGACCCTAATGTTTTATCCATTGAATGGGTCAACTCCGTTCAATTTGGCTTGTTCATCTGCATGATAAGAACTCCTTACCAACGCTCCGGATTCAACTACTTTGAGACCCATCTCCATTCCGCTAATTTTATATTCCTTAAACTCTTCTTTCTCAACATATCGTGTAACGGGAAGATGATCCCGGGTTGGCTGGAGATATTGTCCAATTGTAAAAATCCCGATGCCAATTTCTGCAATTTCCCTTATGGTATCCAACACTTCTTTCTTGGTTTCTCCCAGTCCAACCATCATACTTGTTTTTGTTGTTAATCCATAATCAACTGAATGTGTTAATACATCCAAGCTGCGTGTCCAATTTGCCTGAGAACGAACTTGTCTGCTTATTCTTTCAACACATTCAATATTATGAGAAAATATTTCCGGCCCTGCTGAAAATACAGTTTTCAGAGCAGGAACATGTCCTTGAAAATCCGGAGTCAATACTTCAACGGTACACGAAGGAACATGTGTATGAATTTGTTCAATGGTTTCTGACCATATTTTTGCACCAAAATCACCTTTTAAATCATCTCGATCAACCGAGGTAATCACCACATGCCGCAGTTTCATTTTCTTCACTGCCATGGCTGTACGATAGGGTTCCAATGGGTCATTCCAGGTTGGTTTACCCGTTTCCACTGAACAAAATCCACACGATCTGGTGCAGACATCTCCAAGGATCATAATGGTTGCAGTACCACGGTTCCAGCATTCATAAATATTGGGGCAACGCGCTTTTTCACAAACCGTATTCAATTTATTTGTATAAACAACGTTTTCGACAAACTTGTATCCATCACCAATCGACAGGCGAATTTTGGGTTTATTCATAATACGTGTTTGCACTGCCATCAGAACAGGTGATCCAAATCCATATTTTCCAGATTATTCAACACCATTTCGATAAACCGGGCACCGCCGGAGCCGTCAATCAAGCGATGATCAAAACCGAGAGATAAATGCATCATACTTCGAACGCCTACGGTATCGCCATTTTCTGTTTCAATGACCACCGGTTTTTTCTTAATCGTTCCTACTCCAAGAATGCCAACATTCGGCTGGTTGATAATGGGTGTTCCGGTGGTTACGTTGAATACACCGAAATTGGAAATTGAAAATGTTGAGCCGGACAATTCATCAGGATTGATCTGTTTATTTCGCGTCCGGACAGCCAGGTCGCGCACTTTCCTGCAAAGTCCCAGAAAATTCAATTCCTCGCATTTTGAAATAACCGGAACCATGAGCCCATTCTCCACAGCAACAGCTAAACCAATATTCACATTTTTCTTGTGAATAATCGTCGTTCCTTCGATGGAACTGTTCATATCCGGAAATGCCTGCAACGCACGAATACTCGCCATAACAATAAATGGCGTATAGGTTAGAGAAAATCCTTCACTTGCCTTGAAACCTGGACTCCGATCTTCGACAAATTTAACAATGCGGGTCATATCCACTTCATTCATGAGATGGACATGAGCAGCCGTATCCAGACTATGCCGCATATGTTCTGCAATGATACGGCGAACTTTGTTCATTTCCACATGCTCATCCGTTAACGGTGAAAGAACCGAAACAGGGTGCGTGGCTGCAATTACAGTTCCCTTTGCAGAAGGTATCGATGGAATAGGAGCAGTATTTTTTGTCTCCAGATAGTTCAACAAATCTTTTTTGGTTACACGGCCATTTTTTCCTGTTCCCGGAATTGAGGCCAATTCGAATTCACTGACGCTCTCTTTCCGGGCTATGGCTTTGACGATCGGAGTATAATATTTTTTTTCACCTCTTACTATTACACTAGCGTCCGGAGGCTCGGGAGATGGTTCAGGAGAAACGGGTGGCTGAAGAGTGATTTCTTCCTCCGGTTTTTCATCAGGTTTTAATTCTGCTTCTATTTTTGGTTTTTCTTCAGCGACAATATCACCTTCCGTTTCGATGCGCGCAATGACTTTACCCACCTGAATCACTTCATTGGGTTCAGCTAAAATTTCTGTTATAATTCCGCTATGGGAAGATGGAATTTCTGAGTCAACTTTATCCGTTCCTATTTCAAGCAGTATTTCATCCAAAGCAATCAAATCTCCGACATTTTTTCGCCATTCCAGGATCGTTCCTTCCGTAATCGATTCGCCCATCTTGGGCATTACAACATCAACAACCATAATTAATACTCCAATAATTCAATGAGTGCCGCAGAAATATCTGACGTCTGCGGTAAAATATTCTCTTCCAAAAACCAATTGTAAGGTATGGGTGAGTCTTTTGCTGCCACTCGTTTAATGGGTCCATCCAAATGTTCAAAAAAATCGTTTGCTATGATGGCTGATATTTCAGCTCCCGGGCCATTGGTATATGTATCTTCATACACAACCAGGACTTTTCCGGTTTTTGCAACGGATGCACCCATCGTATCCATATCCAATGGATTCAAGGTACGTAAATCAATTATGTCTACTTTTCCGTTTGCATGACATTCTGCCACTGCCTCGATCGATTTTTGTACCATGGCGCCCCAGGTAATGATGGTTACTTCATTTCCCTCCTGTACAATCCTTGCCTTCCCAAATGGCAGAACATAATTCTCATCCGGTTCAAGAGTCGCACAATAGCCTTGGCGGTATAATCCTTTATGTTCCAAAAATAATACCGGATCATTCATTCTGCAAGCTGCCTTTAACAGACCTTTTGCGTCAGCAGCTGAAGATGGATATGCTATATATATACCTGGAATATGAATAAAAATTCCATCGATGGATTGACTATGACAAAGAGCACCATGGATATAACCACCCACCGGTACACGAATGACCATGGGACAGCTCCAGTTATTATTTGAGCGATAACGCATTGTCGCCACTTCATTACGAAGCTGCATCATGGACGTCCAAATGTAGTCACCAAATTGAACTTCGACTACCGGTTTCCATCCGGCGACAGCTATACCCACCGCCGTGCCTATAATGGATGATTCAGCCAGTGGAGAATTAAAGACTCTTTCATTTCCATACATTTCGGTCAGGTTTTTTGTCGCGGTAAATACACCCCCTTTTGGATCGGCAATATCCTGTCCATAGATAACCATTTTTTCATTGGTATTCATCTCTTCAGCCAACGCGTGGTTGATGGCATCCACCATGACAATTTTATCTGTCGTCGTATTCAAATCCGTTTCATCCGTCAGGTGAACGTCTGAGTAAATATGATCCATTGCGGATTCAGCATCCGGATGCGGTTCAGCTTCTGCCCATTCAGCTTCTGCGTCGATTTTTTCGAAAACTTCTTTCATAATCTTTTCAAATTCTTTTTTAGAAATCATATCAGCTTTAATACAGGTATTTTGAAAATGGGCGATTGGATCTTTATCCTTATCCTTAAGCAACTCTGTTTCTGATCTGTATTTGCGTTGGTCATCCGAGGCAGAATGCGGTAATAAACGAACAACCTGGCTCACGATTACCGATGGTCCTTTCCCCTTTCTCGCGCGCTCGGCAGCTTTTTTAAACGCTAAGTGTGTTTCAAAATAATCCGTTCCATCCACATCGAAGCGGGCAAGGTTTTGGTAACCGGCAACCATAGAATACACAGAACCTCCTGAAGTCTGTTCAGATATATGTACGCTGATGGCATATTTATTATCTTCAATATGAAATATAACCGGAGCTTTTACCCTGCTAGCCCAATTTAATGCTTCATGAAAATCCCCCTGGCTCGTTGTTCCTTCTCCACTGGAAACATAGACTATTTCCTTTGTTTTTTCCCACTGACGAGTCATAGCCGTACCGACAGCCTGCAGAAATTGAGTACCGGTCGCACTGGATTGACTTACAATCCGCAGTTTCTTGTGACCATAATGCTGAGGTAATTGACGTCCGCCTGAATTGGGATCATCTTTTCGAGCTAAAAAGCATAATAATTGTTCTTTGGATGTCATTCCTAAACCAAGGCACAAAGCAGCATCACGGTAATATGGATACACCCAGTCCTCTCCGGGGCGCAGAACAGATGCCGCAGCCAGTTGCGCCGCTTCATGCCCGGATGAACCAATATGAAAATAACTTTTTCCCTGTTTGAGCATGATCAGCATTTTCTCATCCAGTTTCCGGGCAGTAACCATTGTACGGTATATATCCAACAATTCTTTTTTCATGAAGCCGTGGAGCCGGGCCATTATGCTGCCTCTAAATTATTTTGCTTAAATATCGTTGAAAATTCATGAATTAATTTTTGCTTTACATTTTCCATTTCAACTTCATTTCCCAATATTTTTTGCATAGTTGTCACACCATATTCAAAGATGCCGCAAGGAATGATATCGTCATAATATGAGAGATCAGTATTCACATTTAATGCGAACCCATGCATGGTGACCCAACGGGAAACACGAACACCAAGAGCTGCAATTTTTTCATTTTTAACCCAAACACCGGTTAATCCTTCTTTTCGTGTTCCTTCAATACCGAAATGAGTCAATGTCTTAATAATGGTCTCTTCTAAAGAACGCATATACCAACTGATACTTAATTTATAATTATGAAGATCTATGATGGGATACCCAACCAGTTGACCTGGACCGTGAAAGGTTATGTCGCCGCCCCTTTCGATATGAAAGATGTTTATATCCTGCCGATAATTTTGAAGTAAATGATTTTCATCAGCATTTTTCCCTAAAGTGTAAACGGGTTCATGTTCGACCAATAACAATGTATCTTCAATTTCCCCTTTGATTCGTTTGGACTGAAAATCTTTCTGCATATCCCAAACTTCCTGATATTTACGAAAACCAAAATCTTTGACTGACAAACCTTTCAAAGATTTCGAACCTTTGAAAGGTTTATAATTATTTGCAGCAAAAGCAGATTGTTCCACTACTGATGAACTCCCTGTCCCAAGGCATCCAAT
Source organism: uncultured Fidelibacterota bacterium (assembly GCA_913009735.1). Taxonomy (GTDB): domain Bacteria; phylum Fidelibacterota; class Marinisomatia; order Marinisomatales; family TCS55; genus JADFRD01. The sequence goes on from CAJVYU010000010.1 coordinate 8,365, forward strand.
GCCGCTTCCATGACTGCTTCCGATAACGTTGGATGGGCGTGGACTGTTGCAGCCAATTCATGCCACGTGGATTCCAGTGCTTTGGCCACACCCAGTTCAGCAATCATTTCCGTTGCTTCTGATCCAATAATGTGTGCACCCAATAATTCACCATATTTTCCGTCGAATACAAGTTTTACAAATCCAGTCGTATCTCCTGTGGCCATGGCTTTTCCGCTGGCTTTGAAATCAAATTTCCCTGTCTTTACATCATATCCTTTTTCTTTTGCTTTCTCCTCTGTCAGTCCAATTGATGCCACCTGCGGTTGGCAATATGTGCAACCCGGGATGTTTGAATAATCCACTGGAGTCGTATCATACCCGGCTGCATGCTCCGCTGCCACATGACCTTGAGCAGAAGCCACATGAGCCAGCCATGGAGGTCCGGTTACATCACCGATGGCATAAATATTAGGCACAGATGTTTGATTATATTCATTAATGGTAATCGCCCCGCGATCCGTAGAAACCCCCACCTTTTCAAGGCCGATATTTTCAATATTTCCTGTTACACCAACGGCTACCAATGCTAAATCACCTTCAATAGTTTCTTCTTTTCCTTTTCGTTCCAAATGTACTTTTACTTTGGTCTTTAAGGATTCAATTTTTGAAACTTTTGCTTCGGTATAAATCTTGATTTTTGCCTTTTTAAAATTCCTGGCAAGTTCTCTTGAAACCGATGCATCCTCAACCGGTACTATCCTTGGCATCATTTCGATGAGGTGGATTTCAGTTCCAAATTCATTATAAAAATAGGCAAACTCAACACCAATGGCTCCGGAACCAATAATGACCATTTTTTTCGGCGGTTTTTCCAGGACCATTGCTTCTTTGGATGAAATGATTCTTTTCCCATCCAATTCCATCCCGGGATAGAATCGCGGCCGACCGCCGGTGGCAATAATAATTTTTAATGAATTCACCGTTTCTATATTTTTTCCATTTGTGACCTCGATGGATGTATCCGATGATAATTTACCCTCACCTTCAATATGAGTGATTCCATTTTTCTTCATCAGGTAACCAATCCCCTTTGACAATTGATTTGCAACAGTTCTGCTTCGGGTAATGGTTGTGGAAAAATCAACTGTATATTTTGGAATCTTAACACCATATTTTTCCGCATTTTTTATATAGTGCAGAACTTCAGCATTTTTTAATAATGCTTTAGTGGGAATACACCCCCAGTTCAGACAAATTCCACCCAATTTATCTTTATCGATGATAGCAACTTTTTGGCCAAGTTGCGCTGCTCGGATAGCCGCGACATATCCGCCTGGACCGCCTCCGAGTATAGCAATATCATAATTCGACATTAAAATTTCTCCTTACTAATAATGCTCAAAAATTCTGCTCGCGTCTCAGCAGATTTACGGAACTGACCCAGCATAGCAGACGTCGTGGCAAAACTGTTTTGTTTTTCTACTCCTCTCATCTGCATACATAAATGTCTTCCTTCCATAACAACGCCAACACCGACCGGATCTAATAATTCTTCAATTGTTTTTGCTATCTGCCCGGTCAAACGTTCCTGAATTTGGAGTCTGCGGGAAAAAACATCCACAATCCGAGGGATTTTGGAGAGTCCAATAATCATCTTATTTGGTAAATACCCAACATGGCAACGACCAAAAAAAGGAATCATATGATGTTCGCACATGCTGAAAAATTCAATATCGCGAATAATAATCATCTCACTGCAATCTTCTTCAAAAATAGCTTCATTGACAATATCATCCAGATTGGCGCTATATCCTTGGGAAAAGAATTTCCAGGCTTTGGCAACGCGATCAGGCGTCTTTATTAATCCATCACGCGATGGATCTTCGCCGATCTCTTCCAGCAATTGTTTTGTTAATCCTTTAATATTTTCAATCATTAGATTGCCTCCTCAGCAAAAGTGTGATGACCCCATTTTTTTTCATCCGGATCATCATGTACTTTTTCTTTTAATGCCCATACTCCTAAATAAAAAAACGGTGTATCAGCCAGTGCAAATAAAACCTTGAACAAAAAGCCATTCACCAGCAATGCGTTAAATCTTGACCACTCTATTGCACCCGTAATACACAGTAATAAAAGAACGGCTGATGTATCCACCAACTGAGATATGATTGTGGATCCGTTATTTCTCAGCCAGAGGTGTTTACCCTTAGTTAACCGCTTCCAAAAATGAAAAATTCGAATATCTATAAACTGGGCTGTTAAATACGCGATCATGGATGCAAACACAGCATATCCATACAAGCCAAACACTTTATGAAATGTGTCACCACTTACGGGGGACCATTCCGTTGATGTCATGGCATCCGCCAGCAATACAACACATAAAACAAATATACTCGCCACAAAACCGCTGACGACTATTTGATCTGCTTTTTTCTTGCCATACAATTCTGAAATAAGATCCGTACATAAAAAGGTTACCGGATAAGGAAGAATCCCGACAGATAACTCGAAGGTATACCATCCAAATGGGGACCAGGTAAAAAACTTCTGGAAGATGAGGTTGGCGCTTATTAGCGAAGCGATAAAAATTCCAGCAAAAATCAGATATAACCGGTTTTTAAAATCCATCAACAGTAGTCCGGACCATAATAATCTGTTTTTATAGTCGGCGTTTCGATTAATCGTACACGATGTAGTTTTACATTTTTAAGTTTTGGTTCAATCATTTCCCATATAAATACAACCATATTTTCTGATGAGGGTTGTTTACCTGCGAACCACGGTATATCCTTTTCAATTTGGGAATGATCCATTACGCTAATGACACTTTCCTTTACTATTTTTTTTAAATGATTCAAATCGACAATAAATCCTGTCTCATGGGTTATTTTACCTTTAACAGTTACTTCCAAAGTGTAATTGTGTCCATGGACTTTGGCATCATCGCCAAAAACCTGATTATTTTTTTCTTCAGACCAGTTTTTATGCCCATATTGATGAGCAGCACAAAAATGGAATGATTTTGTTAAAAATTGCATATTATCTATTTGTAGGATACAATTATTATTAAGTATTCAATTTAGTCATGATCGTAAAGTCCGCAAAACGTTTCCAAAATGAAAAATATATAACCTGGATTAGCGATAGCGTTCATTAGAAAGAAAATATTTGTCACAAGTACAGAAATAAGTGCGGATAATAGAATTATGCTGGCGTTTTATGCTCGATACTACTCCAAACTTCTTTGCTATCGAAACTGCACTATTGCAAAGCTGGTTCATCCTATGGAATAATTAATTCTGGAAAGATTACTCATAAAATAATGGCATATTCCACAGGGTGAATTAATGATAAAAGACCTTCGCAAAATCTATTGCACAAATTAAAAAAGGTTTTGTAAAGATCTCTATAAATTACGCCATACTGGAAGGACATAAATCAGAAAGTGAACACATACTGCATTGGGGTCTTCTGGCAATACAAACAGCTCTTCCGTGATCAATGATCATATGGGTTAATCTGATCCAATCCTTTTTATCAAAGATATCCATACATTCCATTTCAATCTTTTTTGGATCTTTTGATGTTGTCAGCCCCAGTAGATTCATAATCCTCACCATATGGGTATCTATAACCATGGATGGTACATCATATACTTCGCCCAACACACAATTAGCCGTTTTTCTCCCTACTCCCGGCAGTGTTAACAAATTTTCCATATTATCAGGAACGACGCCATGATATTCTTCCACAATCATTAAGTTGGCACCTTGAATACTTTTGGCTTTTTGATTGTGATACCCACAAGAATGAATATCTACAGCTAATTCATTAACATCCGCATAAGCGAACGCTTCGGGTGTTTTATATTTTTTAAATAATTCCGGCGTAACTTGATTTACACGACGATCAGTACATTGAGCTGATAGAATGGTAGATACCAAAATTTCATGCGGATTGGAATATTTTAATGAACATCTTGCTCTTGGATAGATTTTTTTTAACTGCTCTACAATTGCCGCAGCTCGTTTAGCCTTACGGGCTTTGTCTTCTTTCATTAATTCGTAATAAAGGTAGACAGATTCTTAACTAACGATGATTTCGGTAAAATAACATTACAGCCGGCTGTTCTGAATTTGTTATGTTTTTCTTTCAAAATCTGTTTCATGTACCCGATCAATTTTGTATCCGCATTAAGCAATGCTAACTGATGTACGAAAAACTCATTCCCGGTTTCTTTATGATCCAAATCAATGATTAATAAATTCGTTTTTTCAGGAACATCAGTGACTTTTTCATAAAATTCAAACGTCGAATCCAGCTCTGTTAGTTTAGCGGATACTTTTGTCCCCAATTCAAAATCTTTTATGAATAATCCTACATGCATAATCAAACCAATCCCGGAATTAAACCCCAATCAAATTTTTATTCTGTAAATGAAAAAAACGTACAAAAAGTTGACTCAACCGCCGGATCAGCCTTCTATCTTTAAAATAATAATCGAACCACAAATCTTCCCAGTCTTCGCTGACCTCAGAATAATCCTCTTTAGGATATGCTTTCAATCCCATTAAATACAATATTTCCATTTTTCCCCGATCATTCACTGATGATTATCGATTCTTTCATTCTGTAATGTTTACCGTCATATTGTACTTTAGCCGCTTGGAATACAGGATCGTGTTCGAAAAATATGATCCATTCTTCTTCAACGATATTAGGTAGAATTTTACGTTTTTCCCGAACGGTCCGGACAGGTTGAATATCATATGCCATGACCCAGGGAAGAGGTATATGAGCAGCCATGGGAATGAGATCCGCCATGTAGATCAATTTTTGAGAAGAATCACAAATGATGGGATGCATCATTCCTGTGGTGTGTCCGTATGTCAAGTATTGCTCAATACCCGGGAGAAAAGATTCTTTTCCATCCACAAAATGAATCATACCATTTTCAGCTAAAACGGACCAATCATCGGTCATAAAACTGCCTGCATCCTTCTCAGTGGGAGAATTTGCAAGTTCCCAATTTTCCTTCTGCATCCAATAGGTTGCATTAGGGAAAACAGGTTCAATCTTTCCATTAACATTCTTTGTATTTCCACCTACATGATCAAAATGAAGATGTGTGCAAATTACATCCGTAATATCATCCGGGGTATATCTGTATTTGGTTAATGATTTTTCTAAATTGAGATTTTTTAACTCAATACAATAAATATCTTTGAATTTTTCCTGCCACTTTGTTCCATTTCCTGTGTCAACAATTATTTTATGTTCATCGCTGACCAACAGTAATGACCGTGTCACCATGGAAATACGGTTGTGATCATCAGCAGGAGCCTTTTTCTCCCATAATGGTTTTGGAATAATACCAAACATAGCTCCGCCGTCCAGGGCAAATTCGCTGGTTTCAATACTATATAATTTATAGGGTCCGATTTTCATGATTTTTTGACGATGAAGTTAATGCAGTCAGCTATTTGTTGAAATGAATCTGATCCAACATTTTTTGCAATACCTCGCAATGCTTCCAGTTGCACAATTTGGTTTATTGCTTCGTCGGGTAGATTATTTTTTACAATCGATTCAGCAATATCAATAAAATACCGTCCTCCATGCAAATTATATTTTTCCAGTTCATCGGTTGAACCATTTTTATTTGTTACCGGATTGATGCGCTGCATAGTTAACCACTTGGAAATTGCATTTTTATATGTATTGATACGTACATAATCACCTTCCCACAACCTCATTATAGCTGAAAATAGTGGAATAGTTTTTAGTTGATCCGGTGTTAGTATTTGATAAATAAGCGTTTCCGGATTCAAATCAGCCTCATCTGATACGGATACTAAATCGCATTTGAATATTTCTAAAATCATGCATCTTGCATAAGACCATAACTCTTTTTCGTCCTGATGAAAATAATAACTGCGTATCCAGTGAAATGTGAACAACCCAAGATCATCAACGTTATGAATTGCCAATTCTGCCAATAATTCTAAAATTGCATGTGAATTATTTGATGCCATTATTTGTTTGGCCGTTTCTGTTTCCGCTCGATCCCGATCCCCTGTCATTACTGCATGTTCAATTTCATCAGTAAAAACAGTTAATCCAATCCCGTCAGCTTTAACTTTTACCCATAGGGATTCATCATCATTCCGCGTTGGAAAACTATTAATAATAAATTTCGAAAATTGATAAAGGTCATTTGAAGGATTATCAATGTCATCTCCGATTATATTTTTTACTGCATTGAGTAAAATAATCGGATGTTCTTTTGGAGGATTAATATGATCTATTTTTACAGCTTGTTTAAATAAATCTGAAAGAGATTGAACCAGGTCTTTTCCATTCACCTTGTCAGGTTGAATAGAGTTTATACTTGCCATTATGAAATATTCCGGCGGATATTAATCGTATGATTGCAAAGCTACATTATATTACTCCGGCATACATTAGTCGTATCAAAGATAACACAATACTACTTGTCATCGCGAGGCGTGGAGCAACGAAGCGATCTCCTTGATACCGCAGCCTTTAGGAGATTGCTTTGTCGCTCGTTCCTCTCTCCGCGCAATGACAATATTATTACGACTAACCAGCGCCGGAGTAATATATATCTTTAAATCTCTTAGCAATAAAATATAAAATGTAATTATGTAAAACGTAAAAAAAACTGCTGAATCATGGTCTGTTATTAAATAATTACGAAAAATCATCCGTTTCAATTTTAAACCGGTATTGGATAATGGGTATTTACGACCTGCCCCTGCCGGCCCCAATATAAATAATTTTGAGGTGGCCATGCCTACATTCCATTTCGGCAGACAGGCAGGCGGGCGACTATCTATCACCAAATTAATAATGATTATTCTGTCTTTTCAGAAGATTTTAAACCAAGGTTTACAAATATACGAAATGAAATTCCTGTTAAACGGGAATATTCGGTTGGAAGACCTGACCCTGGATCTATATGGGGTGTATCGCCATACCTCCTGTTCAAATTAGCATCATTTTTTACTTTATCATTCCAATTTAAATCAAACAGGTTTGTTATGGGCATCGAATTAAAATCATGGTTGTACCCAATCTCATACCCCCATTTTTTATTAGGCTGGCCACCCAATAAAAATCCTATTCGTGTACTAGTGCCATCCGTTATCCCTTTGGGAATATACATCATCCGCAGCCCCCACCAGGAAATAGCTCCCTGACTGTCTCCCTTGCTGGGTCGCTGCTTGAATTTATAATAGGTAAAATCAGAATTATAATTTGGATTCAGGCTCCAGGCTAAATTCAATACATCCCATTTATTTTTTCTGGAATATAAAATTCTACTGTAATCAATTCCCGTCCCATAGATTGGTAAGCCAACGCGTAAGCCTATATCACTTTTATCGGATAAACCATATCGATACCAAAGATATGGAAAAACATTTTCTGCTGACCAGCTCCATCCATATTTTTTTTCACCCATTTCCATTCGCGTTGTGCTCACGGTGGGATGTGTAGCACAACCACCAAGAAATATTGCTATGGAAATGATCAATAGCCTGTTAGTCATTAACCTCCTTCAGGCTTGTCAAAACCTTCACGTTGGTGTAACGGAGGTAAATTTAAAACTTCATCACTCAATGTATAAGCGACTTGTTGAACAATATCAACCAACGAAACGACTCCAACTGACTTTTTATTATCATCGACGATGGGAACATGCCTGAAACCGCTGAAAACCATTATATTTAACGCATATGCGACCGCATCTTCCTTTTTTAAATATTCCGGATTACTACTCATATAATCACCTACAACTTCTTTAGTAAAGTCCAGACCTTTACCGGTGATCTTGAGCAAAATATCTCTTTCCGTCATTATGCCAATCAACTTGTTTTTATCTTCGACCAATAGACAACCAATTGATTTATCCTGTAAATTTATAACTGCTTCTTTTATTGATGTTTCGCTGGATACAACAATCGGTTGAGACAATTTCAGAGTGGATAAGGGGGCATCTAAAGTCACACCCTCATTAATTCCGTGTGATTCCGATTGCTCCAATTCGTCCATGCGGGCTAATTCATCATCAAATTGATCTTCCTGCATAACCTTTCCCTCCTTTTTAATCACTTTAAATATATCATTTTTCGGCTCATTACAACGGGTAAATATTCGGCAGATTGAGCTTCTACTGTGATAAAATATACACCGCTGGAACGAAACTCACCTGACCAGTTGAATGAATATGTACCATTTTCTAAAAACACTTCATCTAAAAATATATCTAATTTTCGTCCCCGGGCGTCTGTCACAAATAAACTGACTACCGATTCTTCCAATAAATCAAACGTAATCTTTGTGCTAGAATTAAACGGATTCGGATAGTTCTGATACAATGCAAAGATTTCAGGGATCATTTGTGTGACTTGAGTACTTTTTGTTATGTCATTTGCTTCGCCAAATGTCACGAAAGAAAGTTCGCTCCAACTACCCATATCGGGTACTTTTCCTTCATGATATGAACTATCAAGTTTTAATGGGCGACTTTCTATGATTTCCCATTTATCATTTTCATATTGACATAAATGCAACCAATTGAAATCTCTATTTTCAGTTAAGATTGAACTCGAATCCAAATAAGAGAGATTAAATGTCGGAGAGGTTTCCCATTCAAATAATAATGAATCATCAATAAAAACACCCAATTCATTAAATCCTTCTGATTGACCTGAAATTTCAATACTTAATTTGTTATTGAAGGATTTAAAGCCAATTTCATTTAATTCATATTCATGATCCGGAATTGACCTGATTATTTGTACAGTGCGGGATTCATCATCAAAAATAAATTGATTATCCAATGATATGGTCATGGTCCCTTTTTCATAAATTACCGGAACAGATTGAATAAGCTTATTATTCAGCCACAGTTCCACATACTCCCAAGTATTTGGGATAATAGTTATCACAGGATTTTCAAATAAATTTACTTCAACTGATTCATCTCCATTTTTTAATTGAACCGGAGAAGCCGTTTCGACTAATTGAATAATCTGTACTTTTAAAGTATCTTCGCCCCTAATTAATCCGGCAATTCTCATTTCCGGTAACGACTCCAGAAAAACCTGATCTTCATAATAAATATCCTTACCGGCTTTCAATTTTGTAGTTATTACTCTTAATAAATCGAGTTTTTCCCGGTTCCACTCTGCCGGAGATAATAGCAAATTTTGTCTAAAAATAGGTTCCAGTTTCTGAAAAGAATCATCGATATAATTTTCGATGACCTCTTTATCAAAATCATCAAACAAGAATTTTAACACCTTCAAATCTTCCAAAGAGAATACATTAATAAAAGATGAAAAATCAACTTCTTCCATTAGTAAGTACATTTGTAAAATCTGAATATTTTCAATTTCTAGGGGAAATTGTTTAACAAAATAATCATGAAGCAAAGTACTATTAAAAGAATGAATATTAACAATTTCATCAATGGAAAAAATCGTTTCAGGATATTCATTTACATTTGACTCAATAATTCTCTCTTTTTCCAGCATGTCTAATGGTCTGGCCAAAGCAGGTGTTTTAAAGGGACTTGAATAGACTGTACCGTCAAACATTTGAATCTCTATTCTATAAAATAGAAGTTCCCCGGTTTGAACATTCCTATCTAAATACCGATCTCTAATCGTTTCGTCAAGATCAATTATTTCATAAGAGGACATTAAATCACTACTGCGAAATAATTGTATAGATGCAATATTATCCTCGTTAGGGAGATCCCATATTAACAGGATGGATTCAGCCCCGCCATATGCTTCCAGATTAATGGAAACAGATTTCTCCTTTACTGCAGCACATAGCAGTAGTGGGGACAAAATGCCCAAAGCCATTAGAAATGTGAAGTTTTTACTCATGAGGAATTAGTCGGCGAGATGTAATTTCTGAGATTATACTTCCACAGGCAAGTATAATCTTCAGGTTTATGATTTATTTAAGGTATGTGATCTTTTTAGTATAAACGCTATTTATTGTTTTTAATCGAAGAAAATAAATACCGCTTGCAACATTAACCGCATTCCATTCGATTTTGTATTCACCGGGATTTACAACTCCATTTACTAATGTTTCCACAAGCCGCCCGTTTAAATCATAAATTTGTAGGGATATTGCATGCAACGTCCCTACCGAAAACCGGATGGTTGTAGTTGGGTTAAACGGATTCGGATATACATTTAATATCGAAATATCTTTCGGTAAAAATTCATCATCTATGGAGTTTGTCTCATAATCAATCGCAGCCATAACATCAATAATACCATATCCATAATCATTGTCAGGATAATCAGCATTGTCAGCTGTCATCATCATGGCTTCTCGTACTTGCATGGGAGTCCAATCCGGATTAGCGCTTAAAATCACAGCCGCAGCCCCGCCTACCAGTGGAGTAGCAAGTGACGTTCCATTCGCTGTGCGATATGAGTTTGAATTTGGATTAGTGCACCAAGTGTTGACGCCTCGAGCGCACACTTCCGGTTTGATCCGTCCGTCATATGTCGGACCATGGGAACTGAAGGAGGCGATAACACCGTTACTGCTTACAGCGCCAACCGCTATGACTGAATCCGCATCTGCCGGAGCGATAATGTAATAGTATAGTGTTGTGTCACAAGGATTTGGTGGTGGTTCGCCATATCCCCCATTTCCGGCTGCAGTTACGCAGACCATCCCCAAATTGACAGCAATATCCACAGCATTGGAAGTCACAGCGGTGTTTCCATCCATGTCACAATAGGAATACCAATCCAGGTAACCCAGGGATGAAGAAGCAACATCGGCGCCATTTTGTTCACCCCATTCCAGTGCGGCAACATAATTATCTTCTTCTACGATAGATTCAGATGTTACATCTTCTGTCTTGGCTAATAAAAATTCTGAACCGTACGCCGGACCTACTAAATATCCGGGATCGTAACCGGCCATTGTTGAAAATACCATGGTTCCATGATTGTGTTGTCCCCATGCATTCTCAATATCGGTTTCATTTGCTGTATTTCCATCATTGTTGATAAAATCCCATTCATCAACAATATTCAGGGAATCAAACACAGCCAGCCCTGTATTAAAACCTGTATCCAATAATAATATTCTCACACCCTGACCATAATAACCTGCGTCATGTGCGGTCTGACCATTGATCTGTTCTATCTGCTCTTGGGCAAAACCATAAAATGATGAGTCAGTTAAAAAGTTCTTGGGCGCATATGATGGCGTAAATAATTTTTCCTTCTTTTTTTTATACACAGCAACCGGTTGGATTTTTTTCACAAACGGAAGCTCCCTGATCATATTCATTTCTTCTTCAGTACCGGTAACAGATACAGCATTCAGCCATTTGCTCTGGCGGTGAATGGTGGCGCCGGTATTATTGATCGCTTGAATATAATCATCAGATATTTGACGGTCATACCAAGTATAACCCTTATTCACTTTTTGTCTGCGAAGTATAGATTTCTCTGATAAAGAAATGTAATTATCAGTATTTGTGTTTTTATCTGTAAAGAAAACCCACATTTTACCGGCATTCAACACTTCAAGAATGAAAACAATAATAAGGAGAATTTTTAGATATTCTTTCATCATTCAAAAAGGATTAAATCTATTAATGTTAGTACATCAACCATATTTAGCACACCGTCAAAATTAACATCACCCATCATTACCTGATATGCATTTAATTCATCCCCACTTAAAATTAAATCAACAATAGTTAATACGTCAAAAATGGTTTGCTGATCATCACCATCTAAATCTCCGGGCATAAAATTCGGATATCCAATAATTTCAAAGTCATCGAAATAAAATCCATCCATGTTGACAGCACCGTCAGAGGTAAAAATAAAACGGAAAAAAACGTGTGATTCACCGGCATAGGCTGATAAATCAATTGTTTCCTCCACCCAACCTGATTGACCTTCATACCCTGGTTCACCTGCCGGTTGTGTACCTTGCCCTGCTCCGGATTGGGTATACATCCCCGGTAATGACATCCAATGCGAACCGTCGGTTGAAATTTGAAAACGTAGAAAATCCCAGTTATCCTCAATCTGCCACTTAGCTGCAAACATAACAGCCGGATAATTAACACCCACTAATGTTAAAGGATTTACCAAAGAAATGATGGATTCTGTGTTTGAGTTATAATTACCATTTGGACTATCTGTAATTGAATAAATACCTGAATGTGCACTTGAAGATGTTCTGCCCCACGATCCTGTAGTATTCCAGGCATCAAGTTCTGTCTCAGCATTTTCTACAAAAAGCTCTACAGGCATTCCCGTTATTACAGTAAATGTGTCAACCCGGACAAAGCTGCTGTTATCAAATATTGAAATTGTGAACCCAACTTCTATTCCATCCGGGACTGTATTGGGAAGAATAAGCGGGGTCTCTATTTCCGTGGAACTCCGAGCAAGTAATTCGCCAATATCATAATTGAACTGCATAAATGAACCGAGATTATTATAGGGTTGTAAATTAATGATGACATTTCCATCCGAATTCATCAGACCACGATTTTGAATTGTCATTGTAAAATTAATTGTATCACCTTGACCATTCGATGCACCCGCTTCATATAAAATATAATCAGCACCGCCTACCAAACCGAAAATTTGGTTTGCATATAACTGATCCCGGCATAAAGGAATTACCCTGTTTTCCGACGGCCAAAAACCATCCTGGTACGATCCGACTTCCGGAGTGTAGGAAATAAGCCCTGCATCTCCATATGACCAATCCACCGCATCACCATTCACTCCATAACCAATGGTTTCCCATCCTGTGCCCACCTGATAGCCGTTAAATTTTGTCATTTCCCAGCCAATTTCACGGATAGTCGTCAAATCCGGTTCATCGGGTAAGGAATCATTACCCCAGGAATGAATCAGCACATTGGAATACGAATGATAATGAAGCACATTAGAAAAATCATGTGTCAGGATAAAATCTCGTACAGCCTGTGTTTCGGGTTCTGAAAAAGCAGAATCACCCCTGAATGTTTCAGAACATGAGTTGGGTGAAGAACCTGAGTTATCTGCACCCCATCCATATCCATAGTTTCGATTTAAATCCACACCACGCTGTGTACCGTTGCCACAACCTGTATCCAAACGGTTTTTGCGCTGCATCCCGCCGCCATTGGGTGCGATGGATTCATTGTACACATAACCATCCGGATTGATGATGGGGATAAACCACAATTCCCGTTCATCTACCAAATATTGAGCTACCGGGTCAGAGCTGTAATTTTCACAAAGCCACTGAACAAAATAAAACTGGTTCATCATCCCCAATGGTTCTCGGGCATGGGTAATACCGGTATATAAAATTTCCGGCTCTGATTCATTCTGACCCGGATTATCAGATACTTTGAAGGCCCAAATAGTTCTCCCTTCTACGGATGTACCTATGGAGTCTTTTTCAGAAACAATTGCAGGATAGGAGAAAGCCAAAGTATCCATTTTCTCCATAATCTCACTATAAGTATAATTACCCAGCATGGAACCCAATTCGAAATCCCGTTCAACATCAGGGACGTTACGATCCAAATAATAACGGGTCATATCATTAATTAACACATCAAAGACAAGTCCGTTTTGTTCCAATAGCTCTGTTTGATCACTGCTTGCAACAACCTCGATATAAACATCTTTCTTAATACGAACATGATCCAAAGGAATACCAACATCGTGCAATATTTCTAGCGTGGAATTATCTGTTCCATATACTCTGAGTGTTTGGTATAAATCAACAGGGTATATTTGGCTAACCAGCACCAGCAGTGATGCTGTTAAAGAAAGAAATCGAACGAACAAAGTATCAGGTATTGGATTTTAGCCAGTCATAAGTCACAGATTTAGGCCGGGTAATCGGAATACCCAAAGCTCGATTGATGACCATTTGAGCCACCATCCCCATCGCTCGGGAAACGCTGAACAACACAGTATAGAATTCAAACTCTTTTAACCCATAATGATACAACAGCGAGCCGGAGGCAGCGTCCACATTCGGCCAGGGATTTTTTGCTTTTCCTTGTTCTTGCAAAACCGGAGGAACAACATCAAAGAGCAATTTCACAATATCAAATACATCATCATCGTGAATATGATTTTTTCCGAATTCCATAAATGCTGTAAAACGGGGGTCCGGGCAGCGTAGTACAGCATGACCATAGCCTGGAATGACTTGTCCGCTATTCAAACGATCCTTACTGAATTGGGTGAGTTCTTCTTTACTTGGAACCACTTTGAAATGATCAAGTACATCCAAGACAAATTGCAAGCATGCTTGATTTGCCAGTCCGTGCAAAGGCCCCGCCAAACCATTCAATCCTGCAGATACTGCGTAGTATGGATCAGACAAGGCAGAAGCAACTGTATAAGCAGCAAATGCGCTTACATTACCGCCTTCATGATCACAATGAAGCATGAAATATATCTGCATGAGTTTTTTAAAATTTCCCGTTGGATCTTCAATCCCAATCATATGGACAAAATTTTCTGCCCAGTCCAATTCAGAATCAAATTCGATTGGTTCACCTTTGTTGAAATGGATTCGGTACACGCCGGCTGCCAATCCCGGTAGCTTGGCTAATAAATTTATTCCATCGTCAAGGCAGTATTTCCAGTAATCATCTTTTGGCATTCCTTCAGCATATTTCTTGCGGAAAATACTTTCCCGCTGCATAGTCAGAATCCCAGTATTAAACATGGCCATCGGATGAGAATCCTCTGGCATACTTTTTAAAACATCCCATACATATTCAGGAATATGGGCATGTTCTTTATACTGTTCTTGCAAATCCGCAACTTCTGTTTCCGTGGGTAGATCTCCTGTCAGTAAAAGAATAAATACTTCTTCCGGTAACAGGTGTGTGATCTCCAAAAGAGGGTGATTCCGGATGATTAGCCCCGTATCAGCTGAAACGGAGGACGTATCACATACAAAAGCTCTAACGCCTCTCATTCCACCATAAGCTTGTGATAAGGTCACATCACTGATTTTGGTATCACCACTGCTTTTTATCAGTTCATAGGCTTCTTTTTTCCACTGTGGAATTTTCTTTGTTAGTTTTTCTTTTAATAATCTCATAATAAACCTCTATTGATTTTTATTTTCCAAAACATCGTGTTACCAACCCTGAATAAATTTTCGGGAAAAAGAATGTTGACTTTTGAGGCATCGTTTCGTCTGCTTGCGCAATAGTAAAAATCTCATCAAGTGAAGGTGGTTGGACAAAACACGCTACATCAAACCCTGATTCATCCTGTAATAGTTTGAGCGTTGGTTTATTCCCGCGCATATAGGAGAGTTTTTTCAGTTTTTCTTGATCTTCTGTATCGATTCCAAAAACTTCATTTAATACAAAATGATGCAAGATATTTGTTTCCAGTTGTTGAGATGCTCCGCATTGTTCTTTAAATACCGTATTTAAGCATCTCCAACTCCTAAAATTTAACAATAAACTAGTATTACTTACTTTATGAAAAATGCCAATAGTCCCCTTAGAAATATTATTATTTTCCAAATGTGAAACAAGAGAGGCTATGTCCATCTCCTGCAATTTAAAATTCGGTTTCAGCCCTTTTTTTATTTCATCAATAGAAAGTGTAACTCCGGACAGTAAACGATGTGTCGGAAGAACATTCATCCCGGGATTACTACTGTTAACGACCGTAACCATCACCTTTTCGGCGCCATTTATTTTTGCGTTTTGTTTATAGTATCGTAAAGCAGTTTTATAGCGATGATGTCCATCGGCAATTACCAGTTTTTTATTTGACATACCGTTTTGGAATTCTTTAATCAATAGTGGATCAGTGACTGACCAAATCTTGTATTGGACATCATCTAAATTGACATTTATTTCAGGATCTGAATCCAATTGTCCAAAGATATTTTCCAAAACCATATCATCATCTTGATAGGTCATGAAAATCTGGCCGGTGTTGGCATGTGTCGATTCCATTAAATGATAACGGTCATCAATATGTTTTTCAATGGTTTGTTCATGAGGTAAAACTGCTTGACCTAGTTCTGTCAGTTCTAAAGCACAAATGCAGCCAACACGATCAATCATCCGACCGTTTTGCATGAATGATTGGGACAATATATAAATAGCGTTTTTGGGTTCTTCAGTTAACACTCCGTTTTTCTTCCATTCAGTTAAACTGCCGGCGGCATCATAATACCGCTCATCCTTTGGTAATCTATTCAGATTAATTCTAATATAATTAAAAGGAGATTTTTCATAATACTGATTTTGTTCATCAGTCGTAATAACGTCATAGGGTGGGACGATTACGTTTGAAAAATCTTTGATTAGTTCGTTATTGTACCGCCAACCCTTAAATGGTGAAACATTAGTCATATCAATAATTTATCCTTTTAATCTTTCTGAAATTAATTGTTCAATAGTTTGTTTTTTTCGATTATGAAATTCAATCCTGTCGACTACTTTTTTTTATTATTTTCCGTCTACGACTATTATGAACATTCCAAAGTGTTTTATGTTTTGAAACATGAATATATTCATCGATACTTATTCCTTTGCACCCAAACCACAACCCTTTATCCGGCCGACCTTCATAGTGAAAAAATACCTGATTTGGAAAATGGACTAAGGCAGAGTGATAGTATTCGCGGTTGGAATCGTGCAGGACAACCACTCCCTTATGAGATATCCATTCCAAGGCGCGCTCAAGACAAGCTATCCTTAACCGTCCGTCCACTAAAATGAAATCGAAAGGGGCCTCATCCTTTGGATAATCTACATAATGTTTAAAATCACTATAAGATCCATCTTCATTATCATCCGTCCACGGAAATTTATCGGGAGGAACAAGTACTGTCTTTACTCTTGGATTCTTATTCAATCCATTTACTTTTTCAGCCCATTCAGGATAATGCTCGATGGCGAGCCATTCAGAATCCGGTGAAAGAAATTTAGGAAAGTATAATGTACTGTATCCAGAACCCCATTCCAAACATTTGCCAGATTGTAAATTCCTCAATAACTCTTCAAGCAGGAGGATTTCCCGGTTTTTCATATGCGGTTTAAATCTTTCAATTTTCGATCTTGAAATCGGTCGATAATCTTGAAAGTTTCTCACTTGTTCTTTGATAGCTAATTTGATCAAAGATGGTAGAGTCCAGTTCATTATATTTTTCCTTGGATAAATATTACTCATATTTATGATTCACTAAAGTGATGAAATTGTATACTGTGTAAACAACATTGCATTTTATTATTGAAAATCCGGTAAATCTATATTTTGGTCAATTTGAAATCAGATATTCAACCGTTTTCTTCACATAATTAGAAGCACAACGATTCAATTCATAGAAAATATTTTCCTGATTAACTATTTGCGTGCGTGTCATCTTTATGGGAGGATGTAATGTGCGTTATTCATTGTTCACGATATATTTCCTTTAATATCACTAATACATCATCCGTTGTTAAATCCACAATATTATTATCCATCCGTCCTTTTGTAAATGATTCTTCAGCTAATTTTAGTAGTTGATTTTCCGGGATTCCCCATTCATCCAATGTACAGGGAATTACACCCTGGGGAATGGCTTTAATCGTTTGTTTTAATTCATCATAAGTCAATTCATTATTTTTACAAATTCTATCCAGCGGTTCCTTGATGAATTCCCCATTCATTTCTAATAAGGGTAATAAACTGATCGAAGCCGCAACTCCATGGGGAATTCCATAATGAATCGTCAGCGGGTAACTCATTGAATGGGCAGCAGCTGTCGTTGTATTGGAAAACGCTAATCCGGCAACTGTGGAAGCTTTTAAAAGATTATTTCTTATTAGTAAATCAGAAGTGTTTTTCTTTAATGCTTCCCCATTTTTTAGAATCGAGCAAATAGCTGATACGGCAAAATCAGTAGATGTATCGTTCGCATTCTTATTCCAAATAGATTCAAAACTATGGCTTAAAGCATCCATCACAGTTATAATAGAAATGTCCAGGGGAAGAGACAATGTTAAATTCCCGTCCAATATTGCTATACTTGGATATAAATCCGGGTGAGAAATGGAGTATTTCCTTTTTTCATTCATATTCCATACAACCCCCCACATAGTCACTTCACTTGCAGTGCCATGGGTTGTGGGTAGAAATATGGATGGAATCGTCTGCGGAAATTTTCCTTTATGCTCTATTAATTCATAAATATCCGATTTCTCCAAACACAGATGTGCCATGACAACTTTTGCTAAATCCATGACAGAACCCCCTCCCAAGGCGATTACCCCATCAAACATGTTCTCTTGACAAAATTTTATAGCATTTATACAGTTTTCAAAAGTTGGATGACTACCAACATTGCTGAAAATAGATTCAGGATCGAATTTCGAATCAAGGTTTAACCGTTTTCTATTTCCGGGTGATGTTACAATAATCGGTGCAGTAATTTTTAAATTCTCTATACTGCTATTTAAACCAAGTAGCCAATTATCAGTTTTAATAATTTTTACAGGATTATAATAATTTAACATGGAAGAATCTGATAATTACCTTTCCAGGAATTTTATGAAATTTTCTCTATTATCGATAGGTTTGATGGTCATTAATTGACCTTATGAATCAGGGTAATGATATCACGAATAGACATGCAGTATTCATTCGATGCTTTTTTGGCCCGGCTATTTCCCAGAATGGATTGCGTCGTATCTATCATTACCGGGTAAGTTGAACGCAGTAAATGGTTTGCGTCAATAATGACATTTACACCTAAAACCTGTAATTCAGATATAGTTATGGGGTGATTCATTATATTTTTTGTTTTATTTGTCAGGTGAAATTACATTTTACAGAAGAATGACTACGTAATATAAAATCCGAAACGCAACGTTTATTATAACGCCAGTCTTTAAAAAAAATAATATTCGCCACCCGTTTTAGAAAAGGTTATCTTTATCCTGTTCTGCAATCTTTCGTGCATAATCCAGATCTTCTGCAAAGTCGATTTCAAGGCACGGATAACGTGATACATCCGTGAAATAAACATGATGTCTATTCAGGATTAATTCTATTGCTGCTTCAAAATAATCTTCTTTTCCGCCGGCATCGATTAGTTGCTCAAGGGAATCAGCAAATGCCCGGTTGAAATTTTTAGAAAATTTTGCTACCCCAATAAATTCCCCCAAACAATTTTCCGGTACTAATTTTTTACCGATTGCAACCACTCTATTATTCGCTCCTTCTATTACTTTCACTTCTTCCCTGCCGCAGACTTTTACATCCACTGCCAGTACAGTTTCATGGTCGTTATAAATAACCTGTTCTAATAATTTTGAAGGATACAATACATCACCATTCATTAAAATATAATCATCAATCCGCAATTGATTTCTGCACAGATAAACAGAATGAGCTGTATTTGTTTCAAAGAAATGGTGATTGATTATGTATTCTATATTTAAATCTGCGAATTTCGTTGAAATAAAATCCATGATCTTTTCACGATAATAACCAAGTACAATTGTGATGTTGTTGATCTGTTGATTTTTCAACGAATCCAATTGTCTTTCTAGAATTGTTTTCCCTCCAATATCTAAAAGACATTTTGGAGTGGTTTCGGTAATCGGATAGAGCCTTCGAGACACACCTGCGGTTAAAATAATTGCTTTCACGGGGTATTGAATCTAATGATTTATTTAGAGGTGTCCATTAGCTTTGCTTCAATAAAATCTACTAACCTGCTTGATGCATTGCCATCAGCTTTAAAAAGAAACTCCGGTATGGCTTTCTTCCGTTGGCTGCTCATCGTATCCGGAGAATTAAGAATTTCATCGATCAATCCAATTATTTGATTAGCGTCTTTTATTTGATTTGTAAAATTGACCTTCTCCATACGTGCTTTGTCGAAACGTTTGTTTACTAAACCTGGTATTAATTTATGATGCTTACGATAGGTAAAATCAAGACATTGTACTATTGGACGATCCAGCACTAAATACTCAAACATCGTAGACGAAATATCTGTTAGTAGTAAATCGCTGATTAAATAATAATCGATAATATTAATATCCATTTTGTCCACAATATATACATTCACTTTTTTGCTTAATTCCTTTATTGCTTCAATATGATGAATATACTTTTCCATTTGCCATGAAAATTGATGCAATTTCAGAATGAGGTTAAAACGGAAGTCATTTTTTATCAGTGATTCAACCGTTTTTTCCACTGATGACGGATAAAATGTCGGAGTATAAAAAACAGTTTTATTATTGATATCTAATCCTGGAGCTTCTAATGCTTTATGATGATCCTTCACTGATGAATTTATCAAGGGGTCAAGTTTTGTAAAGCCACACAATGCAAGCTGTTCTTTCTTAAATCCCATTGATAACATATTGTTAATTCGCCCCTGAGATTCAATAGCATATATATCAATTTGCGATGATGTATCTTTATAGTATGACGATTTTAAACCGATACCATGGTAAATCATAACCGACAAAGTTTGTTTATTAGCAAATAAGCTGTTTCTTTCAATATTACCGATAAATAAAATGTCAGGTTTTAAATTCGCACACTGTGCAAGTCTTTTTTCTTCCGTTTTAGCTTGGATTACATGCACCGGTTTATTAGTAAAAATGTTTTTGAAAATATTAAGTTTTGCTTCTCCTTCATTTGAAGAAAGCGAAACATAGATTAAATAATTATCTCTAGCTATTAGTTCATCTATCACAGGAAGAAATTGGGGCAAGTAATAAAGATGCCGGACTTCAAATAGAACCGTTTTCATGATACTATTTTTCTTATCTGTCTTTTTTGCAGCCAGTTTGGTTTTTTCAATTTCAACGATTGTAATTCTTTTGATTGAATAACTTTTTTAATGGCTTCAATAATACGTTCAGCTGATTTTCCATCAGTATAGGGATGAAGTTCATTTAAATATGACTTGCGATTTGAACTGTATTCATTAGGATCTTTAAAAGATCGTTCAATTGCATTTTCCAACTGGCTTGGATTGATTATATTAATTCCCTTATCTTTTCTTGTGGTTGCTTTATAGGTAACGATTGGTCTGTCAAAAAGTAAAAATTCGTACGCAACTGATGATGTATCGGTGAGCAATAAATCCGAAGCTTCCATATAAGGGAGAATATTTTCATCTTTGATTATCCTAAAGTTATTATTAATAATTTGATTATATTTTTTTACGAATTCTTTTGCCATCAAAGGATGAAATTTTACTAACCACTTATATGGTTTATTTTCTGCTAATGTTTGTATTTCACTGTAAAGGTCATTTGCACTTGAATACCGCGGGCTGAATGTGGGAGCGTATAAAATAACAATGTCTTTTTTTTCAAATCCAAATTCCACTTTACGCTCATGTTTATTATTTATCTGCAAAGTGTCCAGTTTTGGCCAACCGGTTTCTCTAACTAAAAAATGTTTATATTTATTTGCCAATATTTCAAATTTGCGAGTCATATATGGCCCCGGTGTACAATAAAGATCAAAAAAATTCGTAATTCTGTAATGTCCTCTTTTTTCCTCTCCAAGACCATGAAAAATCTGAACTTTTAAACCGGGCCAATAATCCGGTACTACATTTCCGGGAACTATCACTGCATCCGGATTAAAGTCTTCGACATTTTGGCTGGTTTGCAATCGTTCACCGGGAGGAATTATTTCTCCGGCTGAAGCAGCTGTAAACCACTTTACCAAATAGCCCGATTGCTTTGCAGCCTTTTGCACGGTCTCTAATATGGAGAATGAGTATGGTTTGGTTACAAATAGTAAAATTTTCAAAATATTTCTAAACTGATTTGGAGTGAATTTATAACAATTAATTTTTAGAACCCTTTGATAATCTTTTTACAAAATTATATCAAGTGGCGTTTTGGTTATAACGGCAATTCAGTTAATAATTACGATTCCAATTTTAAAATACATAACAATCTGAATGTAAAACCGACCCTTATAAATAACTATAAAAATGTATTAGTTTACCGTTCGAAAATTTATTATTCTAAACAAATTGATACAATAATCTGTTTATTTCATAATCATTAAAATAACATAAAGGAATTATTGAATGGAACTTCATAAACCCAAAGGAAAACTGGGAGTCCTCATACCGGGTATGGGTGCTGTCGCCAGTACCTTCATCTCCGGCATTGAGGCTATCAAACAAGGATTGGGAAAACCGGTGGGCAGCATGACCCAAATGGGCACCATACGCCTCGGTAAACGAACCGAAAACCGGACACCCCTGGTTAAGGATTTCGTTCCCTTGGCAGATCTTGAAGATCTGGTTTTTACCGGTTGGGACATCAACCCTGAGAACCTACATGAAATATGTGTTAGATCTGGCGTCCTTGACCGTGACTTAGTAAACACATTAAAACCGCAGCTTGAAAAAATAAATGTACTCAAAGCCGTTTTTGATAAACAATATGTCCGGCGCTTGTCAGGCGATTGGGTCAAAACCGGTAAAAATAAAATGGATTTGGCTGAACAGGTCGATACCGACATTCAGACGTTTATCAAAGAGAATAATACTGAATCAAATGTGATGGTCTGGTGCGGCAGTACGGAAATATATATGAAACCATCAGAGGTACATTCATCGCTGTCAAAGTTTGAGAAAGGTCTGGTCGACAGTGATCCCAAAATTTCACCCAGTATGATTTATGCTTATGCGGCGTTGAAACTGGGGATTCCTTTTGCCAACGGATCGCCAAATCTTGCAGTCGATATTCCTGCGCTTCAGGAATTGGCTTTGAAGACCGGAACGCCCATTGCCGGTAAAGATTATAAAACTGGTCAAACACTGATAAAAACAATTATTGCCCCGGGACTGAAAGCCCGGCAGATCGGGATAAAAGGCTGGTTTTCGACCAATATCCTGGGAAATCGTGATGGCGAAGTATTAGATGATCCGGATGCTTTCAAAACCAAGGAAGAAAGCAAATTAGGAGCCTTGGATTACATTCTCCAGCCTGAATTATATCCCGATATGTATGGCGACCTGTACCATAAGGTTCGCATTAACTACTATCCGCCGCGCGGTGATAATAAAGAAGGTTGGGATAATATCGACATATTCGGATGGTTGGGATATCCGATGCAAATCAAGATTGATTTTCTGTGCCGGGATAGTATCCTGGCAGCGCCGATTGTCCTTGACCTGGTATTGTTTCTTGACCTGGCAAAACGAGCCGGGATGAAGGGAATCCAGGAATGGCTCTCCTTCTATTTTAAAAGTCCCATGACATTACCGGAATTATACCCCGAGCATGATCTGTTTGTGCAACTGGCAAAATTGAAAAATACTTTACGTCATTTTATGGGTGAAGAACTGATCACACACCTGGGACTTGATTACTACGAAGATTGAATACATCGGAAATATGAAATTATTGCATCCCAAAATTTAACCTCACCAAAAGTTACCCTTTGAAGTTAATAATAATTGCCGCCGGTCAGGGGTCGCGAATCCAATCGTTAAGCAAGGGCACCCCAAAGACACTCCTTAAAATAAATAATCAGCGCATAATCGATTATTTACTGGACAATTGTATCAAAGCCAATATTCGTGACTGTGTGGTTATCACCGGGTATCGGAGTGATCTGATTGAGGATTATCTGTCAGGTTTATCTTTGGACATCAATATTGAATTTGTTCATAATCCTCATTGGAGCAAACCTAACGGTATTAGTGTTTTAGCTGCCAAAACAGCTATCCCGCCGGGAGCGGAATTTTTAATTTCCATGAGCGATCATTTATATGGCGTGGATCTGTTCCAAAAGGTAATCAACAGCAGATTAGAGGAAACAACAGCTAATGTTGGTTTGGATTTTAATACCGAAAGTATTTTTGATATTGATGATGGAATGAAAGTCAAAGTGGACGATCATAACCGAAAAATAATTACAGCCATGTCTAAAAATCTCACGGTCTATGATGCGATCGATTGTGGCGTTTTCAAGTGCCGCTATGATTTTTTTGGGGTATTGGAACAAGCCGGGGGGATGAATGCGTTTTCGCTTTCGGATGCGTGTAATTTGCTGTTTGCAAAACGGAAATTGGGAGGAGTAGACATTGGCAATGCTTTTTGGCTTGATATTGATACCGAAGATGCTTTTCAATATTGTGTAAAAAATAGTACCGATTTTTTCTCGCAATAGAGTTTTGGTGAAATCCGGACTAACTAAAATTGAAGATATATTATTTAGCTAATCAGGTTTACCAGTTTTCCTATGCCAAGCCTATTTATCACCGGATTGGCGGGACATTCATTGTAATTAACGCAAAAAAATTATTTCGATTTAAACGGTATCTGAAAAACGGTAACGCCTTTCCGGAAATAAAAACGTTTCGTAATACTCCGGCGGTAACCAAACGCGATATTAAAAATTTATACAATTTCGATGGCGTTATCTTATCCCAATCCAATACTCGTATAAATTGTGATCATGACCGCTGTAAAACTATTTTTATCGGTCATGGCACCGGTGATAAAAAGTATGGCGGAAATCCACGAATTCTTGAGAGTTACGATTATCATTTTCTATCGGGTCCTAAACACCTGGAGAAGTTAAAAGATGTCGGCTTGAATATTCCCGATGCGAATTTGATTAAAATCGGAAATCCAAGATTTGATGATTATGTAAACGGTCAAATTGACCGAAAACAATGTATCGATAATCTTGGCATCGTTGACCGCAGCCGGAAAAATATTTTATATGCTCCTACGTGGAAATGGGGGAACGGTACGCTGCATAAATATGTGTATAAATTCTGTAAGGAATTAACCAAGGAATTTAATCTCATTATCAGACCTCATTTTTTTGAGCGAAAATACATCCCTGTTATCAAAGCCTGGACGCAAATACAAGGAATTAAACATGTGTATTTCTCAAATCCGTCGGATATTTTGAATCGTGATACTTTACATGATTTTGCCGTATCCGATATCCTGATAAGTGACACATCTTCAATTCTGTATGAATATCTGATTACCAACAATCCTGTTATTATCGCCCAAATTGATTATGATGAATTACATACCATGCCGGAATCCATGGATATCAGGAGTGTGGCTGCTGTTTACGATAATAGCCCGGAGTCGGATATTTTAAAACTGGTCAAAGAAAACCTGGAAAATCAGGGTCAAAAGAAAAACTACCGGCAGCTTTTACATAATTGCTTCTACTTTAATGACGGGCACTGTACGGATCGTGCTGTGGAATTTATCAGGTGCTTGCCGACAGTATGAATCCGTCTTTATCCAATCCGTTTATGTCCGTTGTCATCCGGTCTTATAACCGGTTAAATTATGTTCTTGAACTGGTCGAACGCTGCTTGAATCAGGATTACGATAACTATGAGATAGTGGTGTTGGATCAAAGTGATGATACTCACTGGGAAGAACACAAACAGGCCTTTGGTTTACTGGATCAAAAAGTTCGTGTAATCAGAACCAGGCCGAGAGGTTCGGCAGCCGCCAGGAATTTTGGTGTTATCGTTTCCCGGGGGGAGGTGGTTTTGTTGATGGACGATGACGATTTACCGGTCAGAGATGATTGGATTTCCGCACATGCCCGGCATTATGAAGATCCCCTTTGTATCGGAGTATCAGGCAAATGTTTAAAACGGATTGACGAGTCGGTTCCCTACAAAAATAAACAATTAGCTTATGAACGTTGCTTGACCTACTCGTTTTTTCTGAGGGGGAAGGATTTCACCGGAATTGATGAAGTGAAAAAACCGGTCCGGTGGTTACACGGTTTGAATGCTTCGATTCGCCGATCGTATGTAGTGGAATTGGGTGGATGGTATCCGTACATCAATAATTTTGATGAGCATTCGTTTTGTTTCAAATTACAGAAAGTAATGAAGCCCGGCGAATATTTGATGTTTGACCCAAAGCCGGTTGTACTGCGGCGATTTGATATCCCCGGCGGACTTGGGAAACGGCAGCTTCCTTTGCCGCAACTATTAGAAAATCAATTACTTTATTATCACCGGGTTGTTGCTGAATATTACCCGTTCCGCTTTTACAGTTTGTACCCGATATTTATGTTATATGCTTTTAAATATATTACCCGTTGGTTTCGCGGTTTTTCTTATTTTACCGATAGTATTTGGTTTCGTTGGTTTGAAAAGAAAAATGCTCTGCGTCTATATTTTCTCCAGGAATTTATTAAATACCCGTTTTTAGTAATCCGCGTTTTGTTAATGAAAAAGCCAAAGTGGGAAGGGTCGCTAACTATCCCCGAGGTAGAGTATTACGAGTTTCGCGCTGGAAAATTGTCATGAGTAGAATTTTCTAGCGAGTTACTATCCGTTCAACACTCCTCAGAAGGAAATTCCGCGGAGTAATAATCCATAAACTGATAAAAGTTCGCGAGAAATGTAGATCAGTCTGCCGGCAGCCCGAGTTCCCAACCGGACATATGTTGGAAATGAATCATAACTTGATTCCATTTTTTTTGACTAACCTGTGCTATGGCATTTTCAATGATCCATGTTCGTGGATTGTAGGTTCGATTGTTAATTGATTTCAGGAATGAGCGGACTTCCTCAGTTAAGTAATCCCGCTGGTTATACATCTTATCGGTATCAACCAGATAAACATCAGTTGGGCGGTTGCGATCCTGCATTAATCCCACTTTTGTAAACATACAGGGGAGATTCATCGCCATTGCTTCATTACACACAATACTGTTGCCTTCATAACGACTCAGGTGAATAAATGCCCGTGCTTCCCGCATACGATCCGGTACCTGCTCCGGCTTACAGTTCAACGGTTCAATTTGCCATTCGGGGAAAGCGGCTTCAATTTCTCCCATTAGGGCGCTGCCTTTATGTTTCGTCCGGGCGTCGTGCAGAATAAGCCGGGAGTTTTTATTCTCCAGTTTGGCATCAAAGAAATCCACATCGATGGGATGGTAAATAATCTGTTCGGTATGATTTCCATAGAGTTGTTCAAAAGTTGTTGCAATCCATTCGGCACACGCAACCCATAATGTATTGTGTCTTTTAGCAGCACGTTTCTGGGCCCGCTTAAGCCGTCTGTGTCCTTTTGAATGGGTCACACTATATTTGACAGCACCAACACCGTGCTGAAATCCAATAACAGGGAATTTCCCCGGAAAATCAACAACGAGTTGGTTATCACAAACGACCGGGATTTGATTATTCCAAATGTATTTCAAATCCCTGTTTTGGGGAGTCATGAATTCAACGTTGTTAAATATTAATTTTAATCCTTTTGCAAAGGATTGCACTCCGCCTGTAGTTGTTGCCGGGTCTTCATTATTATAATGAACGATAGTTAATGGTATTTTTTTCATGTGTCACATGTCGTATTTATTCGATTTAATTTGGTCATCAATGAGCTAAATTTTTTGTAATCTCAACGACCAATGTATTCGTTTTGGACATATCAGGTGAATTTTTTGAGTTGTTCAATTTGTGGATAAGAACGGGAACTTGATTCCCTTCATATTTGCTTCGCAGGTTTGAGAGTTCAATCGCTGTCATTGCTGTATGATATGAATAATAAATACTGTACAAATATAGAAACAAAATTATATGAACCGGCGGCATTACGGTTTAATGTAGATTATTATTTCCTGAATTGATTGTTATAAAAGGTTTTATAATGTCCACCCAGTTTAAGAAGCTCCTCATGTGTTCCTACTTCACAAATTTTTCCACTATCGAGAACAATAATTTTGTTTGCATTTTGTATTGTAGATAATCTATGGGCGATAACAATAACCGTTCGATCTTTCATTAGTTTCTCAATCGCCAATTGAACAGCCCGTTCAGATTTTGTATCCAGCGCAGAGGTGGCTTCGTCTAATATTAGTATTGGAGGATTTTTCTGCAGAGCCCTGGCGATGGCAATCCGTTGACGCTGACCCCCAGATAACATCACTCCTTTTTCACCAACCACAGTATTCCATTTTTCAGGTAATTCTTCAATAAAATCCAACGCATTGGCTGCTATTGCAGCATTTCGTATTTCTTCGACAGAAACATCTTTTAATCCGTAAGCGATATTTGCATGGATTGTATCATTGAATAAAATCGTTTCCTGTGTAACCGTACCCATCAAGTTTCTCAAGGAACCTAATGTTATGTTACGTATATCAATTCCATCCATCGTAATGTTACCATCTGTGACATCATAGAATCGTAGGATTAGATCAGCAACGGTAGATTTACCGGCACCGCTGGGTCCGACTAATGCAACAATTGATCCCTTTTCAATCTCAAAATTGATATTTTTTAATACACTTTCATTGGATTCACGATATTTGAAGCTCACATTATCGAATTTGATCTTATTTTCAAAATTGATTTTATTTATGGCATTTTTAGAATCAAATATTATTGGAGGTGTATCTAAAATATTAAAGACTCGTTCTGCAGATGCGGCACCGGATTGTAACTCAACATTCACCTTGCTCAATTTCCTTAATGGTTCTAAAACAGCAAACATAATAAGGATAAAACGCAAAAAGTCTTCTGAAGAAAGACCCTGTCCATTTATCACTTCTAATCCACCTATCCAAAGCATAGCCACCCCCATCAAAACGCCTATAGATTCTGTTAGAGGAGAAGCGACCAAACTCAATTTGGCTCGTCTTAAAAGTAGTTTATAAAAATTCTTTGTTTCGGCTTTAAATCTACTAATTTCATATTTTTCCATCACATAGGCTTTAACAATACGAATAGACGAAAGCGTTTCAGTAATAATATTTGTAATGCCCGCAATTTTAACTGCTGTTCGTTTAGATTTACGACGGATACTCTTACCAATAATTATAATTGTAAACCCCGATATAGGAATAATAAATAATGTAATTAAAGTCAGTTTCCAGCTAATGACAAAAAGTAAAATAGTAAACACAAGAATATTAATTGGCTCAATGAGGAGCTTATTAAATGTTGTGCTGATTGATCGCTGAAGATTGGCGACATCATTAATAATAATGGACGTGAGTTCTCCTGATTTTTTCTGATTGAAATAGGAAAGTGAAAGTGAATTAAAATGTTCATACAGACGGTTTCGTAAATCTGTGATCAATTGAAATTGTACCAATGCCATTAAAATATTTTTCAAATATAAAAAAATATTTTTCGTTAAAAATATAGCTACAATGGACAGACAGAGTACTTTTAGAGTCTCCTGTGGAGTATCTCTTAAAATGAATCCGTTTGTCCAGAATTTCAATTTTTCATTTAACGATAAGATTTCCTGTCCCGCCAGTCTGGCCTGGTCAGAAATGAGTTTATCGAAATCCATTAATATATTGTTGATCAATGAGGCTGTCAGCCAGATGGACGCGCTGTTTAAAGCCACATAAATTAGCGCTGCCACTGTGGAAAGCAACAAATATGGCCAATGCTGCACGATCAATTTGAACATTCGTTTATACAGGGATTCTTTCATGAATGGTTTGCTTGTTGGTTCATTATACCGTGAATCTACAATTCTTTTAAATATTAGTTAAAGGATCGTAATACGTAATTATGTAAAATGTGAGGTCTAAGTGAATCAATCCTAATTCTAATCCAATTTATGATACACCATTTTCAAATGAGGAATGTTCGCTTCGTAAAAGATATTACCTACGCCCTTGAAATTGAATTTTTCATAAAAGGAAATTACTCGTTTCTGTGCATTTAAATAAATATGGGATTCTTCACGCAATTCATCAAGTGCAAATTGTAGCAAAGCGGATCCTATCCCTTTTTTTCTAAATGATTTTAAAACAGCAAAGCGTTCCAGTTTAACCCCTCTGTCCGTAAAACGCCAACGCGCAGTACCCGAGGCTCGTCCATCTTTCAAAGCAACAATATGCGTTGCTGAACTTTCATATTCATCAATCTCTTCGTCCCGGGAGACATGCTGTTCCACGATGAACACTTCTTTGCGTATGGCAAGGGCAGAGCAGTATTCCTCTTCTGTGTCAATATATTTTACTATCAGCATATATTTCTTAAACGCTAATTTCGTAAAAAAATATTATGCGTCATAAGAAAAAACAAATCATTGTGGTTGGTGACCGGGTGTTGATTCAACCGGATAAAGGTGAAATGAAATCTGCTGCAGGACTTTACCTGCCACCCAGTGTTATCGAAAAACAGGAAATTCGCGGCGGTATCATCGTAGAAGTGGGTCCGGGAATTCCGGTTGGGAATCCGGAAGGTGTTGGTGACGAACCGTGGAAAATTGAAACTCATGGCGGAATAAAATATATCCCGACCCAGGCCGAACTGGGAGATTATGCATTATTTCTCAACAAAGCAGCTATTGAGATTAAAGTGGAAAATGATCATTATTTGATTGTTCCTCAGTCTGCTATTCTGGTTTTAATACGGGATGACCTGAACAGCCTTACAGAATAAAAGTCAGCATAAACCAACCGGTGTCCAGTTGATCTCCACCCTCTTCCCAATAGCGGGCAAAACCCTGTTGCAAAACACCGCCAAAACCCAGTTTCTTTGAAAAAACAATATCCAGTTCCGTACCCAAAGGATCTGATTTTATTCCATCTTTAAAATCGTGATAATGGACATTCAGCTTGACACCTCCCCGTAAAGAAAATTCTGCTTTTACATTCCATTCATCCAAACCATCAGAATAGTTATTATTGAATCTTGTATGCTTGTCAAAATAACCATGGTATTTATGATCTTCTCCCCAAGGGTTAGCAAATCCTTCAAGGTCAATAGTCGTTGATGGGTCATCGCCTGAAAAATATTCTTTACCAAAGGATAAACGGGATAATACAGGTATAAATGATAAATCAAAATGGAAATTTAACACATTCATATAAGATGAAATTTTTGAACTATAATAAGAGCCTTTGTTTTTTCCACTTTGAAAAGCATACTCACCTTCAAATTGAGCAAATAGAAAACTAAAAATCCATCTTGTTCCAAAAGTATCTCTATCCTCTGTAAATAACCTATCATGAATATCCAACTCATTATAAATGTAATTATACAAATAAAAATCCAATTGATTAATTTTTACAAAAGGAATATGTTTTAAAAATGGCGATAAATAAAACCCTCTAATAATTGCGTCATATTCGTCCGAATCTGAATATTTTGAATTTTCATCGTTAATCAAATAAAATGTATTTAACGAACCGAATTTGTTTTGGTTAAATGAAGTGATACCCTCAAACGCTCGCCCGTAATTACTCCAGTTATTATTACTGAACAACCGTTTTGATCCTAAAGGCATTTCAAACCGTCCAAACCGCATTGTCCAATTTCTTTTTAACAAATTATTTACCTGAAAATAGATTTGATGGAATTCAATCTTGAGACCACTTGCTTGCGTTATTCCCGGTGAATTATAATACCTTCCCAATATCCTTGAATCCTGAAGTTGAGCAAGGGCCATTATGGGGCCATTAATAAATTTTAAGCTGATTCTGCTTCTCGTATAATTTATCGTATTAGCTTTCTTATAAAACAGGGAATCACTTTTACCTGTTTCCAATCGATATCTAAATTCCGCTTGCCACTCTAGATCAGCCGCTGAAACCAAACTTAAGAGCATAAAAATTGATAAAAATTTATTTATCACTTGGTCCCTCCCAAATGATCGGATAAATGGATTCACCAAACACGCCCACGGATTTATTGTAAAATATCTTTAAATCTTCAGCATCAAAAGGTGCTTTTGGTTTATCTCCCTTGTTTGTATTACCGAAATAATTAGCGCCATATTGGTCAATGGACTCCTGATTCCGTACCACACGGACAGGATGGATTCCTGCTTTCAATGCGGCAATAATATCCGAATCCGAATCCCCGTAAAAGAGATCCAGTCCCAGTTCACTCATTTTTCTATGTTTGGAGGTGTATTTAATACCATTAACTGTATCCTTTGGCATAAAAAATAAATCTACATCTTTTTGAACTGTATACCCCAAAACTTCTGTCAAAAATTCGGCCAATATTTCACCATTCTCCCCCGGGCGGGCGGTAATGAAATAAACTCTATGTCCATTGGCTTTGAAATATTCTATAAGTTCAATGGTGGGTGTTATGGGAATAGAAAAATCCTTGTCATGGGCGTTGATCCACGCAAAATCAATTGGGAGTCCTTTTTCCTCAAAATGATATTGGAACATGGGCTTTGAAAAAAGAACAGTATCATCAATATCAAACCCGACTTTCAGAATTCCAGGCTGTGCAAAAAGACAGCTGCTAATCAGTAAAATAATTAAACGAAACATAGATTATTAATTTACGAATTTTATTGAATCAGGATACTATTACAATCAGGGACTGAATTCCGATACCACATCTGTCCAAAACGTTTGTAAAAATGAAATAATTACCCCGTCATTTATGGCGGGGATACGAATACAAACAAAAGGGGGATTTATCCCTGAATATAACGAATCACATTATTGGGCTGAAGCCCGCGCCGGTTGGTTTTTAACATACCCCCGCCATAAATGACGGGGTAAATTAAAATTCTTTGATAACGTTTTAGATTGTGCACGCAAAATAACAGCAGTTAATATTAGAGACCGGAAGCAGCTTACTTCAGCTATTCATTTTTCTTTTCTATTACTCCGGCATACATTAGTCGTATCAAAGATAACACA
Organism: uncultured Fidelibacterota bacterium; assembly: GCA_913009735.1. Classification (GTDB taxonomy): domain Bacteria; phylum Fidelibacterota; class Marinisomatia; order Marinisomatales; family TCS55; genus JADFRD01. The sequence continues at coordinate 41,064 of CAJVYU010000010.1, forward strand.
ATACTACTTGTCATCGCGAGGTGTGGAGCAACGAAGCGATCTCCTGATACCGCAGCCTTTAGGAGATTGCTTTGTCGTTCGTTCCTCTCTCCGCGCAATGACAATATTATTACGACGAACCAGTGCCGGAGTAATATAAAGAAAAAAAAATGAAAGAGACTTGTTCTAAAATTTTTTAAATGGTTACGATTATATTTTAACTCTTTAAATCCCGTTTCCCAATTAAGAATCTTGTAAACTTACACATGACTCGAGCCGGTATATATCTTCACTTTCCCTTCTGTAAAGTGAAATGCATATACTGCGATTTTTATTCGGTTGCTGACCGGGAATATGAAATGTCTCGATTTTTTCAAGCGTTGATAAATGAAATCGAACGTTGTGAATTGGATACATCTCCATGGGTATTTGATACTATTTTCTTTGGCGGCGGTACTCCCAGCCTTTTGGAACCGGTTCAACTTGAAATGATTCTAAATACTCTATATAAAAAATTTGATCTTACTGAAGTAGATGAAATATCGTTGGAAGCTAACCCCGGTGAAGCACCTTTTGAGCGATTGCAAGCGTATAGAAAATTGGGTATCAACCGTCTTTCAATTGGAATTCAATCATTGGAACCAAAATTACTGGAATTTCTCACACGCATTCATAACGTTGAACAGGTGTTCAAAACGTTTAATGATGCACGGAGAGCCGGCTTCGAAAACATTAACTGTGATATAATTTTCAACATCCCCGGGCAAACAATGCATATCTGGCAGAGGGATTTAAAAATTATTGTAGAATTGGAGCCCGAACATATTTCCGCTTACTCACTAACCGTTGAACAGGGGACAGTTTTAAATCAATTGGTCCAACAAAATAAAGTTGCCATTCCAAATGATGATTATAGTGCTGAACTGTATACAAGGACCCAAGAATATTTATCATCAGCCGGATACACTCAATACGAAATATCCAACTGGGCTAAACCCGGGAAAGAATGCCGGCAAAACCTTCACTACTGGCAAATTGATCCGTATCTTGCTTTCGGTCCATCCGCCCACGGATTCGATGGAAAGAATCGTTATAATAATGCGCGCAATTTGGATCAATACCTTCAATTCCTTGAATCAGGTAAATTGCCGATAGAAAGCCATTATCCAGTTTCAGAAAAAGAAATGACAAACGATTTGATTGGATTTGGCTTAAGGACAAACAAAGGAATTCAACTAGATCGTATTCAAAAAAATTATGTAATTAACATCCCAGAAAAATGGGCATCATATCTGAAGACAGAAAATGGAAGGCTAAAACTTTCTGAAGAAGGATTTATTTTTGCTGATGCGATTGCTGTTGATTTAATGATAGACTAATTGGTTTTATGGTCATTGTTATTTTAATTTTAGTGAAAACTGATAAAACATGAGAAAAATGAAAAAAATTTCTCTTTCACTATTATTATTTCTTTTCCAAGGGTGCGGAGAACAGACTAAACCTCCCGAAATTGATGTCAATGAAATCAAAGTGGCTTATTCTTATGTGAAACGGTTGAATCAAAAATTACAGAACGGAGAATCTGTGTACCAACCCGATGAAAAAATCATTGGAATTGATGAGCGGAACGGACTCACCGTTATTCAGAAAAAATCGGAAAAATGCTTCGGATGTAATATTTATCCTGAATGGTATGATATTTACTATGAAAATTTAAACGAGGACGAATGTAAAGGCGATTATAAAGTTGCCACAATTGATTATTGCGGTTTTGCTGCAACCCCTACTTATAGAGGATGTTCACCGGATACGACGAATTAATAAGTAAAATAATAGAAGGTTTAGTATGTGAAATGCTTGATCTGTTCGCCTTCTTTTCCAATAAGACTCATTGCTTCAATTCCCATATCCAGATGCAAATCCACATATTTTTGAGTGATATTTGAATCGGATTCTGATGTTTTAACTCCCTCCGGCGTCATTGGAGTATCAGATACAAGCAACAAAGCTCCACGTTCAATACCATTGGCAAACCCAACAATAAAAATAGTGGCTGTTTCCATATCAATTCCGAGTACGCGCACTTTCCGCAAATATTCCTTAAAGTCTTCATCGAATTCCCATACTCGGCGATTTGTTGTGTAAATGACTCCTGTACGATACTCCAAATCTTTTTCAAATAATTTTTCAGAAACATATTTATGAATCTTAAATGACGGTAGCGCAGGAACTTCCTTGGGGAAATAATCATTACTGGTTCCTTCTCCGCGGATGGCAGCGCTGGGTAAAATAAAATAACCAATTTCCGTGGAATGCTTCAGCCCACCGCACTTTCCAAGAAACAAAACCCCCTTTGGCCTCACCGCTGTTAAGAGATCCATTATGGTAGCCGCATTGGCACTACCGATACCAAAATTGATAATACTTAATCCATTCGAATTCGTTGCTGACGTCATGGGGCCGCCCGTGCCATTTACGGATACATCGAATCGTTTGGCAAACTTATCAACATAATTTTGAAAATTAGTAAGGAGGATCCATTCACCAAACTCTTCTAACCGGGTTCCTGTATAACGTTTAATCCAGTTTTTTACAATATCTTCTTTTGATTTCAATCTTTTACCTCTAATGATATTGGACAATGATCAGAACCCATGACATCATCATGAATATCCGCATCCAGAACTTGTTCAGTAAATCCTTCATTTACAAAGAAATAATCAATACGCCACCCAACGTTTCTTGACCTAGCCCCAAACCGATACGTCCACCATGAATATCGACCAGGCTCCGGATGGTACATCCGAAACGTATCCACCCACCCATTTTCAACATAAGTATCCAGTCGCTCTCGTTCTATGGGCATGAACCCGCTGTTCTTGACATTGTCTTTTGGTCGCGCCAGATCAATTTCATGATGGGCCGTATTCCAGTCACCGGTTACAATCACATTATGCCCCGATTCGACCTGATCATTTATTATGGGCAGCAATTCATCATAAAAATCCAGCTTATACTGAAGACGTTCCTGGTCACGCTGTCCGTTGGGAAAATATATATTATATAAAAGGAAATTAGGATGTTCGGTTAGCAGCACACGGCCTTCTTTGTCATAGCGGTCAATTCCAAGCCCTTCCTGAACATATAGGGGTTCTTCCTTGGAAAAGGTCGCCACACCACTATATCCACGCCGTTCTCCGGAATGCCAAAAGGTGTGATATCCATGATCTTCCAATAACTCTTTTGGGAGCTGATCGATATGGGCTTTTGTTTCCTGAATACATAAAATATCCGGATTGGCTTCTTCCAGCCAATCAAGGAAACCCTTCTTATTTACAGCTCGAACGCCGTTAACATTCCATGATATCAATTTCATAAGCGATCAAGATTAAAACAATGTAACTACTATATGCAAAATGATTCATAATATTGAATTGTGTTTGGTTTGGCAATTCTTTTACTTGATTATGGAACCTGAAAAAGGACAACTTTTTGCTATACTTGATTCTGCTAGTAAAAATACAGAATAATATTTTTGTTCTGACAACTAATTAAATATAAATTTGCGCCCTTGAATTTCAGTAAAAATGGCTCGTTCGTCTAGTGGTTATCCCGACGCGTCGGGAAGGTTTTCATCCTGGCAACAGAAATGAAACTTGATAGACGAACGAAAAATAGTTTGGCTCGTTCGTCTAGTGGTTAGGACTCCAGGTTTTCATCCTGGCAACAGGAGTTCGATTCTCCTACGGGCTACAATCTATGCCTTTTTTATTAATTCCATTCAAGGCAAGGCACCTCTTTCATTATTATAAAGTGTTGCAGTAATCTTTTTTGGATTTGAATTTTCTATAATGTAATAAAACCTTCCTTGGTCGAAATATAATCCCATTTAATTCGGTTGTAATTGGTGTAATAAATACGTATAATATGTTGAATTGTTGGTTATATTTATGAAAACAGTAATTATACTTTGGGTCTCACTATTTTCTTCTCTATTCGTATATCCAAAGATAATTATTCCTGATACATTATATAGTAATAATTATTTAGATGGAAGTATAGCTTATCAATACGAGTTAAATAATTATTTAATTAACTATGGAACTGGTAATGCGGGTGGGGCTGGTGATGGATATAACATATTTCTTTTTAATTGGCAGTATTCTAGAGGTTTTTACACTTTCTCTTTAGATGAAATACCATATGATTCAACAGGTTTTGATCTCATTTCCGCAACTTTCCAACTATTTCAATATTTTAGCACTGGTAATAATGAAAATGGTGTTTATCCTATCTGGGACTTTCCAGGTGGAGATACAAATTATTGTTATTTAGACCATATTGATTATGGTAATTCGTTGGATGTATCAGATTGGACAGCCGGTGATATAAATGATAACCAAACATTATATCCACTTTATGCAACGGTTACTACTAGCCCTGATACGGGGTTCAGAAACATTGATGTTACCGAACTGGTATTAGATGACATTAATAATCTCCGTCAAAACTCTCAATTTAGGATTCATTTTCCAATAGGAACTGATTATGATCCATGGTTGGACGGAGTAGGATTTAGTGGAATACCCTATCCCCTAATGTATAGGCGTCCTAAATTAATGATTGAGTACCAAACTCTCTCTATTTATGATAATTATAATCAAAATATCGAGCCAGAGTATTTCAATATTAAAAATGCTTATCCTAATCCTTTTAATTCCAGCATTACAATCGAATATCAAATAAACAAGCCAGATGAATATCAATTAATAGTATATGATACAAAAGGAAGAATAATAGATATATTAATATCAAATTTTCATTCAAACGGTCTTAAAAAGGTTCAATGGAATGGAAAAACACAAGCGGGTATTAATGTTCCAAGCGGAATATATTTACTTAAAGATCGGAAGAGCACACGTCTGAACTCCAGTCACATTCCTTTATCTCGTATGCCGTCTTCTGCTTGAAAAAAAAAAAAAAGACAAAAATAAAAAAAATAAAAAAATAAAAAACAAAAATAATAATATATATCAGAACACATGAA
>CAJVYU010000011.1 GCA_913009735.1 uncultured Fidelibacterota bacterium
AACCGCGTCGATCTCATCAATCATGAGATTTGTTCCGTTGGTTATCTACCAACGCAATAGTTTTCTTATTTTTTTTTTTTAATGATACGGCGACCACCGAGATCTACACTCTTTCCCTACACGACGCTCTTCCGATCTATAAAGAGAATATCAAGCACCTGACAGCAATTGACCCGTCTGAAGATATTTGGAATAAAAATGTTGTAGATATACAAAGCTTACCTTTTGAATTTGAATTCATAAAAGCTTTTGCCGAGAACATTCCGGTGGATAATCATATTTTCGATACAGTAGTTATAACCTATACCCTTTGTTCAATTCCAGATACATACAAAGCACTTGGCGAAATACGAAGAGTGCTAAAAACAAGTGGAAAACTCGTTTTTTGTGAACATGGAAAAGCGCCTGACGAAGCTACACAAAGGTGGCAGAATATAGCAAACCCACTATGGAAGCGCCTCGGAGGGGGGTGTAATCTGAATAGAGATATTCCGGGAATTATTGAAGAAAATGGATTTAAAATGAATAAAATAGAAACGATGTATATCCCCGGATGGAAACCGGCCAGCTTTAATTATTGGGGGACTGCTGAAACAAAGTAATAACCCCTGCCAGCCGGCAATCAATAAAGAAAAAATAACAAACACCAACACACCCTGTAAACCACAACAGCACTAAAACTCATACAAAATACTGACCAGTACTTTTTTCACTTTAATATCTTCAATGGTTCCGCTTGGTGTATAAGAATCCCGTGTTTCACGCTCCCAGGTACCATACAGGTAGGTTATATCTAAATTAACATATTTATCGATGGTAAAACTGATGCCTCCCGTGAGATATCGACGATCCTGATTACGACTAATATTTCTAAGTGGAGAGGGAAATAAAGCATATCCCCCACGAAGTTTCGTTCCAATCCTTTCCAAGTTGATTTCGCTCCCCAGGTGGTATTCTATCGTTGATTTGTAATTGAGCCGGATTTGATTATTTTCTTCTAAAAATTCCTGATATTCCGTGTCTTTCAAATCACGGCTATTGACATTGAATTGGGTTTGTGACCAGTCACGATAACGAGCCGAAGCTGCCAAGGTAATTAATCGACTATTATATGATAATCCACCATCAAAATAAAATGGTTTGGTAACTTCATATTCCCATTGTCCGTTTTTATCGGTAGTATTCATATACCCATCATCAAAAGTTAGTTTATCATTACTGGAATGAACTTCTTTGATGAGAAAACCTGACGGTATGGTCATAGCGCCGCCAATCTTTAGTCCATGATTCAACCGGATCAATCCGCCGATCTTTAAACTTAAGGCGCTGTAATCAGACTGGAGGAATTGATTGATCTTATATTGATTAAAGTCGCCCGGGTATTGATCATAAATGTTTTTTGAATCCGTTTGAATAAACGTGTATCTATATTGTTCATTTCCACCGGTGTAAGCAGCTGTAATGCCTAATAGGAAACGGGGAGAGAGGGCAATTGATCCACCCAAACTCCATTGATGTAGTCCACCTTCACTGCTAGTTTGCACAGAACGTTGTACGTTTTTTTCGAAAGGAAAATAATTCGCTATCTCATTATCATCGATAATGGTAAAGCCGACCCCATTAGATTGATCGCTTAATCCGGAGAAAAGCAAATTCTCATCGAAGTCCAGGATCCGGTTATAACCAAAGGCCAACACAAAACTTCCCCGTTTAGTTGGAAAAGGAATTGCTAATCCTATAGACCGTAAACGAGTATATGTTTGCTCATAAGAAGTCCATTTATTTGCAAAAAGTGCACCATTTGCAAAATTCATATGGGAGAGCTCGACAAATAGTTCATAGTTCTGAATTGTGCCGAGTCCGGCAGGATTCCAGTAAATGGCTGTATAGTCATCGGCTAATCCGGTATAGGCACCGCCCATTGCCAAAGCGCGCGTACCTAATCCTATTTCTCGATCCATAATGTGGATAGCGTCATAGGCGCTTTGTGCTTGAATAAAACAAACCAAAAAAAACAAAATGCCTATTATGCCTGTTTGTTTTATTATTCTTTGAAATGGTTTATTCATTATTCCCATATAACTTAAATGTGTTGAAATTATTTCCTGGATCGATTATTTGTATATCCTCCGCGAGTTTTTCCGGAATGGCTATTACCGGTACTATAGGATTTGCTGTTACTCCGGACATTTGATCTTGATATACTGCGATGAACCGGCTTGGATGCTGAATAATTCGAACGTGAACCGGTATTTCTTTTTACAGTAGTGTTTTTTGAATTATTTGATTTCTTATTATTATTTTCACTTCGATTGGAATTGGAAATAAAACGTTTAGTATAATGATATATACGCTCGACTGTCTGAGATTTATTATCATTTTTATCCCGCTTATTTATTCTGGTTTTGATAATCTCCGAATCAGTTTCCGTTCGTTTAATTGGCTTCGCTATGTTATTCTCATCAGGTTTTATCGTATGTGTACCTGTTTCCACACGATCCATTACATTCACCAAGGGATATTGTTCTGCAAATGAATTAGACGGACGTGTAATCGTGTTGCTGGCAAAATCAGCGCCCCGGCGTTCCCAATCCCGTTTCTTATCGAGGATGGGATCTCCTGTATAGACAGGCTGGTACCCACCCCAGTACGGATACCCATAACCAGAATAGTATCCGGAATAATACCCGGGATAATATCCAGGATAATAAGAAAAACTCCAGTAAGGATCATACCAGAAGGGATCATAGTAATTCCATCCTGTATTGTAAGGGCCAAGGCAAAAAGGTCGATAAGGTGTATAACGCCATGGATACCAGTAAGAATTACAATTCGTAAAATGAAAACTACTATAAAAGCTAATATTGTCAAATAATGGATCATAACCAAACTGCGGATCGTATGGATCAACTACCCAGTAATGTTCCTGGATAATTGTGTCCTGAAAAACTTCACCATCTTGGAGGGTATCCGAAAAGGATTCTGATTGGGAAAGATTATTCCCCTGAGATTGATAAACAGTTTGTTCCGGCATAATCATTTGTTTGTTGATAGCGAGTTGGGTATAACAACCCTGAAGAACTAAGAAAGTCAGCAACTGAATTCCTAAAATGGTTAGATTTTCAATTTTTTTCATAATCACCCTCGATTGATACATATTGTCCAATTATTATTATATAAGTATTTCCTGTGAATTATAAAGAGAATAAATATTACAGGTATTATTGGACCACTCATATTAGACTTCTTTCATTTGTTTATTCCTTATCATTCATGCGTTCAATAAATATAAGGGCAAAATCTATGCCAATTCCATTTTGTTCGTAATGAATATTCATAATGAACTATTATTATCCATTGATGTACATATTTTCTGACTATACGAATAATATAACTTTTTATACAATAATATCTTGATAGATTTCTATCTATATTATAGTTTATGCATTGCATTATGAATAGATTACAACTATATAATGAACTGCACAAAAAAATCGGTAACACCAATTTATTACCGCTTCGCAATATTCCGATTGAAAATAATAATACTATATACTGTAAGTATGAGTTTGAAAATCCTTCCGGATCTCATTACGACCGGGTTTATTATCGGCTCTATCGCTATTATGAAATCGAAAAACAGAGAATTCAGCCGGGTATTACACCCATAATTGAGAATACATCAGGATGCGCCGGAACGGCATGTGCTTATATTGGTAAAGAGCTTGGCTATGAAACACATATCGTTGCTCCGGGTAATCTTCCAAAAAATAGATTTTCAAATATCCTAAAATATACACCAAACCTGTATTGTACTCATGATGCTGAATATGTGCTGGGAACCCAAAAATTGTTAAAAGAAATATTATATAAAGATCATAATAAAAAAAGTAAGGATGATCCAACTCGACTATTTTGTTTAAACCATTCTCAGATAGTTGAGAGCGTTTTTGCAATGGAAGACTGTGGTAAAGAAATTATTTCTGATCTTTCAAAAAAAGACAAAGGAATTGATTATTTTGTGTCAGCAGTTGGTAATGGCACCTCGATGTTAGGCGTTGGGAATATATTAAGAAAAAAATGGCGTTCTCAAATAGTCGCCTTTGATCCTGTTGAAGCGCCGGTGGTACATCACCTGAAGGAAGGTGTTAATAAGTTTAAAGAATATGAAGAACATGAATTATATGGTATAGGAGCCTGGGGGATTCAGTTTCCATTTATTAATTTAGATTACATTGACGAAACCTACACAGTCGCTCCTCGTGATTGGGAGCACGCTCTCCGACTTCTTATTGAAAAGGAAGGCTTATTTGTTGGACATACATCCGCTGCATCTTTGGCCGTGGCTTTAAAAATTGCAAAAACCGTTAAAAATATAAATATTCTTATTTTACTTTATGATTCAATAAAAAATTACTAGTTGCTCATATGTTTGATGAAAAATTCTTTGATAGTTACTTAGTTGAGTTAATCAACAATGATTATGGCTACCAAACTGCAGAGGTATTTCTTGATCAAGAAGGGCACGGAATAGCTCGCCAAGCTGTCTTGGTTCGGATTGATTCTGAAATACTAAAGTTATATTATAAAAATCGTGATGACATATTAAACGTGGAGGAAAGGGTTGAAAAAGACTTGGAGGATTTGGATAAGAACTATGACAATGTGATAAATAATGTCTGGAGATTCAGGCCTTTTGTCTACACAAAAAACAAAATTATAAACACTTATCCGTCAGATATCAAAAGTTTATCAGGTTCAACAGCTAATCACATTGAACTGACAATGGTAGAGGACTTTGACCGGGTTTCTCCAATAGATTACAGCTTCTCACATCGCTCTGCCTATGAATCGCAATACCAGAAATATCTCTTACAAGGCCAGTTAAAAAGCCTTGTTGCAATACCCATATTTGTCCGCGGGATACGAGGGATTCTACGGGTAATGAACAAAATTGACCGGAGAAATGTCCCTTATAAATTCATAACGGAATTTTCAAGAGAGATGCCCGGATATGATTTAGACAGGGTTCGTGATATAGCTGCCCAACTGTCCAGGGATTTAACATATAATGATGAAGCAATATTCAAAATAAAAGTTCGTCAAATCAGTATTTCCAACGATGAAAACACAACTTATAATAACATCTTCGGAGATTGGTGGGGTAATTCAAACATAAGTAAGACAGTCTGTATGCAAGCGGCTAAGGCTTGTCATTCTAATAAGCCCTTATTAATCTTGGGCGAGAGCGGAACCGGGAAAACGACATTAGCTAAACTCATAAGTAAGCATTCGATGTGGCATAAAAAAACACGTTTTTCCCAATTATCAAACCATAAATGGAAAAAAGACAATGCCGGTCGACAAATAATTCAAGATGATCAATGTCCTGAGGATGGGGGTAACAGCGAATATGATACAGATCTTGATATCGTGAATACGGCCTCAATTACGCCAACGCTGTTTGAGTCGGAGATATTCGGGATAGCCAGTAAATCGGCCACGGATGTGAGCGGCAAGTTTGGCTATTTATTGATCGACAGAAAAGAGCTTACTCAAAAGAATATGACCCGGAAAATAATCAATCAGCAAGGATCGGAAAATATATATTGGACTAAATCCATTCTGCTCGATGAAATTGCAGAAATTCATAAATCTGTTCAGGCCAAACTGCTCAATGCCATCGATCAAAAAAAGGTGAAGCCGGTTGGGCAGAACAACGACGTTGATGTTTCTTGCACAAGATTAATAGCAGCCACAAACAAAGATATTGATGACGAAGAAATATTTCGCAGCGATTTGAAATGGAGATTCCCTCATGTGATTTATATTCCGCCATTACGCGAAAGAAAATCCGATATTGAAATGATCATTAATAAATATGTAGATAAATTTAATACGGAACAGGGTGCGAATATTAAAATTGAGACGAAATTTATACAGGCTCTGCAAATGTATTCATTGCCGGGAAACGGCAGAGAATTAGTAAACATATTAAACGAATGTATTCAATGGTACTGGAATCTCGGAGAACCTTTCGTTTTAACATTTGAAGTATTACCCACAAAGGTCAGGGAAGTCTATGAATCGGAAATCTATGCCGAAGCACCTATTCTTGAAGATATTGATAAACAGAGTAAGTCACCGCACAGGTCTGTTGTTCATTATGTCAAATACGACCCTTATAAGGATCTGACTTTACCGGAACTGGAGTTTGTTACGTGTATAATTGCCTTGATTGATAATAACTGGATTGTTTCGAAAGCCCAAGAAAAATTAGATTGGAAACATCCCAAATTATCCAGAAGGTTGAAAGATGATAAGTTTTTAATGATGTTGAATAACCTCAGGGTAAGAAATCTACTGGAAAAAAGAGGCCATGACTTGGAAAAAATTAATAGGAAGTTGAACGCACCCAATTATCCGGAAGTGGTTGAATAACCCTGCACAAATGATATCATTATAATTCATAATGGTTTACAGTTTCATAATCTATACTGTTTCGATTGTTGCAATAGGATACTTCTTTGGTAGAGTAAAAAAAACGGATTCCCTCTCTTATTTCCTGGGTGGCAGAAAAATGGGACCCTGGGTAACGGCGCTTTCTGCCGGAGCGAGTTCAGAATCAGCTTGGGTGTTAATGGGGCTTTCCGGCAGCGCTTACTTACTTGGCTATCAAGCCTTTTGGCTTGTGCCTGGTTGTCTTCTGGCATACATGTTCAATTTTTTCATTCTCGCCCCACGTTTAAGGAATTTCTCTGAACAATACAATGCCGTAACAGTGCCGGATGTTCTTTCTGTTTCATTTCATAACTCAAAGACAATCCGCATAATTGCCGCTATAATTATTTTCTTGACCATGACGACTTATGTTGTCGCTCAATTGACAGCTTCCGGCAAAGCATTCAACGCAATTTTCAATTTAGAATACTGGCAGGGTGTTATCATCGGCATATCAATTATTTTACTCTACACTTATACCGGGGGTTTTAGAGCTTCTTCGATTACAGATTCCATCCAGGCATCTTTTATGGCTATAACGATGATTGGAATCCCCATCTATACTTTAATAAAAGTGGGCGGTTTTAGACAAATGCATATTTCCCTGGGTGCACTGGATTCGAAACTAACATCATTTTATTCCAACGAAATCGGGTTCAACGCCTTTCTCATAGCCGTTGGATGGTTATCAATTTCTCTGGCCTATCCGGGCCTCGTCCATCAACTAGCGCGCTTCATGGCCATAGAAGATCCGAAAGAATTAAAAAGATCAGGAATTATCGGATCAACTTGGGCCACGATTGTATTTACCGGTTCAATAGTATTTGGATTATGTGCACGATTGCTTATCTCGCAAGTGGCCGATACAGAACAAATCCTTCCTTTATTTGCCTCGACTAATTTAACACCGATTCTTTCCGGGTTCGTTTTAGCAGCAATTGTTTCTGCAATAGCATCTACAGCGGATTCACAGTTGGTAGTAGCAACATCTGCATTATCGCATGATATATTTAAAAAGTTATTTGTTGAGCCCTGGAAGGAGACAAGCGCTTCTTCCAGGCCATACTATTTAACTTTTCCGCCAATTTCTGTTATGATTGAATGGGTATATAAAAATACTTCAAATAACGACGAGGTTGAAGAAAAGGTTAATAAAATAAACAAATATATCTTATTAGCCATAGGCATCGTGGCAACTTTATTTGCATTGTCCAAAAATCGCGTTATTTTCCACTTTGTCCTCTATGCCTGGGCTGGTCTTGGAGCTGCATTCGGGCCGCCTATAATTGCATTATTATTTTGGAAAAAAGTAACGAGAATGGGTATTTCAACAGGAATGTTAGCCGGATTCGCAATGACAATTTTCTGGAAAGAAATGGGATATGGCTCTTCTATAATTTATGAGATCATTCCGGCATTAATTGTGTCAATTACTTTTACATTTGGTATTAGTTTAATTGAAGGTAGGAAAGATAGACATTCCGCTGGTTATTAATTTTCCTATGGACAGAGCCATACCTCTTTTCAAAACATTGCTATAAGTACACTAAACCGTGGATAGTATCCGCTGTAGTAAATCACCGTATGTATTTATTCTGTTTTTGAGATGAGTTTGATATACATTATAAGACAGAAAATACTGCTTTAAAACAGGTGCAAGAATGATAAACCGATGAATCGGTTCCATTTAGACTTTATTTTATTACCCACGAATAAATTCTTGGGTTTCGTGATAGAGAACGGTTTTTTGAAGAATTATCCGACAAAATAATCACTGTTTACTTTATGGGGAAGGGTACAATCTGATAAATCAATAATGTAAATGATTTTATTCACAGTACTCCATGATATCAAACAGTGTTAACGTGAGTGAGGAAATAAAATTGCAATCTCCACGATTTATAATGATGTAAAAGGGTTTATCAAAGAAAATATTGCAACCCACGATTTCAATCGTGGGTGCAAAAATAACAACAAAAAAGTAACCGTTTTAACGGTTTATGCAAAGTTTAGATAAATGAATTACCTTGAACAAGACTTTGATTTTTGTGATGGGCTTTTAAAATGAAATAAATTAGTATAAATAATTGTATCGTTTTGATACATTATTTCTGTTTTAACACTTCTGCATTTATGGGAATGTGTGCATTAGATCGAATCTAATTCAATCGTCATTGTTGTAATATTAAGTGTGCTACAGTTATAGCCGGACAATGTAGAAAGATTAAAATAAACAATCTGGAAAGGCGATTTGAAAAATGAAATTTATCAAAGTTATTGCATACGTACGATTTCTAATTTTGTCAGTAATTGTCTTGAGAATTTTTTAGGAAATTCATAATTTTGGGTGCCTTTTGACTTATCAATTATTGTAGTATTATTTGTGTGTGGAGTTGTCCTTTTAAAACATAGATCGATCTCATATTATGAAATAATAAAGTGAATAAATTATTTCGTTTTTCATTTATGGTGATGGTTTTACATACTATTACTTATTTTATCGCAGGAAGTATTTCATCATATCAAAACGATTATGAGAGCCTATTTAAAATGCCTATCGTAAGGGATTTCATGATATCCTTTGATTCGAAATGGATTATGATTGGTCCGCTGCTACAGCCGATTCGAGGTTTTATTTATGCAATTGTATTATGGCCATTTCGCCCGTTCATCCTCAGTATAAATATAGGATGGCTATACATATGGAGTTTGTATATCGGTTTTACAATCATTGGTTCTACATCAGCTTCTCCGTTTTCAATGGAATGATTAATATATACAAGACTGCCTCTTTAGTTTCATTTTGTTGGTATGCCTGAAATGTTTTCTTAGACTTTTGCGTTCTCTACCCTGGTCTTTTACTTGGATAAAAGAAGTGAGATAAAGAATAAAAACTAAATCAGGCACCGCCTGGATTAACATTGGATGGTGATACCTATAAAACCATAACTCTTCCTCGTGAAGTGGGATGATAATCTTTTAATGTGCCTGTGCCGTTATGTGCCATCAACAACTAAACCGGCTGTAAAATGATAGGTCAACATACTCTCTTAACACTCACGTATATTTGTCCATAAGATTTTACTGATAAACAGCATTCACGTTAATTAGAATATTATCCGAATGATATTATTTCGATATTTAACTTGATATATTAGGCTCAATAACAATTTTATAATTCACGTTTAACTAGTATTATTCTATTATAGCATACTTTTTAGTAGTAGCTACGCATATAGTATTATATATATCTTCACAGTAGGTTAGGGAAATGATAATATGAAAAACAAAACAACTGAAATCGATTATGATAAGCTTTCCATTCAAGCCGGTTTATCATTAAATGAAATGACAGCAATGAAAAAATCTTCTGCAATGAGAACGACATTTCGTTTAACAGATCATTCTATTGAATCACTAAATGAATTATCAAATGAAATCAAGATGAAAGATTTTTTAGATGAAATTGGTGATCTGTTAAATCAGCAAAAATGGTTTACAGAAGTAATCGTTGAGCAAGCAAAAGAGATGAATAAAAATGATTTAAAAAACAGTGAAAAAAAATCTTTTGCACTAAGTAAAAAGACCGTAAGAATTTTTAATGATTTGTCAAATAAGAATTTTCTTGATAGAGATTTGTTTGTTAATCAATCAATAATTATATATTATAATTTATTAAAAAAACTGAAAGATGAAGATGCTAGAAAAGTTAAACTGGCACAAATAAAAATCATTGAATTTTGGGGGAAATCAGAAAATTTTCAAAAAGAATTATTTGAATTGCTTGGGGATGATCATCAGGTTGCAAAAGAGTTTGGTCATGTTAATAAAATGATTATGAATCTGGATTTAGCAATAGATGAATACTTAGAATCAGGTAAACCGATTGAACTCTTTTAGCAGGAGAAGAAATTATATGAATAGTCTCTTTTTATATGGGAAAAACCTATTATTTATTAATAATATGTACTTTAATGTAACGAAAAATTAGTTTTATTGTATGACTGACTAATATTTGTATATACATAACCACCCTCGACAACACTCGAACACAACGCGTATATTAGTATGACAAAATATATATACTAATATTATTACTTATATTAATAAATAATATAGTAATTGATATATATGAGCTATGCGGAATAGCTTTTCATTAGACTTATTAACGTTTTTTGAAAAATTTCGAAAGAGTTTTCCACAGAGACAAAGAAAACGGCTTTTATAGAACAGTATGTTCCTGTGTGATTTAGTGTAAAACATTTCCTGGAAAACATTATTACCGACGGTACGTATCCGTTTTCTTCTGTGGCAGAACAAGATTTAATTAAAAATAATAATATTGGATAAAAAAATGGAAAAAATTGGTGAAAAAATAAAACGCATAAGAAAAGAGATGGGTTTATCCCAGGAAAATATACATAATCAACAGTCGCTTGTAAGTCAGATTGAGTCCGGAAGAATTGCTACTCCTACGGAGGGTGTTCTTCAAGAAATAGCTAAACGTTTAGAAACTACTTTTTTATACCTTATCGAGGGAACGGACTGGAAAAAGGAAACAACGACTTTAAAAAACAATGAAATGGCCTTCTCGCCAGTGATTGTTGATATTGATATTGATGATTTAGGAAATATCAGCTGGTCACATAAATACTACCCACTTTACAATGAAAGGGGTAAAAGAAATGAATATTGCCCTGAATCGGGGGAAAAATTAATCGACAAATGTGGAAAATGCGACAGGCAGGTTGAAAATGTAAAACAGAAATACTGCATTGGTTGCGGTAAAGCCTTATTTGGATCATTCAGTCTACCCTTTTACATAACTGAGCTTTTAGGCAATAGGGGTGTCTTTGATGATTATGGGGCGTGCAATGATGCAATCGGAATTCTTGGTAAAAATGCTGATATATATCGAGAGCTGTTGGTGATATTTGAGACGGTATCAAAGAGTGAAGACATTGATTCCATTCTAAATAAATTTCATCAGGTTTCACGCTCTTTAGGGTTATCAGACTCCATTAGACATAAGATATTAAATGCACTTAATGAAAATATTGAAATTCCTGAAGAGATATTTAATCAAATCAGTTTCTATATCCAGGTGACCGAAGCAGTGCAGAAAAAGCTAAGATCTGTTATCCTCTCTCTAGCGCCACCTAAAATAGAAACAATAGATAATATAAAAACTAAGCCCTCCAAAAGCAATGCAGATCAAATTATTGAGAAATTCGAGGATTTAGAAACCGCTCATGACAAAAAGGATCTAATTAATAAGCTGCAGTCAAAGATTGATCTTGATGTGGAAACGGAAGGAACCAAAGGAATTGAAGACGAAAGAAAGGAACAAAGGAAAAGACTCTGGGAACTTTAAAACCGCTCCAGCCGGTTCGAGGTTTTGTTTATACGTATTGGGGAGAGATTATAATTTATCTCCGGCATAAGACTTTGTCCAATCCGGCTTTGCAGATGAGCCATAGGTTTACCGTCTCCACCCAGCGCGTTCTTCCCGATATTGGTAACAGTGAAACCCGGGCAGACAATCAAAACATCCACGCCCGTACCTCGTAATTCGGTTCGCAGGGAATCAAAAAAACCATGCAGAGCGTGTTTAGCAGCGGAATAGCCTGTTCTTCCCAGGAGAGGAGAAAACCCGGCAATAGAACTGATGACGATAATCGGTTTTATGCAAAGAATTCATCACTCCATACCAGGCATAATAAACCCAATTATTTATAGTTCGTTTATACACATACAGGCGCGGGAGTTAAGCGGCCATAGTGAATCTAATATTTGTAAGAATACTTTTATATTACTCCGGCATATGTTAATCGTATGATATTTAATGTTATTTCCAATTTAAATAACCCCGCTTTCCTGCCCTGTCCCGTCAGGTGGCGGATTCGGTGGGTAAAAATTCTGCCCCTTTCTTTGAAGTCCACCCATCTTGGGAAACCTGCCTATGCACCCGCTCCGGCAGCCAGGGATTTAGTCATTGGGGGGAGATGGTCAAAGGATTCCCTGCCTACGCACCTCCGGCAGGCATTCAAAAACCTTTCGCGGCCGCTATTTTCCCCGAATTCGACATTGGCCAATGTCGCATGCAGGGAAACACAAAACTTGCCTGCCGCCTGTCCGAAGCGTCAGCGCAGGCAGGTAACTCCAGTGTAGGCCGGCGGTTTCAAAATACGACTTAACCGGTGCCGGTTTTATATCATTATTTATCTTTATCAGAAAGCGCATCGAGCATTCTGGTCGCTCGACCTCCTATGGTTTTATGGAGTAGTGTGGCCATAGATTTACTGTATTCTATGGTCTGTGCTTGGACATCGTCGAGCTCGTTCAAAATATCGTGGCAGTTTTCCGCCATTCGTTCTCGTATCATCGGCCAACCAAGGCCATTCTTATTTGCCATCTTCTTCCAGTCACCAATCGTAAACGCGCTGACTGATTTACAGCTACCAATCTTCATTGCAAGATTCTTGGAGATATTAGGCCATGCAAGAGTGGAGACAAGATCATAATAGGGAGCTAGCCTTCGTTTGCCACCGGAATACAAAAAAGAGAAGTTCTTGCCGTGAGCGTCGGCGTTGCCGATTAATACATTGAAAATCTGCCCATTAATGAAGTTGGGAATATCAAGAACGGGTGTTGTGGACCAGTCCTGAAGCAACGAAATGCAATCGCTAAGCGTCGGGCCTCCCTCTGCTTGGTACTTTCGTTCCGGCGGGAATCCCAGCGCTTGGCAGAAGTCCTCTTGGTGGTGTCGGATCGTACTGCCATTTTCATCATTCGTTCGGTCATATCTTTGAACTAAAATGCACGGTTTCTTTCCGATCAGACGGTATTCCACATTGGGCACATTCAAACCCACAGCCCGCGCTAGAGTCATGCAGAAAATCTCGTTGGTGGCCAGTCCTGAAAAATGGTTTGGCTCTGGTTTCAGTATATGGGTGCTGGGAGTACCGTCAAGAGGGAGACATATTTTGTTGTTATGTACGATGATTGGTAGTTTGTCCTGCACACCGGCGAGGGAGAGTCGCAGTCCATCCGTCCCAGCCATTAGGGGACGACCAGGTAACTCATCTATGAGATTTATTAACTCCGGTTCGGTTAGTTTGCGGCGCCTGGTGTCTTTGGAATCTATTGGCGCCGTGCCTTCAGGAAGCAGGCTGACTGCTCCGGCGCACTCGCCTCCTATTTTCTCAAGCATAGCGAAGTCATTGGTGTCACTAATCCCAAGGATCTTCGCTATCGTTTTTCGTGGTTGCTCTTCAGGCAGTATGCCTGCAAAGAAAGGCCTGGCTTTCTTTCCTCGAAACACCTCGCTTTGAAGCGGCAGTGAGCGGGAAAGGGGCATGGCGCCCGGCTTCTCCAGCCATGCCTGATCGTAGAAAAATTCCAGCAAGCCACTATCATTTTGTTCGAGGGTTCCGACTCTCTCGGCGTTCAGATAAACAATCAAGCTATTCATGTTTTTTCATCTTGATTAGTGTCAGTGTTAGGGTCGCTGATCCGGAGTTTGAGCCCCAGAGCTTGGAGAACCTGTAAGATCTTTCCGATTTGGCAGGTTGGTTTGCCTTTCTCAAGATCAATAATAAAGCGTAAACCTGTACCACAGGTCAGTGCCAGATCCTTCTGGGTGACTTTTAACTGTCTACGCCTTGCGCGAATAGTGGCGCCAAGCTGCTTTGGGCTTTTAGTATTCATGTTACCGATCGGGAATATACCACACTATAGAGCGTCTGTCAAATAAAATATTACCGAACGGGAATATTATTGATTCAGAAAGCTGCCTGAGAGAAGCGACGAGATCTATAAGCTCTTAATCTCTATTTCTTCTCTCCCTGTGTGCCGAACAGAAAACATACCAGGGTATAATTTATTCCCTACACATCTCATTTAATTAGAGTCTGTCCATAATATCATTAATGTGTCAGCATTTGAATCCATGAAACTTCCTTTCCCGACGAAACATTTTTTTCACGTTTCAAATATTCACGTTTTATGATGATTTAACAGTACTTTATAGACAGACTCTAATTATAGGTCTATTTATTACGGTCCAGTTCAGAGCGAAGTGAACGCACCATTATTTTTGCATACAACGATGGATACAATTTGGTCAGGAAATAGGAAAGTTTCCCAACCGTGGATAAAATCAGAAGGGATTTACCCTTCTCAGCGGATGTATAAATTCTGTCGGCAACCTCATCCGGCATAAGACTTTGTCCAATCCGGCTTTGCAGATGAGCCGTAGGTTTACCGTCTCCGCCCAGGGCGTTCTTCCCGATATTGGTATCAGTGAAACCCGGGCAGACAATCAACACATCCACGCCCGTACCTCGTAATTCGGTTCGCAGGGAATCAAAAAAACCATGCAGAGCGTGTTTAGCGGCGGAATAGCCTGTTCTTCCCAGGAGAGGAGAAAACCCGGCAATAGAACTGATGACGATAATCATTCCCTGTCGCTGAATCAGATTTTCTATGGCGGCTTTCGTACAGTAAACCGAGCCGAAATAATTCACATTCATGGCCCGATGATAAACATCCAAACTGGTGTCCCTGAAGGCGCTTCTGTGGGTAATCCCGGCATTGTTTATTAGCACATCAATTCCGCCGAATTTTCGGATTGCTTCTTCTACGAGTCGGAAACAATCCTCCTGATTGCTCACATCGCCGACTCTCCAGAAGACTTCCTTTCCGGATGATTGCAATTCACGAGCAGCGGTTTGTAATGATTCCTCATCAATATCCATCAGCACAAGTCTGCAGTTTGCAGCTGCAAAACGGTAAGCCAGCGCCTTACCAATTCCACTGGCTGCACCTGTGATCATCACAACCTTATGGGAAAATTCTCTCCGCCTCATTTGTTAAAACTCAGGTAGTACTCGAACACTTCTTGAGAGATTTTCATTGGGATATACCCGAATTCCTGCTTCAAACGGCGATTACTCAGTACAGGGCGGTAGCGAAGAAAATTTACCTGTTCCGGTCCGTATTGCCTCATATTACACTTTTTTAAAAGCCAGAGAACAGAGCGAAGCAATCCGGGTCGAATTTGAATATACGGCTTACCCACATAATGGGCTATCTCACGCATGGTGACTACCCCATCGCCTGCAAGATTGAAAATGCCTTTCCGGTTCTCATGGATTCCTTTTTCAATACAGGCAATCATATCCATGTCCCAGATGAAGGAGAATGGAATGCTCGAACCAACCACACCCAAAATGAACGGTTTATGGAACAGGGCGGTTATCTGGTTGTTGGTCGTTTCTCCCAGGATTGTGCATGGACGGAAAATGAGTTGTTTAAGTTCGGGATGTAATTTCCGATACTCCGCCAGCATTTCTTCTACCAATCTTTTGTGGTGGGAATAGGCGAATTCCCGATTTCCTCGCAGAGGGTCGTTTTCATCCAGCCACTGAGGTGAATCGGGATAATATCCGTACGCCGCACCACTGCTGGTGACAATCAACTGCTCGACATTTTCATTGATGCAGCATTCGAGGACGTTTTTTGTACCCAGCACGTCCACAGCATATTCCAATTCACGATTGGATTTCTTCCCGGGTGTAACAATGGTGGCAAGATGTACGACGACATCCACCTGGTATTTCCTCATGAGGTCTCCCAGGGATGGCGAACGTACATCCGTTTCTGAAAAATGGATTTTGTTGGATTTTACGTGCTGTGGCAGTTCTTTGATATCTGCAGCAATAATACGGGAAATATATTCTTTCTCTGCCAATGTTTGGGTTAGCAAACTACCGATATATCCGGCGGCGCCGGTAATCATGACAGTCCGTTGTTTACTCACCGGAAACCTCAACTGCCGGAGATGGGTGTTTAAGCGACCAGTAGGTGGCCACGGATAAACCGGAGATGATGTGCCAAATGCCCCACCATGCAGCAACAATTGCCATACCGCCGAGACCGGCGAAGAAATTGAAAATCAAAATAAGGCCAAGAGCTGAATTCTGTATTCCCACTTCTATGGATACAGCCCGCACATCCGCCATAGGCAGTCTTGCGAGACGTCCCGCCCAATATCCCAGACTCAGAGCAAGCGCATTGTGCAGAAATACCGCGTAAATAACCAGTCCGATTACCTGCGGGAATATCTGCCAGTTTGCTTTCAGAGCAACCAGAACTACAGCGATGAAAGCCAGGAAAGAGAAAATTCGGAAAGGTTTCTGAATTTTAACGGCGAGTTTCGGGAAAAAATGAGCCAGGGTCATCCCTATAACCAAGGGAATCCCCAAAATGATAAAAACAATCTGAAAGACGTTAATGGGATTCAGACTGACCGCTTTGAGTAAGGGAGCCGTATGCGGGTTCAGGTTGCCCCAGATGGAAAGGTTCAAAGGAGTCATAAAAATGGCTGCTACGGAAGAGACAGCCGTCATGCTGATTGAAACAGCCGTGTTACCGCGCGCCAGGTAGGTCATAATATTAGACAGGTTTCCCCCGGGACAGGCGGCAATAAGAATCATTCCCAGCGCGATCGATGGTGTTGGACGAATTATCAGCGTAAGTAAAAAGGTAAAAGCCGGGAGTAGGATAAACTGTAAGCCCAGTCCGATGGCGGGTGCTTTGGGTGAAATCAATATACGTTTGAAATCCGTAATTTTTAGATTCAAAGCCACTCCCAACATCATCAAACCAATGACTAGATTTAGGGTGGCAATCGTTTGCGGATTAAAATTCAACCGAATTTGATCAATGGCTGCAGCCTCCATCATTTACCCTTCCGGTTCCTGGTGCATTTTCTTGAAATGGAGCAGTCCGGGCGCCCACATGTGTTTTACCGGATCCACATCCACATGAATCACAGCCGGTTTATCAGACTCGATGCAGCGAGTAATTGCGGATTTTAATTCCTTCGGATCAGACACACGTTCACCGTATGCACCCATCGATTCTGCCAGTTTGTCGAATTCAATCTCTCCCAGGTCCGTATTAATCGTTTCCTGGGGCGACAGGGATTTTTTTATCATGGTCTTTACAGGTTTCAAAGCAAATAGCTGATTGATTTTCACCATTCCCCATTGTTTGTCGCAACAGACCAGGTAAATCACTTTGAGGTTATTTCGAACAGCAGTTTCAATCTCCTGTGGATGAAATCCGAAGGCGCCGTCTCCGATGATGCAGTAGACCTGTTTATCCGGTCTTGCAATTGCCGCTCCTAAAGCCTGCCCCACACCTGCGCCCAGCATTCCGAAGTGCGGGGTAGATAACTGTGTATTCGGTACACGAATCTGATGGTAAAAATTTCCCCACACGGCAGTATTTCCGCCATCGAACACTACAATATCGTCATCCTCAAATACTTCTCTGCAAACAGCGCCCACATGTGCCGTCATCATGGGAACTGAAAGGTCCTTCAACTGTTCATCCAATTTTGCCCGGTCTTTATCTCTTCCCCTGGCAATACGGGAGACTAACT
Source organism: uncultured Fidelibacterota bacterium (assembly GCA_913009735.1). GTDB lineage: Bacteria > Fidelibacterota > Marinisomatia > Marinisomatales > TCS55 > JADFRD01. The sequence goes on from CAJVYU010000011.1 coordinate 17,954, forward strand.
TCTTCCTTGATTCCAATGGAATATCTTTTTGGGTATCACGCAGATATTTCAGAAGTTTTTGCAGGAACGTTTTAACGTCGGAGAGGACAGGCAAGTCAGCCGGTTTGTTCATGCCCAGTATTTCCTCATCAATATCAACCTGAATCATCTTCTGCTCCGAAGGAGATTTCCAATGGGGAGGTCTTCCCCACCAGTCAGTCTCGCCCAGGTTGGAGCCCAGGCAGAGCACGAGATCAGCATTATTGCGGACTTCAGTGCACGCTTTCACATGTACCATTGACCAGGCAAGGGGGGATTTTTCTGATAAAACACCGCGGGCTGCCCATGAGGTGGTCACCGGAATGTGGAGCCATTCAGCCAGCTCCGCAAGTTCATCGTATGCACCGGCGTGGATCACACCACTACCGGCATGTATCATAGGGAGCTGCGCTTCGAGCAACATCCCGGCTGCCTTTTCAATTTCTTCTTTGGGGGGAGACATGGGGGAAGTGTGACGATATTGATCAGGTCGCCAGATTGGAAAGGTGGACGTTTTCCCATTCATTATATCTTCGGGAACATCCAAATGTACTACTCCCGGTCGTCCCCGATAACTGATCCGTAGTGCCCGTCGCATGAGTTCAGGAATTCTCTCAGGGGAACTGACACTTCCGGACCATTTTGCCATCGGTTTGATGACCGCAACTTGATTAAAGTACTGATAGGTTCCACCGCGATCCGGATAGGTGATTCCCCGGCGTCGAGAACTTGTAATCAGGAGAACACGGTTGCCTTCCGCGTTTTCCACCGCAATGCTTGCCAAGACATTCGCCACACCCGGTCCGTTACTGGCAATGCAAATACCTAACTTTCCGGTTAAACGAGCATAAGCACCGGCCATATGTGCTGCCGTCGCCTCATGACGAGGGGTTATTAGGTCAATACCGTACTTCCCCAGATTTCCATACAATCCAAAATAGGTTCCGTCAATGATGCCAAAGACCTTTTCTACGCCTTCTTTTTTAAGCATCCTTACGATATTTTCTCCTCCGGTAATATCCGCCATGTCTTCTCCTCTTTTGTTTATGGATTACACTATTCTATTGGTCTATGAAAGTGTCCCGTCCGCACTAATTTGGCCACTTCTTCAGTTAGGATTTTCTTGTTTACCTGCTCCCCTTTTCTATGCTAAGTATTAATGAGAGAAATTAGGGTGTTCAAATAAATATCTCTAGTGGTATTAGGTACTTAATTAATGCTATACGACGCAGGAAGTCCACCACTTATTTTTTCTTTTTCTTTTCTTTGAAGACCTAAAGGCCCCGTTTAAATATTTCAACCGTGGCAGGCGGGAAAGAAACAAAAGAACTTCCGCCTTCAAATTAATCAAGTTACACACTATGAAGAAAAACCGATGAATCGGTTCCGGCTTGTCTATGTTCCCACCCCACGAATAAATTCGTGGGTTATTTTTGGATCAATACGCTATTTCACTACAATACATTTTGTTTCCATTGAGAATGCAACCCACGATTTTAATCGTGGGTGTGAGTGAATTCAATAATTAGAACCGTTTCAACGGTTTATAAAACCCGCATTAAATCAGCGGCTAATTAGACCAGAGCCTAAAATTTTGGCCGGAACTAAAAACCCTCGAAAACATCTATTTTACTTATGGTCAGTGATTTTCGTTAGTACATCAGGCAACCTTCTTTATCTTTTTCATCACACTGTAAACTTCCGGGTTTGTCAATCGTTACGGTAAACACACCAAAACTTTCTTCAACCTTGCCGCGTAAAATAAACAATTACTCCCTCCGTATTATTTAAACGTATTGGGGAACATCACCAGCGGACATTTATCAATAGGAACAAAGGTTGATACTTTTTCAACGGGATAAGATGGTGAGTTATTTTCTCCAAGTTTAGTTTTGGGGAGAAATATGCAATTATTTAATGCGAAAGGTTATTGATTTACCTATAGATATTTATTAAAATGAGAAAAACCAGGTAGGAATTAGAAAGGATATTGGGATTAAATATTTAACATTAATAAGACATGCAAAGTCAAGCTGGGAGTTTCCGGAATTGACCGATTTTGATCGACCGTTGAATAAGCGCGGATTGAAAAATGCTTCCTTAATGGGTGTCGTTTTACAGGAACAGGCTGTTTTATTTGATGCCGTTTTTAGTAGCAGCGCCAAAAGAGCACATGATACTATAGAATTAATTTGCGAGAGAATCGGGTTTCCTTTAGATAATATTAAATTCGACGATGAACTATATGATTTTCATTCCCAGGGAGTATACGAATATATCACACACTTTGATGATTCTTTACACGATGTCGCCCTGGTCGGACACAACCCGGTATTTCATCGCCTGGTCACTTTACTGACTGGAGAATCCATAGTAAAATTTCCCACTTGTGCCATAGCGCGAATGAGATTTGATGTGGATCAGTGGAGACAGGTTACCAGTGGAACGGGTCGGCTTGTCTATTATGATTGTCCTAAATATCACTCAGATAAATAGAATGACAGGAGTAATTCATAACCGGATTTCTTGTTTAAAATGTATCAGTGATTCACAGGTGTGTCCTGATTTGAATTCACATTTTTTACCGAATTATTCTTAGACATGGATATGCAAGATTCTAATTTAGTAGAATTTGCGAGGTCAATAATTCTTAATCGTTTTACAACTATGTGTTCTCATATTGATGGCGTAATAGAAAACGCAGGAATTGAACCTATTCATCAATTTCGTGTTGCATCCCGTCGATTTAGAGCTGTACTGAAAGTTTTTAGTGCGTTCTTCCCCCATCGGGAGATTGAAAATATTATACCCGAAATTGAGGCTACTGTTGCTTTAGCCGGTAAAGCGCGAGACTTGGATGTTCAAGTTCTTTTCTTAGAAAAATATATCCTTACGGTACCCCCGCAAGACCAGCAAGGAGTCGCTCTGTTTCTATCGGAAAGACGCGTTTTGCGAGAGCAATTACAGGCTGACATTATCGATCAATTTCAACCGTTTAAATATTCATCCGTATTTGATGATTTCCACACATTAATAAACTCTGATGATGTAAGCCTGGATTTTTCTTATAGCCATATAACCGGTGATAAAACTTCAAGTCATCTCAAACTGCCGGTTCAGGCGGTAGGGGTTGTACATAAAGCTGTTTCTGATTGTGTTCGGAAACTTCAGATTATTAGTGAACGGTTTTCGGAAACTGTAGATCGTAAAATTATCCATAAAATGCGAATTGCACTAAGAAACCTTCGATATACAATAGAGATACCGGCTGAATTCTTAAGAGATAAATATGATCAACATCTTATAAATATTAAACATCTTCAGGATTATCTCGGAGAAATTCATGATGAAGATGTTCAAATCCGGATTCTTCGAAAACGAATCCGATCAGAGTTTAAAACATCTAATCAATTCCAATTAATCGAACGTGCTATTAAGGATGAATCGATCCGGGTGGACATGATTGCATCTTTTTACACGAAGGCTATTCATTATGACTGCTGCGGATTAATTCGTCTCCTCAGAGATTTAATAGATATTCGTAATAAAAATTACAAATTGTTTACACAGTATTGGAAAAAGATGTTGGAAGATAATTTTTTCTATTCCGTCCGGACAATTTTAATAAATTAATCTTCTAAAATCAATTTAATCAAAATCATAAATTACCCTTTATTTGTTTCTGTAGATTGAATAGGTTAGAAAATAATCAACCTGGGTAGTCAGTGGATAGATTGTGGTAAAAACAGTACATATTATGGTTTATTCGAAAAATAATGTTTTAATTTGATCTACAAAAATAATTCATTATACTTTTAACAACACTGAAGTAAAATCGATTGTAAATAAAGGTTAAAACCGGGGTAATTACTAACTTGCAAAATAATAAGATTAATTTTCAGTTTTTTTCCAAAACTTTTAATAGGGTCATAACAAATCGGAATTCCCGACACCAAACGGGAATGTATTACCTGAAAATTATTTTCCCAGTATAGTGACCCTGCCTGAAAATACAAATTCAAACGACGGACAATTTGAAATGGATGATATAGTAAAACAAGCAATTAAAAATATTAAAAGATCGGAAGAATTGAAACCCTACCAGGCGGAACTTATTAAACTTCAAAAACACTTGGAAAGATATGGTAAGAAAATTATAATTTTATTTGACGGACGTGACGCTTCCGGCAAAGGGGGTACGATTAGGCGGATCACTCATTATATGAACAAAAAACACTATCGCGTAATTGCCCTCGGAATACCCAGTGATATTCAAAAAACAGAACTACATATGAAGCGATATATTGAGCATTTTCCCCACGCCGGGGAAATAGTCTTATTTGACCGGAGTTGGTACAACCGGGCTTTAGTTGAACCTGTGTTAGGATTTTGTACTCCTAAACAATATAAGAAATTTTTAAAACGTGTCAGTTCAAATGAAGAACATTTTTTAGATGATGGTAAGACAACATTGATCAAACTTTATTTTTCTGTTTCCCGATTAGAGCAAAAAAGACGTTTTAAACGCAGAAAAAATGATCCTTTACGACAGTGGAAATTGAGCGAAGTGGATCTACAAGCCCAGGAATTATGGGACGAATTCACTGTGATGAAATATAAGATGCTTAAAAAAACTCATACCAAAACATCGCCATGGATAATTATACGATCGGATAATAAACATCTCGCTCGCCGGGAAACAATGAAAGTAATCCTCAATTCTGTTCGTTATCGTGGTAGAAGTAAGGAATTGGATTTCCAAGTCGACCCAAATATTGTTATTCCCGGAGAGGCCGCGTTAAAGAAAATGAAAGAAAAGAAAAGAAAATATGGTAAGTTCCTTTAACATTTCCTTCCATCAACAGTTATATAATAAAATTCAATCATAACAGTGCAATTATCGAAAAAAAAAGGGAGAGAGCAATGACTGAAAACAAATCAAAATCAACAACATCCAAGAAAATTGCTGGTAGTAATTCCTCTAAAAACATCCCGTCAGAAAATTCAACTATTAAAAAAAATCAAAATCGGGTTTCTGTTTTGGTAAAAAAGAAAACATTAAAATACAAAGAAACGTTACATAAATTACAAATTGAACTGTTGAAACTACAAAATCATGTAAAGACTAAGGGTTTGCGAATTGTGATGCTTTTCGAAGGACGTGATGCAGCCGGCAAAGGTGGGACAATCAAGAGAATTACCGAATATATTAATCCTCGGGGTGCCCGTGTAGTGGCCCTGGAAAAACCAAGCGACCGGGAACGGACCCAATGGTATTTTCAGCGTTACACAGCCCATCTTCCCATGGAAGGTGAAATAGTCCTTTTTGACCGTAGTTGGTATAACCGTGCAATGGTGGAACCGGTGATGGGTTTTTGTAATGATGAACAAAATAAACGTTTCTTGAAATACGCGCCTATGTTTGAACGTATGATTGTTAAGGAAGGGATCATCCTCTTTAAATTCTATTTTTCAGTAACTAAAAAGGAACAGCTCAAAAGATTTAAATCAAGGCAGGATGATCCTCTTAAACAATATAAAATTTCCCCCGTTGATCTACAGGCGCAGGAGTTGTGGAATCATTATTCAATTCGAAAATTTGAGATGGTGACGGAAACCAACCGGACGTTAACACCCTGGACAATTGTTCGATCGGATAATAAGAAAAGTGCCCGTATCAATTGCATAAAACATATTTTGTATAATCTTGATTACAAGGAGAAAATTTCCAAAACCGAGTTGAAACCGGATCCGAATATTATCATCTCCGGCATTGATGAAATCAGCATAATGGAAAAATACTTGATGGACCCTGATAATTTTCCCGGTTGATGAAATATTAGGATAAACAATTTAAGTCGGAAATTTTGTTATATTTTTCTACCGTCTTCTACCATCTGGATATTGAAAAGCAGCCTGAATTGTTATTCATTTTGATTCGGAATTAATATTCAGTTTGTAACTATTAATCTGGCAATGGTTAGTCGCCCGCCTGCCACCTTTAAAAATATTATAATGTAGCGGGCAGGTAAGAAAGTAATCAAAATTACCGCAGGACTTGAGTTAAGAATCCGCCGGCTGGCGGAGGCTTGACTTCCCGCCTGCCTCATATATTAATAAAAGAACGGGGCGGGCAGGAAGAACGGGGGGTGACTTATCGTTCTTAACTCAATGGCTATGCCGATTAAGTCAAGTCCGATTCGCAGGACCGTCTAACGACTATTTGATGCCGGAGTAATATTCAGGCTTTTATAGGAATGTACGACGAGCATCCTTGCTTGTCTGCCTCTGGCATGGCTTGTCGAGTTTGCATATATTTAAACAAACACATTTACGACAAGCTGGGAAGCATATCGTACACTACCTGAATATTTACTTCAGTTTTTCATATCCTTGTTTTAATAACCTTTCATAATACAGAGTCAATTTAGAGTCCTTCATCTGTAGGTTATTCACCACTTCTTTAGTCCAATCTAAATAGCTTTTACGTTTCTTAAGTGACCAATTTTTCGGCGGGGAATGAATTTTATCATGTATATTACAAATTTTATCTGCCAGTTTAATTAGTTTTGCTCTTTCGGATAATTGTGGAGCATGCTCAATTTGCAGTCGTTTTCGCAATTGTTCAGGAAGACTCATATCATCGCTGACCTCTTTAACAACGGAAGAAACTTCGCTTCCAAAATTTGAACCCAACTCTCTTAAAGTTGTATCCGTATGTTCTAAAGTGTCATGCAATATTGCACTGATAATTGTAATAGCATCTCTGACTTCACCTATATTCCATAAAGTATCAGCGACTTTTATGGGATGATTAATATATGGTGATGATTTTTGATCTCTTTTCCTATGGCCTATGTGTTTTTCCGCTGCAAAACTGAAGGCCTTGAAAACGAGAGAAATTTCATTAGTTCGTAAACTCATTTTAAAAATTCCAAAACCTGGTATTTTTTTTGAATTGATTCCACAGATTATCTAATATGATTTTAGCCCGGATAAGTTAATCTAATACATTTGGCCTGTACCTCCCAAAAACTAAACCTGGGTGAGGTCTGAAAGGGACAAACTTTTCTTCGCCCCGCCTATATTTCCAGACGGAGAATATGATAATCTCCATTTTAATTACGATCAGTAATTTTTTTCCGCACATCAGGCAACCTTTTTTATCTTTTTCATCACGTGCTGCAAACTTCCGAGTTTTTCAATCGTTACGGTAAACACACCAAAATTCTCTTCTACCCTGCCGCGTAAAATAAACAATTGTTCCCAATTGAGTAAATCTCCGTATTGTTTATACGTATTGGGGAACATCACGCATTCATAGATGTCCGTTTCATCCTCAAATGTCACAAATTCCATGGGTTCCCGCTTCTTCGTTGCCGCCACTTTTCGGGTAATATAAACGCCAAGCAAATTGATGGTCTGTCCGGCGAATTTTGGAATATCTTTGGCTTTTTTGACTTTATCCTTAAAAATGGATAAATACGGCTCCAGAGGGTGCTCCGATATGGGGAACCCAAACGATTCCATTTCTAATTCACGCTTTTGACTATCGGTCAAATCACCATTAGATGCGGATGGATGTAATGATTCACTTTCGTCGGAATCCAATTTATAACATGCAATCTGAAATGCAATTTCCCGATGCGTGAGTTCGGGTTCAAGTTCTGTGAAACATCCTGCATTCGTCAATGCCATCAAATCCGAAAGTTCAAGGTCAGTCCGCAATAAAAAATCCGAAAGCGATGAAAAATCCCCCGCTTTTCTTTCTTCCAGGATTTCATTCATTGTCTTTTTTTGCAAACGGTTAATTGCCATGAACCCAATGCGTATTTTGTTTCTCCTACCTTTAAAAAATCGTTCGCTTCGGTTAATATTCGGCCACAAAATTTCAATTCCAAATCGCCGGGCTTCACTCAAATACGCATAAGTGGAATAATATCCGCCTTGATTGGTAATGACGGATGAGAGAAATTCTGCAGGATAATGTGCTTTTAAATACGCACAGGTAAATGACAACATTGCATACGATGCCGAGTGTGGCTTGCAGAATGAATATCCGGAAAATGACTCGATCATTTCCCAGAGAGTTTCTGCCAATTTCTGTGAATATCCCCGATTTTCGGCGCCGGTGATGAATTTACGCTTCCATAATGGCACTTTATGAAAAAGCCCTGCATGTGATATACCTTTTCTCATATGTTCAGATTCCGCGTATCCAAAACCGGCAATTTCCCGTGCCGTCATGGTGACCTGTTCTTCATAAACCATGATCCCGTAACTTTCGTTCAAAAAATGCAGATCCGGGTGCAATAGCTCCCACGGTTTGCCATGAATTCGTTCCAGCATCAGGTTGATGTAGCGATTGGCCGCGGGACGAATAATGGAAGAATAAATGACCACATGTTCAAAATCCACAACACCCGCTTTGGTGAGCAATAGGCGCGTTGCCGGAGATTCAATATAAAATATGCCCATTGTTTTGCCGGATTGCATTAATGCTTCTGTTTGCGGATCATTGTTGGGCTGGATTGTGTGATAATTCATCCGCTCGTTGCGATATAGTCCGATCTGGCGCAGTGTATCCCGCACAACAGCCAATGAACGATTGCCAAGCAGATCAATTTTAAGCAACCCGGAATCTTCCACCTGGTCTTTTTCCCATTCGACAATTTGCACACCTTTCGGAGCGGTCAAAACCGGCACATATTTACGAATTTCATCCGGCACGATGATGATGCCGCCGGGATGGACGGAAGACACCCGAAATGCTCCGATGATTTTTTCACTTTGTTCAATGATTTCCAAAAGCGTTTCATCAAGGTCAAGGTCTTTAAACCGCGGATCCGTAGAGATCCACTTCGCCAGTTCTTTTTTCCTGGCGAAATATCCGATACGTTTGGTCACGGCTTTGATCTCTTCATTAGAAAGTCCATAGACTTTGGCAACTTCACGGATCGCCGACCGGGGCTGTAAAAACACCTGGCTGGAAACCATAGCCGTGCGATGTAAACCATAATTAGTGAAGACATAATCCAAAATATCGTCCCGTTCGTCCCAGGGAAAATCAATATCAATGTCCGGCATGTCCACGCGATCAGGATGAATGAATCGCTCGAACTGGAGATTGTATTTGATTGGGTCAACTTGGGTAATGAACAGGCAATAACTCACAATGGAGGCTGCGCCGGAACCCCGTCCGATGGTTGCTTTCGTTTTTTGAACGATATCGTGTACCACCAAGAAATAAGGCGAAAATCCCTTCTGCATGATTATTTCAAGTTCATATTCGATCCGCTGTTTTATTTCATTGGTGATGGTGTCAAAGCGAACATTTGCCCCATCATAGACCAATTGGTGCAAAAGTTGATTGGCTTTATGAGTATCCTTTAGCGATATCTCCGGAAAAATGGTATTGAGAAATCTCCAATCTGTTTTACACCGCTCCGCCAGGTATTGTGAATTATTGATGGCCTCCAAACTGTTTGGAAACCTGCGGATCATTTCTTTTTCCGGACAAAAATAATGATGCTTATCCTTGATGTCGTCTTTTGTTAATTGTGAAAGTGTGGCGTTCTTATCAATGGCTCGTAAAATTTGATGGGACTTTTGATCGCTTTTTTCCAGAAAATACACATCACCGGTGGCAACGATATCGATTCCAAATTGTTTTGCTATTTCCTTTGCGTGTTGTTCGGTAATCGTTGGACGTAATTCCACAAACAAATGGGAGGATGGAAAAATTTTCACCAGTTCAGAAAGCGCCGACTGACTATGAGCTAACACAAACAATCCGTCCCGGTGTGTTTGAAATAATGTCCGGATTGTGATCTTTGGCTCATCGTGCACCATGGAAAGCAGACGGCAAATATTCTCGTAACCGGTCTGATTTTCCGCAAGTAGAATCACGTCACAATCCGGCGTAATGATATTGGTCCCGGCTATGGGTTGAATGCCAAAATCCCTTGCAGCCTGAATAAAGTGAATGAATCCGTACAAGCCGTTGGTTTCGGTCATTGCCAGATGAGAGAAATTGAATTCCATTGCCCGCTGCAATATTTCCGGAAACGTCGCAGTCCCGGACATTTTCGAATAAATGGAATGAGTATTCAGATGGGCAAACATCAGGCGGATGCTGCTCGTATTAGGGAAAATCCGTATTGTTTACGTATCTTGTCAATGGCACGATTTAACTCACGGTCGTTTTGATATTTGGTTTTTTCGAATAATTCGACTTGATGAGATACTTGCCGGAAATTTGTCGCGTCGATCAAAATAGAGCGTAAACGGTTCCGGCGATAATGGGCTTTTTCAAACAGGTTCAAACATTCGTGAATGATAGATTGATCATCGTTTTGGGAAAACCTGCCGGTTTTTGACGATTTAAAACCGTCCGTGTAGTGAATTTCCAGCTTCACTTTTAATGCAATAGAACGCCGCTTGCGGCATTTGAATGCAACTTGTTCCGCCAGTGTTCGCACCACATTTGCCAGTATATCCACATCATTGGTATCGCATTCCATGATTTTTTGTTCAGTAATACACGAACGTTTTATGGGCGGTTGAACGCGGGAATGGTCCTGACCGTTAGCCTCTTTGTTTAACTGATTATTATGTTTTCCGAATATTTCGATTCCAACACGGGCATTATGCGTGATTTCCCGAATTTGGTGTACTCGACCCAGCCATAGAAACCGGATCATTTTGCTGACTGTACTCTCTTGAGCGGTTGGCAGAATTTGGGAATTCAATGGGGATAAAAATTTCGATTCTTCGCCGTAAGACACTTCATGGATTTTTTCAGGAACGACTTCCGTAGAAATTTGGCTGACCAGTTTATTTTGGCTGATACCCACATAACTTTCCATCTCAATTTTTGTTTTAAGATCATCAATGATAACCACACCGGCTTGAACAGGGTTTTTATAAATCAAGTCCATGCCCGTCATATCCATAAAATATTGCCCAAACATAGTAGGTTCAACAATGGGCGAATATTTGGCAACAGTTTTGTAAATGTAGGTGTTCATTCGTGAGTATAGCGTGTTGTTGTAAGGCAAAAGCAATGCCGAGTGGGACATCTTTCTGGCAAGCGAAACTTTCATCCCGGCATAAAGCCCATCCTGCTCGGCTTCGTCGGAAAGTGAAATGATCGTGCCGTTTGGATGGTGCGAGGAAATAATGGCCACAGCCCGTGTCCGCAAAGCCGGATCAAGCAATCGCTCAGCATTGAGTTCAAAATCAGACAATCGAATATGATAGACCGACTGGTTCATACTTTACTATTACTCCGGTAGTATATAGTCGTAACATCCATGAGTCCAATCCGAAAAGGTTCAATTGGGATAAATCCCATCTTATTACGATTTTAGCTCCCCGCCATAAATGACGGGGTAAGTATCAAAGATTTAGCAAGAGACTGAAAATCACTTACCCTGTCCTTTAGGGCAGGGGTTAAAGCGAAAAAACAAAATTTAGGGGTTTTAACCCCTTTTTGAAGTGGATTAATCCATATCAGACCAAGGTGATTATCCAAATATATCAATGGTGTTCTTCTCTCTGTCTTTCGTTGTAGTACAGACAGGAATGTCTGCAGTACCTTTGTATATATACCGTAATTCAAAGCTTTTGGGACAGCCCCATACCCGTGATGGGGATATCAAATAAAGAGGGGTCTTTAAAAATGGATAAACTCATGGTTTCATACGATTTCAATGCCGGGGTACTAGTAATTTCTGAATACATGCAGAACAACACCGCCGATTCGAAACTCATCATGAGGAGAAATATGGATAATGTCAAACTCCGGGTTGCGGGGATGAAGTTCGATCCCTGACGGCTTGGGATAATACCGTTTTAATGTTGCTTCACCGTTTACATAGGCAATAATTGTCTGCCGTGCTTCAGCCTGTTCGGTTTGTCTGATGATCACATAATCACCATCTTCGATGTTGTCATCAATCATTGAATTTCCCCGAACTTGAAGTACGAAATTCAAAGGATGAACCCATGACGGCGGTACTTCAACCATTTCTTTGTTTTCAATGGCTTCGAGTGGATAACCGGCTGCGATTCGCCCGAGCAATGGCAATTGGTTTGGTAAATCATCAACGACAGCAAGGGCTCGCTTTCCACTAAATCCTTTTTCCCGCTGCAAATGACCGGATTTGATCAATTCCCGAATGTACCAACTCACCGTGCCGACAGAACTGAACCCCAACCCTGTTTTAATTTCTTCATAGGTTGGTGATTCTTCATTTTGAACGATAAAATTTCGAATGAATTCTAATATCAATTTTTTCTTTTTTGATAACGTTATAATGTTTTCCATATATTACTCGTTAATTACTCGCAAATAACTTACATTGATTTGATTTTTTGAAACAAATAAAATCTTTATGGATGATGAGTCCATTACAAAAATTGGTTTTATTACCTAAACTTATTCAGGACGTCACGTCCTGCATAAGAACGCTGACACCTGTCCACCGTAAACATTTTAATAGATTTTTTATGATCAGATTTTATTTGAGTACCAATTAAATACCAAAAGAGTTATGAAACAGAAATATCCCATAAAAATTCAAGAAATTCGTGCAAAAACTGTCCTGTCAAAATCGCGGATTCCAAACATAGATTATTCCCTCAACCCCTATGTCGGATGCGAATTCGCCTGCCGGTACTGTTATGCTGATTTTATGAGGAAATACACTAATCATAAGGAAAAATGGGGTGAATTTGTAGATTTAAAAATGAATGTCGCTAAATGTCTCAAAACGGAATTGAAACGCAATAAACCTGGAAAAATATCTATCAGTCTTGTTACTGATCCTTATCAACCTGTAGAGAAGCAATATCGACTCACCCGTCAGTGTTTGGAAGTATTACTTGATTATGATCCGTCATACTCCATTTCAATCCTCACACGTTCGCCACTTGTTTTAAGAGACACTGATTTACTTGAGCAATTTCATAATATTGAAGTTGGGTTAAGTATCGCAACTGATGATGAAAATATTCGTACTATTTTCGAGCCAAGAGCGTATTCAATTTCCAGCCGGATAGAAACACTGATGCGGATAAAATCTCTCGGAATCAACACGTTTGCTTTTGTAGGTCCCAGTTTGCCAATGAATCCGGAGAACCTGGCACAATTACTCGTTGATAAGGTTGATTATATTATTTTGGATAAAATGAATTACTCATGGAAAACAAAAAACCTCTATAGAAAACATGGTCTGGATTACGCTCTTGAAGAAAATTATTTCAATACTATCGGTAAAACGTTTGATGCTGTTTTTGCTGGAAAAAGTATTTCCATAATAAGAACAGGCAAAAACAACTAAATTAAATTAAATCAATACGTTCAATAGAAAAACCTTTGATTTTTCTTTTACAGTAAAACCCCAAAAACGAGTGTCTTCACGACGAAGGAGTAGAAAGGAGTACCGTGTTTGCACGTGTGAAAAAAGCTGGGAGGAACGAGTATCTGCAGATTGTCGAAAACCGTAGAGAAAACGGAAAGGTTAAACAGCGTGTCATTTCAACATTAGGTCGTCTGGATAAACTTCAATCCAAAAGCAGAGTTGAAACACTCGTTCGTTCCCTGGCCCGCTTTTCGGAAAAAGCATTGTCGATTATTTCATTAAAGAGTAATCCAAAAGCTCATTCGCAGATAATAGGTCCGGCGCTGATATTTGAGCATATATGGATCCAGACTGGTATTCGGAAACTGTAATTCCAATACTAAATATGGAAAGTGTAGTGATTTAACTAATGTATTTTTTCCACCTTCAAGGTAGTTGATTCCAGATTCATTATCCCAATCAGCAAACAAATTCACTTATTTTTTCTAACAGTTTCTCTCTTTTAATGGGTTTCGGTAAATAATCGTTACATCCAGCAGTAATACAATTATTCTGATCTGTGGTAAAGGCATGAGCAGTGGTTGCAATAACCGGGGTCTTCTTCCAGGTCTTGCTCTTACGCATCCATCGGACTAAGTCTAACCCATCTTCATTCCCGATCAATGATAAATCTAATAAGATCAAATCAACAGGATATTTTTTCAATTGTTGTTTAGCCTCACCTACAGATACGGCAAAACATATATCGTACTTTTTCTTCAGGAAGAACTCAGTAAGTTTTTGGAAACCGGTATCGTCTTCCACTAACAATATCAGCGATTTATCAACCACATCTGCAGTTGGTTTATCCTTGACTTCTTTTTGTTTAATCTGTTTCTTTTTATAAAGAGACTTTTTCTTTACCGGTTTAAAAATCAGTGAAAAGGTCGTCCCGACGCCTTTAATACTCTCTACATTTATGTCAACGTTATTCAAGTCCAGGTGGCGTTTAGTAATGGCCATCCCCAAGCCAATTCCCTGGTACTTCTTGGTGTAGCCCTCGCTCTCCTGGGAAAAAGCATTATACAGATCTTCTATATACTCTTCAGCAATACCAATACCCGTATCCTGGATTGAGAGTACATATTGCTTGGCCTTTTGTTCAATAGATACACTGATTTTTCCTTGTTTCGTATATTTGATGGCGTTATCAATAATATTACATATTGCCTGTGACATACTATATTGATCGGCTTTGATAAATGCGCTGTCAATTTCGAATGAATACTCTATCTTTATGCCCTTTTTATCAGCCATTGATTGACATTCCCGAATCATATTACGAACCAGTATTACCAGGTCAATATGTTCCTGTTTCAAGTCATATGTTCCTGCTTCAATTTGGGAAATATCCAGTATTTCATGAACCGTATCCATTAAACGATTACCGCTGTCCCTGACAGTATCGAAAAATTCCTGCTCTTCTTCACTAACCAAATGGCGGGTGCTGGCTTCAATCAGATCCGTAAAACCCAGAATAGCATTTAAAGGTGTTCGGATCTCATGAGACATATTTGCCATAAACAGGGATTTCACGCTGTTTGCCTGTTTAGCATCCTCTAAAGCTTCCTCAAGTTTCGTGCGGGTTTTGATTCTTTCCGTCACATCGCGCAACACTCCCAGTGTCGCAGGTTTGCCTTGCCATTCCACCGTAGCGACACTTACCTCCAAATCCTGTTTCTGTCCATCCTTTCGCAGTCCCTTGAAGATATATCGAGATGGTACCTCTTCCCCTCGCTTGTGTTTCGCCTCCCGTTCTTCCAAAATCTTCAGTCCTTCTTTAGTAACTAACTTCTTGAAATCGAAATCCTCTGCGCTGATTTCTTCCAGTTGGTATCCGGTGATTTCTGTATAGCGGGGGTTGATGAAAACAAATCGATCCCCTTGAAGCACGTAAATACCGTCGTTGGACTGCTCGATTACACCCCGGAATTTTTCCTCACTCTCCCGAAGCGCTTGCTCCGCCAGCTTGCGCTCGGTGATATCACGAACAATACCCCGAAAACCAATAGGTTGATTGTTTCTATCTTTTAGCAATGATATGGAAATCTCACCAGCATTAATATTTCCTTCTTTTCTTTTTATTTTGAAATCAATAGTCGTACTTGACTTCCCGGTTTTAAATACCTCGTTGAATGCTTGATATACTTTATCAGCGCTTTCAGTATCCATATATTGACGATTATTTATCCCCATAAGTTCATCCCGGGAATAATTTAGCATTCTACATATGGAGTCATTGAAAAAGGTAAAATTTCCTTTAAGATCGACTTCGTAATAACCTTCATCAATATTTTCAAGTATTGATCTATACCGTTCCTCACTTTTAGCCAGCGCGTCTTTCGCCCTTGCCTTTTCCAGTGTTGAAGCAACTTGTTGGCTGAACCTCTGAATCCGATCAATGCCCTGTTTTGAAAATTGGAATTCGGTATTAAAGGTGATGAGTCCAATTGGTTCTTTATGTGCCATCAATGGAAAAACCCCAACATTATTGATCTCTATAAATTTTATGATCGGTTTGATCAATTTTTTTAGAGTTTTATTATCGGTAAACTCAGTATAAAGTTCGGCAATTTCCTTATGGTTAGAGAGAATGAAGCCTTTTCCACTTTTTAGCGCTCGGGTGAACCGATAACCCTTTTTTAACTTCGGAGCAAAATTCTTAAGCTTTATTCCTGCTAGTTTTTCAATCTCGTGGGCTGTTGTCTGATTAATTTCTAAGTTTTTAGAAACCAAGCGGTGTTGTTCTTTTTCGTAAAAATAAATTGTCAATGACTTCGCATGACAGAGTTCAGTGAAAACATGAACAATCCTATCAATGATTTTTTCTATGGATTCACCGCCCAAAGCGGCTTTGTTTATCTGATCCAATAAATTTAATTCACGAAGGGATTCGGTGAGTTTTTTATCGACTAACTTGCGCTCGGCGATCTGATTCTGTAATTCCTCATACACTTGGGCGTTGTTGATGGCTGTACTGGCATACATTGCAAAAATTTCAACTAAAGATTGATCTTCTTCAGTAAATATTTTCAGTTTCCGATAAATAGTCAGGGCTCCAATCGCTCTGCCATCAATAATAAAAGGTACTGAAATAATATGATCATCGTCATCTACCGGAGTGCCGGGTATTTGAAAACTTCCCGGCTGCTGATTAGCATAGTTAAAGATAATCCCTTGCATAGCTTTTATTGCTTGTCCTGTCAAACAGGTATCAATATCAAGTTTGGCGGTCATCACCTGTTTATCATATGGAGGATCATAGGATAGAACCGGCGTAAGCATCTTGCTTTGTTTGTCAAGCATATAGATTGTTATGCCGTTACAATCCAAAAGAGTACGGATTTCTTTTGATATATTTTTCAACACAGCATCAATTTCCAGTGAAGAGGTTATCTGACGGCCCATTTCCAATAATATCCGGCGTTGAGCGGATTGTTGCTTGATTTTCTCCTCCGCCCGCTTGTGTTCGGTGACGTCGGTTACGACTCCGTTCCAGAAAGGCTCGCCGGATGGGAGGAGATGTGGAATTGATCTTCCCTCGAACCAGCATTCCTGACCGTCTGGTAAAACGACCCGGAAGTCATGCCTCCATTCCTTCAAGGTCTTTGCTGACTTTTCTATCGAATCGAAGAATGACTGACGTTCATCAGGTGGAACCATATTGAAAAACAGGTTCGGGTCAGCTACGACAGCTTTTGCCTTGTGCTGGAAGAATTTTTCACAACTCTCATCTATATATGAAAATGCGTAAGAACCGTCTTTCTTAACGATAAACTGATACACAACGCCCGGGATGCTGGTGGCTATTTCCTTGTATTTGGCTTCACTTTCCCGCAACGCTTCCTCCGCCTGCTTGCGCTCATGGATGTCAAATTCTAATTTTTCTTTCGCTTTTTCAAGCGCTCTGGTGCGTTGTTTTACTATGTCTTCCAACTGATTACGATACTTATCCAGTTCATCCTCAGTTCGCTTCTTCTCGGTAATATCGGTGAGAAAGAGCGAAAGACCCGTGACCTTGCCGGCATCATCGAAAACCGGGCTGTATGCATCTTCATAATAAAAGCGGTGGGAAGATTCACCGTATTTTTCAATCAGAGTAAAAGATTCACCCTTTAGTGCACGGTCAAAATTCTTTTTGGCTTTCTTCCTGTCCTTTGGATCCTTAATGATCTTCAGTATATTCATGCCAATCTCAATATCGGCTCCCCAGATATTTTTTATAGTCTGCTTATGACTCTTATTAAAAGCTGTATAGCAGTAATTCCTGTCCAGAGCAAAAATGACAATATCTCTGGGACTTTCAATAATAGCGGATAATAACGAATTGGGATCAGTTTGTTTTGATTCAACCCTTTTACGATATGGAATATTTGATGATGGTTTATTTTTCATAACATTAGAACCTCTTGCAAAATTAGTTTTTGATTGAGGATGTAAGAGCAGTTCAACAGCATTTTTCTGTTTTTTTAAGCATGTTATTTTTTTAGTGTTTTATTGGCTGTTGTATCTTACTCCATTCAAAAAAAGGTTGTTTTTCCTGATTTTGGATACACGTTTCCTTCAATAAGCCCTTTAATAACAATGTTGATGTAAACGCAGGACATTATATTCTATAAATCGGGATAATTGATCAACCGTTAGGGGAATGATTCCAAATAGTAGATGAGCCATAACTTTCTCAGCGCCACGTACACGAATCATTCGACCGCCGTATTCATCTTTCAAACGACCAAAAACCCTTTCTACAGATGACCGCTGTCTATATCGTACTTCCTTTGTCGGATCAAACGGTATCTTCTCACCACCTCTGGGGTTCGAGTCAATAATCGGGACATGTCCTAATCCTTCGCTAAACTTTTTGATGATCTCTGAATCATAAGCTGCATCCATCAGGTCATAACAATTAGTGACACGTTCATGGGACATAGACGATCCTAAATAGCGAATAATTTTTGGCTCATTTTCTTAACTCATTGTTTTGGTTTATCATAAAATAACATTAATCTCTCGACAGTAATTTAAGCAACATTACCTTTTATGACAGAACGGTTAACCAACAAAAATATCACAATTTTTGAATATTGCAAGTAGCTCAACCATTAAAAATTTATCTTCGTAATGGAAATTTGATGAATATTTATCGTTTTTCCATTCAATATCGGAATTCGGGGAATATTATCAATTCGGAAAAAATACAGATTATAACTACCAAAATAGTTAATATTACAGTAGTTATTCGTTGTTAAAAAATATAACAAGGAACACTAAAATGGGGCAAAAGCATTTTAGAGATGGAATACTATTACAAATTTTAATGGATAATATTCCTGATACAATCTATTTCAAGGATAAGCAATCGCGCTTTGTAAAAATCAATAAAGCACAGGCAAAATTACTTGGGGTTAAAACACCTGAGGAGGCGATAGGAAAAACCGATTATGATTTTTTTTCCAAAAAACATGCTGATGCGGCTTTAGAAGATGAAAAGAAAATTTTGGAGACTAAAGAACCGTTAATTGACAAATTTGAACGAGTAAGAAAATGGCAGGGAAAAGAGCTCTGGCTTTCATCAACAAAAGTTCCGTTAATTTCACCATCCGGAGAAATTCAGGGGACAGTCGGGATTTCCAGGGATGTGACCGATCGCAAGCACCTGGAAGACGCTTTGAAAAAATCCGGCGAAAAATATCAACGCTTATCTGAAGAATTGATGAATATTAATATCATGAAAGATATGTTGCTGGATGTTATGACTCATGATTTAAAAAATCCGGCCGGAGTGATTATGGAACTGTCAAAATTGTTGATCGAGGATCCTACCGATGACGAAATAGTGAATACAATTTATCAGGCCAGTAGAAATCTGATAGAAGTTGTTGAAACGGTAACGTCATTAGCCAAGGTCGGACTGGGAGAAAAAATTCACAAACAGGAAATAGACATAGTAAAAATCATTGATGATACTGTCTTTGAATTTCATACTATACTATCATATCATCAGATACAACTCGATCGGGAATTACCAGCGACATTACCCGTTCACGCTAATAAAATCATCTGTGAGGTAATAAAAAATTATCTTAGTAACGCAATAAAACATGGAGCCACTGGTAAAAAGATCATTATAAAAGCCCGTAAAAATGAAAAATATGTTAGCATTAAAGTTATTGATTTCGGTCATACAATACCTGAAAAAATGCGAAAGGAGATTTTCAAACGGCATGTCCAGTTGGATGGGAATACCCACACTGGACAAGGATTGGGATTAGCAATAGTGAAGCGAATTGCTGAGGCTCATGACGCCAAAGTAGGGGTTGAGCCTAATGAACCACGCGGAAATCAATTTTATCTGCAGTTACCCTTGAATTAAAACCCCACTTTTAAACCCTGTTTCGTTTTATCCCTTACCCGGGAATGCTCAATCTTATTTGCCCGGCTTAATAAATGATAATCCCAGATTTTTCAAATGAAAGATTTGGCTTAAAGTGCCAACAATATCCATTCCCTGTTTTTTTGCTTTAATCCTGGGTATTGGGGGAACATTGTTTCATTCATTACAGGGAAATATCCGAACATCACCTCCGCGAGTGTCGAATGACCGGGAATTTCTTGTACTATGATTTCTCAAAAGCGGTAAATGAATTGGAATTACCGCAAACACCTCTCGAAAATGCGATACGTAAGACTGTAAATTATTACCGTGAAAACGGGATTATTTGATCCGGTATAATTCATCCGGAGTTAAAATATTCGCCTAATATTGTAATAAAATTATATTGGCCTTTGATTGACAGAATCTCACAAAGGCAGATAGCTTCAATTTCACTGGGAGGAAGGGGAATATGAATGTTAAGGTTTTGCTATAGAATGTGTTGCAAGTACGGCAATATTCCTGTTCTTATATATTAAAAATGTTATTATTCCCAAACTGTAGCCCCCCGAATTTTTCGTTAATCCTTAATGATAATATGAAATCTATTAATCTTGCGCGTTATGCCGGTTTGTGCTCCTGCCCGGGTCAGCATGTTCACCGGACGTTATCCCAGTGCCATCCGTGTGCGAACCAACCATAATATTGAAGATGTTACCTGTTCGGCAGATTTGATTGACATACTGAAGGAACAGGGCTATAAAGTCGGCATGTCAGGAAAAAATCATTCTCATATTACCGATGATCGTCTGGATTTTTCTGCTCATTTCTGATCAGCGCTTAATCGTCTGCGTTTTTTTATGTCGCTCATGTATTGACTCCATGTTTATGAAGCGGTTCAGCTGGAAATTGTAATGCTGCGTTCGCTACGCCTGCCCCGTAGGGAAGTATGACCGTATCGGGGCTCTCTCCGCATTACAATTCCAGGGTTAGAGCTTATTAATCTTTCTATTATACGACACAGTTAAAAAATCGCGCGGATATTTGATGATGGTTTATTTTTCATAACATTATTTAGATAATACAATGTCAAATATAGTTTTGGAAATGTTACTAATATGCATATTTAACGAACCTGGCAATCCAACACTATATTTTTTTCGGTATCTCAAAATAGAAACAAGATTTATTTTGGCATCTCGAAACAAAACCTGTTTCCCGTTGGTTCATTTGGCTCTACCCAGACTTTGCCGCCATGAGCATCCGCAATCCGTTTCACAATTGCAAGACCCAATCCTCTCCCCTTTTGATTGCTCTCTAACCTGGTTTGTCGTAGAAAAATGGCTTCCCTGTTTTCTTCAGCAATCGTTTTACCAAAATCCTTTATATACACTTGTATGGATGCATCTTCCTCTTTGATTTCCAGGATGATTTGTTTTCCATCTTTTGCATATTTAATTGCATTGCTTATGTAATTTTTAAATACTTCTGAAAGGATTGGGTTTGCATTGATATAAATATCACCAGGCGGGTGGAATTTGATCTCAATTTTTGCATGTTTAGCCATTGGTTCAAATTCTGACTTTACATCCTGAAGCATTTGACTCAGGTTAATTTTCTGTTTTTCTATCGATTCACCCATAGCGACGCCTGCAAGGGCTGTTGCACTATCTATCACCTTTAATAATGTATCGCTGCTCTTTTTAATAGATTGTGTCATTTGATCCGTTGAGTCCTGTTCCAGCAATAAACCGGCAAAACCATCTATCACGCCTGCAGGATTTTTCAAATCATGTGTAATGATATCCAACAATAATTCTTTCATGTCATTGGAATCCTGTAATTGTTCTGAGTAGATCTGCAATTCATCCTTGTTTTTTTTCAATTTTTCTCTTGCCGTCTTCTGGTCGGTAATATCTTCCTTGACCGCCACAAAATGAGTTGTCTCTCCATTTTCATTCAATACGGGTGCAATAGAAGCGGATTCCCAGTATAGATCTCCATTTTTTTCAAATTACAAAATTCCCCTCGCCACTCTTTTCCCGAAGTAATTGTGTCCCATAGATCTTTGTAAAAAGCATCTGATTGGTGTCCCGATTTTAATATTTTCGGATTCTGACCAATAGCTTCCACTTTGGTATATCCTGTTAATCTAGTGAATTTGGGATTTACATATTCAATATCCCCTTTATTGTCCGTGATTATAACAGAAGCGGGACTGTTATTAATGGCACGGGCTAATTTTTTTAATTCAAGTTCTGCCTGAATCCTTTCATGGATTTCACTCTTCAGTTCTTCATTTATATCACTCAATTTTTCGGTACGTTCTTTAACTCTATCTTCAAGTTCCGATTTGTTTTTAAGTAATGCTTTTTCGGCCAGGGTGCGATGATTAATTTCCTTCTTCATTGGACGAAAAACAAAATAGTACAATACGGGAAAAGCAGCAATCGTAAGGATTGCAGAGTCTATTATACCTTCAAACCATAATGGTAATGCTTGAAAAAACGTCAATATGTACATGAGGGTCCCCTCAAATACGAATATGGTAATTGCCAGGATTAATATAATACGTTTAGGTGTGGCTGTGTTTTTATTTTTCATTCAGGAAACAATCCTTTAACTGTCGATTGGGAATGTAAGATAGACATGGCTATTTTAACAAAATTTTTATGTACCACTAACTTCCATTTTTATATGCTCCCGGATCTCATTAAATAAACATCTTTATTTTTTCTAACAATTTTTTTCCTTAATGGACTTTGATAAATAATCGTTACATCCAGCTAATCTTACTACAAAAATGTGTACATGAAATTAAATAATTTTTACCCTAATGAACTTGGAAGGAAGAAAAATGAATAAGTTATTAATCCTTCTCCTCTGTTATTTTTTGTAGGATCATCCTAAATTAGAGGATAGTCAACCTGCTCATCTTCTGATAGAGACCTTTGAGAAACCTAGAGTGTGAAGAAAAAAGAGTTAAAATTTGTCTAATTAAGGCGGGAAATGTAATTAATAGCGTAGCTATTGATAAGTTTTCCAATCCGCCGGCTGGCGGACGGAATTTTAAACGTTTGAATTTGTGCTATAGGTTTTTCAAAGGTCTCTTATAACAACAAAGATTAAAATGAAACAAATAACACTTATTCTAATACTGTTTTCCATATTGTTTTGTGACCCCGCGTCATTAATATTGTCGGGTTCATACACCGGCAAGACAGGAAACGTCGATTATCAATATTTCAGAGGAGCCGTCTCGGTCTCTAAAATTGGACTTATTCAAATGGGTGGTTTATCACTGCCGGATACGGAATTTCATTTTTCGTCTCATAAAGCAAAATCAACGAATAATAATGTTCCTTATGAAAACGATGGTAGTATGCTATTAAAAGTAGATCTTTTTGCACATCAAACTTTTTCTCCTTTTGTCTTCATAAAATGGGAATTTGATTCTTTAAGTGCATTAGATCACCGAGCCAATATTGGTCTCGGGGGGAAATATCGATTTGATCCGTATTTTTCTATAAGCTATGCCGCATTATTCGAACAGGAAAAATATATGGGCGAGGACCCCGGTACATTATATCGACATTCTCTACGACCAAAGTATAAACGGTCATTGGGTTCTGCGGGTATGTCTATTAATTGGCAGTTTTTTTACAAACCTCGCTTTGACAATCTTGAAAAATATTTGTTAAACAACATTTTGGTACTTTCATTTAAAACATTTCACGATGCTCTCACTGTTGATATTAACTATCAATATGATTTTGATTCCAAGTACTCTATAAATAAAGTAGCAAAAAGTTATGCTTATGCTGTAGACGGAAATGGCGAATATTTAACGGTTGAAGCATATGAAAATTTATATGGAACTATCAATCCGGGGTATACGACAGATGATAACGACTTTGTTAAACTGCCGGATGAATTTTATAATCCGGAAGATCATACAGTTTCAATTGGATTATCCCTCAAATTTTAATTGGGGAGATTATTAAAAAGAACGCATCGCAAATGGCGCCTGGGCTACAAGAGAAAGAATGGGAAATGGACAGGTAATTTTGTTTGCCACACAGCCAAACTTTCGTGGATATTTCAGGGGGAGTGAACGGTTATTGCTGAATGCCATGTTTTATAGTCCGGGGCTGGGTACGCGAACTTTCGTTGAGTGGTAAGTTTTTCTCCAACCATTTTTTAACCATAACCAAATCATCGGACACTACTTCATCTATAGATTCAAGTCTAATCCGGCTTGTATTTACCCTGTTAAATAAATTTTATTTAATCAACTTAAGAACCTTTTCATAATCAGTATTATTACTACGATGGTTTAATCCTATTATTAAACTGGCAATGGTTAGTCGCCCGCCTGCCACCTTTAAAAATATTATAATGTAGCGGGCAGGAAGGACTGTGGGTGACTTATCGTTCTTAACTCAATGGCTATGCCGATTAAGTCAAGTCCGATTAACATTAACCGGAAAAATCATTTCCCAGGGAAAACCACTCTCGTAACTCTGAAAGGTTTTTGAAAACCTTCGCCCCTGTTGCATCCAACCGTGCCCGGCTTGTATGCCCTTGGGCAATTAAAATACACTCCACACCCATTTTTCCGGCAACATCCAAATCATGAAGCGTATCACCAATCATCAACACTTCATGGGGATCATATTGCATTTCATTAATCCACGCTTTACCAATATCTGTTTTCCCGCTGGCATAATGGTTGTTTATTCCCAATACGTTAATAAAATATTTTTCCAAACCATGATGAGCTACCCAATCCTGAACCCAATCATGCTTTCCGGCAGATAAAATGGATTGAGTCAGTCCTTTTGATTGAACAAATTCAAGAAGGTCAACAACGCCTTCCTGAAGATCGGGTTCGTGAAATTTTGAATTATAGTTTTTTATAAATTCTGTCCCGGAAACAGTGAAAGGTTCCTTATCAAAATCAAAACCCAGTTTTTTATAATAATCTTCAACCGGAAAACAGAAAATGTCTAAATATCGATCTTCCGTTATTGTAGGCAGATTTCGTTTTAGTAACGTTTTGTTAATGGACTCGACACACAGCCACCGGTCATCAAGCAATGTGCCGTTCCAATCCCAAATAATATGTTTTATTTTCATATGTGGAAGTAAATACCAGGTAGAGGGTTTTGCTAAACCTAATGTAGGTTATTCAAAAAAACGATAACTTTAACCATTGATGAATCTAATTGTATTAAAAGAAAAACTAACCAAAAGATTAAAACTTAATCTTCCGGATATGAAAACGCAATTGCGGATGTTGGTCAAGCCTGACAAGCCTTTTAATTTTGATAATAAGGCACAAGACGCAATTCCCGCAGCCGTATTAATCTTGCTTTTTGAACAAGATGATGACATCCATTTTGTCCTGACTGAAAGAACCCATACGGTGGAACATCATCGAGGACAGATATCACTGCCGGGAGGAGTTCAGGAAAATGGTGAAGAGTTATCTTTTACGGCAAAACGCGAAACACATGAGGAAATCGGTATTAATCCGGGTGAAATAGATATTATTGGTAAATTATCTTCATTATTTGTAATCGCATCCGGTTTTAATATTCAACCCTATATTGGAATACATAATTCAGTATTTGAACCAAACCCTGCACCCAATGAAGTCGCATCGGTTTTTTGGGTACCGATCGAAGATCTGGTCAACGATGAAAATATGAAAAGTGAGCACCGAAATATTCGTGGACATGATGTGGATGTCCCCTATTTTCATTTTAATGATCACAAAGTATGGGGCGCAACGGCGATGATTCTATCGGAATTTAAAACAGTATTAATAGAGGCATTGGATGCATAGAATAGGCATAGACCTTGGCGGTACAAAAATAGAAGGTATTCTCATCGACAATAATGGGAATACAATCGAAAGAAAACGCGTACCGACCCGACCGGAAGACGGTTATGAAGCTATTATTACTAGAATAGCTGATCTGGGTCATGAATTATTAAAGAAATCCAATGGCGCAAAGCAGATCGGTATTTGCACTCCCGGCACTATAGATCCATCTGTCGGTGTAATGAAAAACAGCAACACTCTATGTCTTATCGGAAAACCAATGCAGCAGAATTTAGAGAACGCATTTGACCTTCCGATCTTCATGGAAAATGACGCAAACTGTTTCGCCCTGGCTGAAGCGACTCTCGGTGCTGCCAAAGGATTTAATGTGGTTTTTGGTGTTATTATGGGAACAGGCGTCGGTGGCGGAATCGTCATGAATGGCAAAATCCATCAAGGACCAAATCACATTGCCGGTGAATGGGGTCACCATGTTTTATATCCGGATGGACGTGATTGTTACTGTGGAAATAAGGGGTGTACTGAAACATATATCAGTGGACCTGCCCTGGAAAAAGAATGGGAAACATTGACGGGCAAAAAGCAAATGTTAGGAGATATTATTGAAGAGAAGCTTTACAAAATTCATTCTGAATGGAAAGAAAATTTCATTTTGAATTTTGGCAGAGCATTAAGTCACATAATCGATATACTTGACCCGGACGCCATTGTGTTAGGCGGAGGTCTTTCCAATATTGAACTATTATATATCGAAGGGATAGACGCTGTTTACAAGGAAGCCTTCAGCGATCACGTTTTAACACCCATTTTAAAAAATGTATTAGGTGATTCAGCCGGTGTTTTCGGAGCGGCTTTTTTAGGAGAATAAGATGAGTTTGGGAAAATGGCTTAATTCATTAACATGGATAGATCACGTAGTGATTATAATTTTGTTCGTTCTTGCAAGCTACCTTGCTTATATATCTATGAACGGGCTTCGTACTTTTGTAGAAAAGACCCAGAAAAGCCCCTATGCGAATGAATTCAGGGCCAGCCCTTTTTTGTTCTTTGCGTTTGCGATTCCTTATACTTTTTTTCTGTATCAACTTGTCGGGGGTATTATTACAAATTGGCTAAAAAACATTATGTGAAAATTGAGAAAAATAAATTATTCCTAAAGAAATGAAAGTAAAATTCCTTTTGTTGTCAGACGTTTTTGTTATTTGCCATGATTCTAGGAAATCATTATCTTACATAGAATTTATGTAATGTTTTGATTGCTCTCCCATTTACTTAAGAGCTTAAAAGAAATCCCA
>CAJVYU010000012.1 GCA_913009735.1 uncultured Fidelibacterota bacterium
GGTTCATATCAGACTCGTCACAAAGTAGCCAACATGCAGAACCTGCCAGTGACTCTGTTTTTTCTTTAATGATACGGCGACCACCGAGATCTACACTCGTTCCCTACACGACGCTCTTCCGATCTATCAGACATTAAAAATATAGCCCAATTATTACCTCCTGATGGATTATATCCATGTTTAACTTGGAAACGCCAAGTTACAGTACCGTCTCCAACAGCCATGGAGTTCAGTGGTATTGAAATTTGATTACGGTCTGATGATGAATTGTCAAAAATATGCTTGAGAGAATAAGTACCATTGATATTATCTTCGCTAGAAGCACCCCATTGACCACTTGTACTTTCGGTCCATCCAGTAATGTTATTATCTTCGAAATCATCACTCAAAATGGTTATCTGTCCCCACCCGACACTCAAGATTAAAAGTAGGTCAGCTAATAAACGCATAATGCTATTTTACTTAGTTGCTGCATATTAAAATTTATTAATCCAGTGAGACACACGTTTGTTGTAGTGAGTACGTTACCCTCCTTTTTTAGTGTAGCGCAACATAAGAACAAATCCTCCAATACAGGGAAAATGTATTTTACTAATATCATATAATCATTGTATGAATAAATTACTACTTTGTATAATAAACTGCCTTAAAACAATGCGAAAATATATGCACCTGATTTGATTATATCAACCATTACCAATAAAAAAAATGTATTAACTTTACTTACAAGAGAGGTTTAGAAAATTTTCTTAAATTGGATATTGCATTAGTATTATTTAGGAGTAAATATGGATTTTGGAACAGCGATAGGACTTATAGCCGGTATAGCAATCATATCCATTGGCGTTATACGCAATGGCGGAGACCTTTATTGGTTTTATAATCTTAACTCAATCTTGATTGTATTTGGTGGTACGTTTGCTGCAACATTGGTGAATTATCCAATAAAACATGTTCTTAATATTTTCCGGGTGGTCAAAAATGTCTTTACGGATGAAAAATATGACTACCAGAACATGATAAATCAAATTGTTGAAAAAGCTGAAAAGGCTCGTAAAAATGGAGTGATTTCTTTAGAAGCAGACCTGCCAAATATCGAAGATTCTTTTTTACGCAATGGATTGGAATTAGCCATTAATGAAAGAGACCCGGGACTTTTACGTACATACTTACGACTGGAACTGAATAATATTGAGCGTCGTCATGGTATGGGGCAGGAGATTTTCTTTTATATGGGCGCCTATGCTCCCGCATTTGGGATGTTAGGTACCATTATCGGGCTCATTATTATGATGAATAATTTTTCCGGTGGCGGTAATGGACAAGCAATCGATGCGATGTCGTTTGATGTCGCCCAAAAATTTGCAGAATTGCTAGCCGGAATGGGGCTGGCCCTTATAACAACATTTTATGGTGTTTTACTTGCAAATCTTTTATTTCTGCCCATTGGCGGTAAGCTCAGACGAAAATCCGAAAATGAAATGATGCTTAAAAATATTGTTATGGAAGGTATTATCAGTATCCATAAAAAAGATCATCCGATTCTTATTAAGGAAAAACTGATGACATTTGTTCCAAGAACAGAACGACAATTAGAGGTTTAAATCTTGGCTCAAAAATCTCTAGCCATTTCTGCTGATGAAGCCCGAGCCAAAAGCACGGCATGGGCATTGACTTATGCAGACTTGGTCACCCTGTTGTTAACATTCTTCATTCTGTTGTTGGTTATTTTGAATGATGCTGAAAAGCACATTGATCGTGTCATTAATATACTCTTGGATGAAACATATGAGGAACTGAAGGAAAGTATTGAATCATCATACGTTTCGGTAGATAGAGTAACCAAAGGTGTTAAAATTACTATGGCAAGCGGCAAGCTATTCAAATCCATGGATGCGGAGGTTCAGCCTATGGTGTATCCATTGATTAGGCAGATAGGGGGGATTATTCGTGTATCAAAAGTGTTAAATGTTAATGATGATCCAAAATATGATAAATTACTAGCTGCAATAGAGAAACGGGGTGGTTATTTTAATGTAGAAATCAGGTGTGAAGGTCATACGGACGATCTTCCCCTTCCTGATAATTCGAAATATGAAAGTAATTGGGATTTATCCACTGCCAGAGCTCTAAATATTGTTAAACTATTAAGTGATTTTTCACAAATACCAGAAAGCAAATTCTCCGCCATGGGTTATGGAGAATATCGTCCGGTTGTCGAAATAGACACGGTAGGAAAAAACAGCTTAGACCTCGAGAAGACTCGGGCGAAGAACAGGAGAGTGGAAATATATTTAGACGCTTTCATCAAAACACATACACTGACTCTATAATATTTCATGAAAAAATTCCTCATTATTTTTATACCAATTCTCATTTTAGCCCAGGAAACAGAAACAATAAAAAAAACGGATATTTATTCTTCGCCAAATGAATCAAAAAAAGCGTTAATTGGACAATTATATCCCGGAACAAAAGTGACTAAACTGAAAAAAGATAAATCTGGAAAATTTATTAAAGCAACAATAGAATTTTATATCCCAATTGAGTCATTGGAAGAAGGAAGGGTCTCTCACCCTGCAGGGGTTGAGCAGATTGCAGATAATGCAAAATACAAATTATTAAATGCGACACGTGAAGGTAAAAGAGTGAAAATATCACTAAAAATTTCAAATGTTCATTCCGTCAAGGAGTTAGACTTTTCCGCCATGGCCTTATTGAAAGTGATTGGTAAAGGGGAAAATAAAGGTGAATTAAATCCCTTTGAAGGGAAATATCAAGACCTGGCTATTATTAAACCAAATAAATCAGTCGTAGCAGAGTTGATTTACGATTTCAAATCAAAACCAAAAAATGTAGAACTCATTTGTACCGGCAAAATGGGCGGGGATAGGGTATATTATAATTTAGGTTTTTAGTTTATTCGCCTTTCGGAATGACCTTATAAACTTTTTCACCCTTTTTTGCCATACGATAGCGCTCTCTCGCCAGTCGTTCAATATAATCAAAATCTGTTTCCAGGCGGATTTTTTCTTCTTCCAGCTGTTGTTTTTCTTCGCGTAATTCAACAATCAGTTTCTGAATTTCAGATTTTTCTTTCCGTAGGCGGTATAATTGATAAACCCCATGATCCCCCAAAAAGAAAATAATTAACAATACAATCGCTCCAAGGATCAAAATGGCACGCAACAATTTTTTTTGAATTTCGACCGATTGTGAAGGATGCCTTTTCGTACGTTTTCTTTGCATTGAAGAATATCTGCTCACGAGCGGTTGAGGACCTCCGAGCCGGGGAATACTGCCCTGTCCCCAAGTATCTCCTCAATCCGTAAAAGTTGATTGTATTTACAAATGCGATCTGTACGGGAAGCCGATCCTGTTTTAATCTGTCCCGTTCCCATAGCAACGGCAAAATCTGCAATAATTGTATCTTCCGTTTCGCCGGAACGATGGGATACAATAATGCCAAAATTATTTTCTTTAGCTAAATCAATGGCATTGATGGTTTCTGTAACCGTTCCAATCTGATTCAGTTTAATCAGAATCGCATTCATGGACTTTTCATCAATAGCCCGCTGCAGCCGGGTCATGTTAGTCACGGTTAAATCATCGCCAACAATTTGTACTTTTTCACCCAATTCTGCATTCATAAGCTGCCAGCCCCCCCAATCATCTTCATCTAATCCGTCTTCAATAGATACAATAGGATATTTGTCCAGCAAGTCTTTATAATATGCAACCATTTCATCTGAAGAAAGCGTTCGTCCTTCAGAGTCTAAATGGTACTTTCCTTCATTATATATCTCACTTGCAGCCGTGTCAAGAGCAATATAAATATCATGGCCGGGTTTGTATCCGGCTTTATCAATCGCCTCTAATATTACCTCAATCGCTTCTTCATTACTGCTGAGGTTAGGAGCAAATCCGCCCTCATCACCGACAGATGTATTCATTCCTTTAGATTTCAGCACAGATTTCAGATGATGAAATGTTTCCGTACCCATTTGCAGTGCCTGGGAAAAGGATGAAGCTCCCATGGGAAATACCATAAATTCCTGGATATCAACATTATTATCCGCATGGCTGCCGCCATTAAGAATATTCATCATAGGAACAGGAAGGGTGACAGCTTCTTCGCCGCCGAGAGATTGAAATAGAGGCTGTTTTGTGCTGGCTGCAAATGCTCGTGCATTGGCCATGGAAACACCCAATATTGCATTGGCTCCCAGCTTGGATTTATTGTCCGTTCCGTCTAGCCCTATCATAAAGTTGTCCAAAGCTTCCTGATCGCCGGCGTCCAACCCTTTTACTGAAGGACCAAGGATTTCTTTAACATTGTGAACCGCCCGGCTAACACCTTTGCCCAGAAAGCGATTTTTATCTCCGTCCCGGAGTTCGACTGCTTCATGTTCACCTGTGGAAGCGCCGGACGGGACGATTGCACGACCAATACTGCCATCCTTTAACTGAACATCAACTTCTATCGTGGGATTTCCCCGGGAGTCTAATACTTCCCGGGCTGTAATATGCGTAATGTGTGTATCTGACATTTTGTCTCCAAATTTTAGGGTATCAAATTAGAGAGGCGACTTTAGCTGTGCAAACGTAAATCAATCAGGAATTGTTTATGGAAACATCTCCACCTAACTTTTAGTTCTATTTAGCTGTATGATAACAGTAGAATAATTAAAAATAATTAAATTTCCTGACTATGATTCCGAGGTTGGGAGACAATTAAAAATATTTTTTATGATAGAATAATTGAATAATATAATTAATATGAAATTTGATAAGATAAAAGTCGAACAATTCAAAAATAATACAACCGCCTGGGATTCGTTTGTCCAGTCTGCAAATAATGGAACAATATTCCATACCCGAAAATTCCTTGGTTATCATCCTCCTGGTAGATTTCAGGATCATAGTCTCGTTTTTATAAAAAAGGGGAAAACGATCAGCCTCTTTCCCTCTGCAGAAGTTTTAGAAGATAATAAACGATGGCTGATATCTCATCCCGGGGCCTCAGTCGGTTCGTTAGTTGTTCGGGAAAATCTTGCTTTTTCCGATGCTCTGGGGTTGGTTGATCTGTTGATATCTTATGCGAATAAAAACGGATTTGATGGTATTCGATTGACTCAACCACCAACGATTTATAGTAAGCGTCTTTCCCATTACATTGATTTTGCCTTGCTGCAAAATGGGTTTTCGTATGTAAAACGGGAAATTTCGAGTGTCTTGTTTTTGGAGAATTCCATTACAGAAAATTTATCGAAATTCAAATCAACACATAGAACGGCTGTCCGCAAGGCTGAAAAATCCGGCGTTGAAGTAAAACTGTCCGATGATTTTGCCTCATTCTATGAAATACTGAAAAAGAATTTGAGCATCCGTCACGGCGTAAGCCCCACCCATACGTTGGATGAACTTGTGTATCTCAAAGAACTATTCCCGGATAAAATCCATTTATTTGGTGCTTTTATAGAAAATAAGATGGTAGCCGGAGTTGTGAATTTTACTGTTACTGAAAATGTTGTTTTGGCTTTCTACATCAGCCACGATGAGGATTATCAGGAAAGCCGCCCGATCAATCTTCTTTTCTACAAAATATTTGAATGGGCTATTAAGGAAAAATTCGCAGTGTTTGATTTTGGTATTTTTACAGTGGACGAAAAACCCAATATGGGTCTAGCTCGATTTAAAGAAAACTTTGGCGCCAGCGGTCAATTCAGAGATACACTGGCGATTCGCTTGTAAACACCTCAATATATTTGCATGTCATCATTACTCCAACTTGGGAAACAATCTGTTGTTTATGGCTTCGGTCATTTTATAACACGTTTTATCAATTTTCTTTTACTCCCCCTGTACACATATCGTCTCGCCCCGGAAGAATACGGTGTAGTCTCTCTTCTTTATGCCTTTATTGCGTTTGCCAATATTCTGTTCGCCCACGGCATGGATGTTGCTTACATGCGATACCAGGGAATGGAAAAAACAGATGAAAATAAAAAAACCATTTTCTCAACCAGTTTTATTTCGCTTCTTTTTTCGTCTCTGATCCTAGGCAGTATTATGTTTATTTTTGCGGATAAGATTGCTTTTCTTACTGTTGGGGAAAAATACGCACACCTTATTAAGCTTTCAATAGGGATCCTTACCTTTGACACATTAGTCGCATTACCAAAAGTGTTGCTGCGGCTGGAAAACAAACCATATCGTTTTGTTTTTCTGGAACTGTCTCATGTCATCATTGTGTTAGGGCTAAACATCTGGTGGATTGGGATACAGCAGCTGAGTATCGATTACATTTTTCTGAGTAATCTCATTGCATCGGGCGTCGCTTTTTTCCTGATTTTGCCTAAAATTATTAAAACGATAGAGTTGCGCTTTAATATAGTCTGGTGGAAAGGATTATTCATTTTCGCCCTGCCTTACATTCCATCCGGGGTTGCCAGCATTTTTAATGAGTTAATTGACCGCTACATGATTAAATGGCTTGTGGATGAAAATGCCGTTGGGCTTTACAGTGCAAGTTATCGTCTGGGAATATTTATGCTGATTATTGTGATGGCATTCAAATTTGCCTGGCAACCTTACTATTTAAAACAGGCAGACAAAGAAGATGCTCCGCAATTGTTTGCACGTACCGGAACGTATTTCCTGTTGATTACATTTTATTTATTTCTATTTTTATCCTTCTTTATTAATTATTTAGTTCAAATTCCAATTGGAGGTCGCCCGATTATCAGTCCGGTATATTGGGATAGCTTGAGTATCGTTCCGATAGTACTCTTAGCCTATATCTTTCTGGGTGCATTTCTTGTACAGCTCCCGGGTCTTTATATCAAAAAGAAGAATGGTTGGATTCCGATCTTGAATGGGTCAGCTGCCCTTATCAATATTACGATAAATTTTTTGCTCATCCCCAGATTTGGATATAAATCGGCAGCGGTTGCAACCCTGATCGGTTACAGTATCATGGTCATATTGCAGTATTTTGTTGTCATTCGTTTTTATCCGCTTACCTGGGAATGGAAACGTT
The DNA here is from genome assembly GCA_913009735.1 of uncultured Fidelibacterota bacterium. GTDB lineage: Bacteria > Fidelibacterota > Marinisomatia > Marinisomatales > TCS55 > JADFRD01. The sequence goes on from CAJVYU010000012.1 coordinate 7,043, forward strand.
TAGGGCAAATTGTACTTATTACAGGCTCTCTTTTTCTCATCTGGTTCTGCTCCGGTGAAAATTGGATTGTTGGTTTAATTAATCTTTGTTTATATCCCGTACTGTTATGGGTTCTGAACTTTTTTACACTGGGAGAAAAGCAGTTTTTGCTATCACGCTTCAGGTTTAAATAATGAAAATTTGTTTATTAACCACGAATCCCAATCCATACGACGACCGTATTTATTACAAGCTCGCACGGTCTCTTAATAAAATAGCTTCTGTATCCATCATTAACCCAAAAGTCAGTTCAACAGAAAACAACGGGATTGCGATTGTGGGGAATGATACCACTTCTATAGTCAAGCATTCATCCTGGATTTTTGAACATCTTAAAATGATTAAACCGGATATCATTCAGGTCACGGAACCCCGGTTACTACCACCGGCGGTGAAATATAAATCCAAGTACAGCATTAAAGTAATCTATGATCCGGCAGAGGATTGGAGCGCCATGTATCGGGAATTTTCAAGAAAACCGATGCCGATTCCTCAATTATTGGGCTTTGGAATGCGTCAATTTGAAAACTGGTTTCTAAACAAAATAGATTATTTTATCGCTAGCGATGATTGGCTGTATGATTATTACAAAGATATTGGTCCCTGTACATTGATCTATAATTATCCCAATAAAGATATTTTTATCATTGATGATAAAACAATAATGCAACGCCCATTTTCCTGTATTTATCATGGTCAGCTTCGCCGGGAGAGGGGTGTGTTTTTAATGATCCAGGCTATGAAGTTGGTTGTGGAAAAATACCATGAAGCAGTACTGGATTTAATAGGGCATTTTTCTTATCCCGCTGAAAAAAATAAATGCCAGAGCATGGTTAAAGAATTTGGACTACAAAATAATGTATTTTTGTTTGATCCGATTCCTCATCTTGAAATTCCCAGTAGAATTTCGAAAAACACCATCGGACTACTGCCTTTTTACAATATTGATAAATTCCGTAATAATATTGTTATCAAAATGTTTGAATACAGCGCTTGCAAGTTACCGATTGTATCTTTTGATCTCCCTCCGTCCAGGGAATACATTGAAAAAGTGCAGTGTGGTGTTTGCGTTGAGCCCGATTCCTACCATGCCCTGGCAGACGGAATTATCACTATGTTTGAAAACAAGGAAAAATATTCTTTGTATAAACTAAATGGCTATAATGCCTTTGTAGAAAAATATTACTGGGAAAAACAGGAAAAACAACTGTTTGACGTTTACAAAGCTCTTCTTTTATAATTTTCACCAAATATATTTTTGAATTCTGTATAACTCTTCAATATCGACAGGACGGTCCGATATTTTTTGTCGTGTTCCATTCGCGTCAAAATAGTACGGTGAATTGTAAATAAATGTGTTACTACGATCCTTCTGATTAAGTAATGATTTCCCCTGCCAGAATGTCGGAATTTCAACACCGAGATAATCAAATAAGGTGGGACCAAAATCAATGGTTGAACCGACGACCAACATTTCATCATTGGCTTGATTCATTTGATCAATTATAAATAGGGGGATTGGCTCAAGTCCTTTGAGAGTGTAAGAATTATATTCAGGTTCATGGATATTAGCGCTGTGATCGCCAAAAAGAATGATAAGAGAATTGGGGTCTAACCGCTGCATCGCGGTTATGAACTCTTCCAAGGCTGAATCCACATAAGCCATGGAATTCAGATAGTTTTTCAAAAGCGGATCTTCCACAACAAAATCACTAACATAATCCCTTTCATTAATAAGGTCAAACGGCGTATGACTGGTTAAAGTAAGGATGAAGGCAAAATAAGGGGATTCGGTATCAGAGAGTATTTGTTGAACTTGGTGTAAAAAGTCTTTATCCTTCAGCGCATGCCATTTATCAGGATCTGATATAGTAAAATCATCTTTGAAAAATGTTCGTTGAAACCCAAGGCGTATCAGTCCCTGTTTACGGTTAAATAAGGAACCATTGTTACCATGGAAAGCCAATGTTGTGTATTCATTACGATTTAAAATAGCGGGAATGGACGGAAGCTGTTCTAAACCAACTGCAAAAAAAGTACCTTTATGCCCAAGAGGATATTGAGATGTCAGCACACAGAATTCAGCATCGGACGTTCCTCCGACGCTGGTATGCTGGGCATACACGTTTGAAAAATAAATTGTCTCCCGTGTTAAACGAGACAAAAAAGGCATGACAGGTTTACCGTCAACAGTATAATGGATCACATTTTTATCGAGAGATTCTACTTGAATGGCAATAATACTCCGTCGTTTTTCTTTAGGTACAAGAACGGTAAAATTGGATTCCGGGATTACTTCTGTGATAGTCAATTTCTTGTTTACCCTGTATAAATCAACTCCATAAGTCCAAAGAAACCCAAAATACAATACACTGCCGGTATGATCCCGGCTCACAAACCGGATATCTTTGTAAATATCCCACCGGGTAAATGCTTCTTTGTATCTTTTGGCGGAGTTGAGAGGACTTTGCGTTGCGGCATAATATTGAAACACTTGTAAGAATAACCACACGCCGGTAAAGAATAATATTGAAGGAAGGCGTTTTTTTATAGGTGATTTTGGGGAGTTTTTAAAAAAGATGACCCCTGTAATAAACGACAGCAAATAAAGACCATCATACCAACGGGTTAATAACAATATTTGTGATCCAAGAACAGGCAGAAAACCTATATTCAATAGTGTGCCAATATGCATGGTGGAACTGAAGTATCGGAAATTGAGTACATTCGCCCATAGCAACAGGAGATAAACAGCTGTTCCGAAAATTCGCAGACGGTAATTCTGAAATATGGAAAAGAGTAATAAACAAAAATTTCCTAAAGCAACAATTGAAAAAATAATACGTAAAACATTAAATCCTACAAATTCAACAATTTCAATCAAAAATAATGTATGAGCGATGATTATTCCAAGAATACCGAAAATCAGCCGCTTAGTAATAACCGGCCTAAAAACTGAGACAATTTGAGTAATTTTCAATTGCGGCTTCATAGAATTAACTTATTATGAAAGTGTATTAATTTCATCAGACATTAAAAACTATTTCCTTAAACAGTATAGTCAAATATGAAAGTTTTATACATCGCCCCGGAAAACACCGTTGGAACGTTAAGTCTGTGGAAACAGGCCCACGAATCCCGCGGCAATGAATGCACATTTATTACTCTGTATCATACAAAACATCGTTATGATCCCGGGATTTGTTTAAATCTACCGTTGGTAAAAGCCAGCCCTTGGTATATGAAGAGCCGGCATCGATATTATCAATTGGCAAGAGGAGCAGATGGAGATTATCAGGAAAAAGATGGTTACCCTCCGATTTGGGAACCCAATTCAACCTTGGAAAAATGGTACTTTCAATTTCGTGACTGGCTGTGGAGTTTCAAAGTTGAACGGGCTATTGAAGAATTGGATTTGTTGAATTACGATATTTATCATTTAGACTGGGGTTTGGAATTTTACCGAGACGGTAGGTTTGTTAATAAGCTGAAGGAATTGGGTAAACCTGTTGTTTGCACCTACCACGGCCAGGATCTTCGGACAAGAGGAGTTATTGCTGCCATAGATAAAGCCAGTAGCTTAAACGTTACCAGCGAACTTGATCTAATGCAAAAGCACCCGGATTTACAGTACTTATTCCTTCCATATGATACGAGTAAGCATGTACAGCCTCAAGCGGTGAATCATCCAATACGAATCTGCCACAGCCCTACGAATCGATATTACAAAGGCAGTGAAACGATTATACCCATTTGTGAAAAACTGGCGGAAGAAAAAAAAATAGAATTTGTATTAATTGAAAATATGCCGCATGATGAAGTCCAACGCGTTAAACAAACGTGTGATATTTTAATCGATCAGGTCCACAATCGCGGGGGGTGGGGCTACGGCATGAATTCTGTGGAAGCGCTATCGATGGGGTTATGCTGTGTAACAGAACTGATTCCGCAATACGTAGAGTTCATTCCGGATCATCCCTTTGTCAATGTAACGGGAGATTCTCTTTCTGATACGTTGCTTGAGCTGATTGAAAATCCGAATAAAATTATGGAATATAAAAAACGAAGCAGGGAGTGGGTGATAAAATACCATGATCTACAAAATACAGCTGACATACTGTACAATTATTATGAAGAAAGGGGAATCATTTGAATTATTGTCCAACGGTAGATATTATAATTCCTTGTTATAATGTTGCTCATATTGTTGAGAAATGTTTTGAGAGTGTCCTGAATCAAGAATATGATAATACAGTAAAAATTTATTTAGTCAATGATGGTTCGACTGATAATACAGCTGAATTGCTCGAATCATTTTCCAATCGTTCGAATGTTTATGTCATACAACATGAGCGAAATAAGGGGTTAGCTTCTGCCCGAAATTCAGGAATGAAAGCAGGGAACGGAGATGTTATCTGTTTTTTAGACAGCGATATGGTTGTAAAGCAACACTGGATAAAAGCACTAATCAAGGTTCTTTCCGATCATAACGTTGTTGGAGTGATCGGTGATTCAAAAATTCCCGATGGTGAAACAGCAAACCCCCTGGATAATTATCTTTATGATAAAAGACGGGGCGCCCGCCAGGTTGGCGAAGACAAGCCTATCAATTTCCAATATTTTTTGTTTAATAATACAGCTGTGAAACGCTCTGTGTTTGAAATAATTGACCTTTTTGATGAAAATATTACGACCTATGGGGGAGAGGATACTGAGTTGGCAATACGTCTTTGGGAAGCATATCCAGAATCGTTGAGATATTCATCTGAAGCAGTGGGCGAACACTATCATAAGCGAAGTCTGGATGAATTTTGTTTGTCAATGTTTCATTATGGAAAATCCAATTTATCGTCGTTAATTTCTCAATATCCTCACTATTCAAATGAATTGGGAGGGCAATGGATTCACTCTGTGAAAGGATATTGTCTCTTTAATCCACTTGTGCGCTGGGGGGCGCGAAAAACGTATCGAATTTGTGACTGTTTTTGGTTAATTAGATATCTTGTTGTAGACGCAGTTATTAGGGGCGCACGATCATCTCTCGTCGAAAAATAACTATTACATAATAAAAAATTTCTGATTAATAAAAATGTTGATAAATATTGAAATGTGCTTAAATTCACTGGATTTGAAGATATATAAATCAAATCTGAGTAAAGAAGGACATACCAAAATTGCGGGGGCGAGATGCCTCCGTTTTACTAATAACCAAACCAAGGAGGAACATCATGGCTGATGTAAGCTCAACTGTCAATAGTGTCGTCGCAGGAATTGTAAGTCTAATTAAAGGCTTAATCATATTCTTCGTTTTTGCTAACATTCTATACGCAACAGGTTTTGATCCCGTTGGTGGTGTAGTTGATTTGGTAAATACATTTCTTGACGGTGGACTCGCGGGTTTATTAGCATTGCTATTTCTCGTATCCATGGTGGGATAAATAACAGGGTGAAATTACAGGGCTCTTTTGTAACATTGAGCCCTGTTTGATCCTGATAACCCCATCATAGGAGGAAATATGAATGCTTTTGACCAAGTAAATGAATGGATAGCCAAAATAACCGACCTGCTAAAAACGTTGGTAATCCTCGGTATCGTCATAGGAATTTTATTTGACGATCCATTTGGCGTGATTGCAGGAATAGGTAGATTGATGGGACAATTTGGTGACGCAGGCCTTGCGGGTCTGTTAGCGCTGATTTTTCTCGTTGCTCTCTATCCTAAGAAGTAATCTTAAACCAATATCCATTTTAATTACTGCGCCCCGCTTGTCGGGGCGCAGTTGTTTATAGGTTAAATGTTATAATTTTAATGGAGAAATTCATATTGTAAATATATTAAGTTACAGGAGCATTTTTTATTCTTTTAGTGGAGTAAGTTATTTTTTAAGATAGAAATATAATACCAATTAGGTATCTGAAATATTCTCGAAAATATTTTTGTGTTTAATTGTTTCATATAGGAGGCACTAATAATCGTTCTTCAAATTAAAAGAACAACGACGGTTTCAATTGTTTGTATGATTACCGGATTAAGCCAGCTTTTTGGTGCGTTTGAACATTATCCCTCAAGCCCATCCGCCGTTGCAACAGGTTATACATTAGTAAATACTCAATTAAATCCTATTGATACATTCAATGACCCCGCCAGTGTGATACTGTTTGATAAAATCAACATTGGAATAACGTGGGGAGAAAAGTTTGCTTTGAAAGCATTGAGCCATCGCAGTGCGGTTGTGGCGGGGTCATTGAATAATTGGTATTTATCTGCGGGAGCCAGTATTATCGGTGATAAACTATATAGTGAAACCATTTGGGGGTTTGTAACGGGAAAACAAATCAAGAAGAGATTGGTTCTGGGCGCATCAATAATGGTATATGATCTGAAAATCAAACATTATGGTCAAGACAGAAGCGTGGGGATTAATCTTGGTTGGCGAGCCGGTTTAAATGAAAATATCAACTGGTTTGGAAGTTTGAAAAATATAAATGCGCCAACCATTGGGCAATCAAATGAATTATTACCGCAGGTTATTTCTTCGGGGCTGTTGTATGACCCATCAGAAAAACTCAATTTGGTTATCGAATGGGAACAAGAAACATTACATGAAAGCCGGATAAAATTTGGTGGTCAGTTTATGTTAATGCCATGGTTCGGCATTTTTACCGGCCATGCATCATCGCCCGGTCAATTAACGCTAGGATTTAATGTCGCCTTTAAAAAAATGAAAATTAATTATGCCTTTTCAACGCACAGTTATTTGGATATCTCTCATTACATGGGCGTGGGGATTACCCTCCGCTGACCCGGTAAATTCAACAGAAGAAATCCTAAACCAACTCGGCTATGACTCTGAAGCCGTTATACCCGAGGAAGATATTATTTATTTAAATAGTTTAATGAATGAGGATCACACTATAAAAAATGCCATTACAATTCTATCAAATATTTCAATTATCTCCTCCGAGGATCAGGAAATATTAAATCAGGTACATACATTAAACGATTTGAAGAAAAATGATCAAATTTCCATATCGCTGAAAAGATTAATACTGAATATCAACATCATTGATGAGCCGACAATTAATGCATCCGCCAGGGAAAAAATTACAATAACTAATGGTATTCGACATGATTTGCTATTGTCTGTTTCATTTCGCGATTATCATTTTAATTTGCTCTTTGAAAAAGATCCGGGTGAGCAAAACATATTAGACCATGCCGTATTTAGTATTCAGGGAAATATAAACTCCGCACAATGGATTGTGGGCGATTATCAGTTGGAAGGCGGTTATGGTTTAATAACCTGGAAATCCACTCCGGCTTATAAAGGATTTGAAACAATCAATGTTCTAACCAGAAAAGGGAAAGGGTTGAAACCTTATAGATCAAGTAATGAATACTGGAGCACAAAAGGTCTTGGGGTTCAATGGAACTCCTCTTATGGAACGATGACGGTGTCATTTGGCAATACATTACAAGATGGAAAAATTGAAGACGGTATAGTCAATATTGATGAAACGGGCTTGCATGTAACAGAAAATGATTTAAATGATAAAAACAATTTAAACGAGCGTTCAGCTACTTTTTTATGGAGCAACGATTATTTTGGAAATCATTTTGGCATAATTTTGAACCATCAGCGCGTTGTTGAGAGAAACGAGACAACGATATCTAGTTCTGCAGCATCCATTTTTACAACAGGTAAATGGCAAAATTGGCAGTGGTTTGGTGAGAGCGCTATGCATAACAATCGACGCTTATCCTTTATTTCAGGTGTGATATTTCGATTAGATAGAATTAAATATTTGATCACAATCCGTTCATATCCTCAACATTTTAGATCCTACCGTTCACAACCTTTTTCTGAATGGCGGGGGTTTAATGACGGGGAAAAGGGTGTTTTTCAAAATATTCAGGTAAAAATACAGAAGCATGCTATTGCATTATATAGCGATATCGCTCAAAAAGTTGAAGAAGGTAATAATACTCCATATCGTTTAATCAATCAGGAAAACGGTCTTCGCTGGCAATGGTTTAACTCGGCTCATCGATTAATGATACAGTTTAAACATAATTCACAAACAACAAATAAAGCAGCTTTTACAAAAAATATAATTACATCTGAAAACAATCGAAGAACAATAAAATTGCAATATCAATACAACATTAATAACCAATTAAATATCCGATGGCAAATAAATACAGCTTCGTTTAATAAAAATGAATCCTATGGATACGGTACTGAAACAAGAATATTATTCAAGGAAAATAATATTGTGTTAACAGTCAGTTGGATTGTGGCCAACGTCAGCGATTATAAAGGTAGAATCTATTTTTGGGGACTGAATCTACCTGGAGAAATGAACAGCGTTTCTGTTAGTCAACGAGGTCAACAATTTGGCGCTAGAATCCAACTATTGCAACGAGACAAATATCGTATTTTTGTAAGATATAGAATTAAATGGCCTTCATTCAAATTTCAAGGAACTACACACAAAACCGGTGCGTTAGCAATCCAAATAAATCTATAGAGGATCATTGCAGAGGTTAGTTTTATAAGAATAACTTCCCGCTTATGATTCGTGGTAACATTATTCTTTATCGTTTGTTAATCGTTCTTTTTTGTTCATCGTGGATGAATGCATCTATCACTGTATACAATAGTGTAAATGAAAAAGAATCTGAGTTACAAATTTTAGATAATAATGCATCTTTTATCTCGGCAAAAAATCTGTCGGAAATTTTAACATCCCGACAGCCATATATTAATTATGATAGAAAGAAAATGGTGCTTTATTTTTCTGATACACGCATAAAAATTTCTAGCAATACCAGCTATGTTTTAGTAGATGAAGAAGTATATCATATGCCGGTTTACGCACGCGATAAAGATGGTGATATATTCTTGCCAACGGTACCCTTTTTTAATATTCTTAAAAAAACGGTGTTGCCGGGATTGTCTTATGACCCAAAAAAGAGAAGACTGGATATTAATGTCGTTAATTTCAATATAACCAATTTGGAAATTGACCAGAAATCAAATGGGACTATTTTGACACTTTATACAAAACAACATTTTGACGAAGGTCATATCAGCTCGTTTGTTCATGACAATGGATGGTTTTATTTAACCATTCAGGACGGACTGGTGGATACAACTCGAATTAAAAAAGTTGTTACCAGAGGCGTAGTGGCAAAAGTGGCTGCTCATCAATTTGCTGAATCTGCACAAATAGCTTTTCGTTTACGATCGGATATTATTGGGCATGAAGTGTTTCAAAGTCCTGACCCTAATACGATTGTAGTAACATTACGCACCCCTTTTAATAAAAGCGCAGATCGCGTCAGAGCATTACGGGAAAGATGGCAACTGAACACAGTTGTATTAGACGCGGGACACGGAGGGAAAGACGGCGGAACAGTTGGGAAAAAAGGAACAAGGGAGAAAGATATTGTATTGGATATAACCAAACGTTTGGGCCTTCTTCTGGAAAAGAGAACCAATATTAATGTGGTATATACCCGGGAAGAAGATGTTTTTATTCCTTTATGGAAACGTACAAAAATTGCGAATGAAAACAATGGAAAAATGTTCGTTAGTATACATTGTAATAGCAATCCCAATCGTACGGCAAAAGGATTTGAAACGTACTTATTAAGACCGGGGAAATCAGACGATGCCATCGAATTAGCACATCGTGAAAATGCAGTAATCAAAATGGAAGAACTCGGCGGTCAGAAATATAATGAATTGACAGGTGAAAATCTAATAATGGCAACCATGGCGCAATCCATGTTTATGAAAGAAAGTGAAGAATTTGCGGCACTGATCCAAGAAGAATTAAGCAAAAAACTGAACAGTCCAAACCGGGGCATTAAACAAGCAGGATTTGTTGTATTGATTGGAGCAAGCATGCCCAACGTTCTCATTGAAACAGGTTTTCTCTCAAACCCAACTGAAGAAGCCCGAATGAAACAATCCGCATATCGTCAAAAAATTGCACAGGGAATTTTCAACGCAATTATAAAATTCCGAATCATTCGAGAAGAATTATTGGCGGAAGGATAATGTCAGATACAAGCCCCATAGGTGTGTTTGATTCCGGTTTGGGCGGCTTAACGGTCGTACAAGCGTTACAGAAATTACTGCCAAGTGAATCTATTATTTATTTTGGCGATACAGCCCGGGTCCCTTACGGTAATAAGAGTAAAGAATTAATTATTGAATACTCAAGCGAAATCTCAGGTTTCTTGATAAAAAACGATGTAAAAATAATAGTAGTGGCGTGCAATACGGCTTCCGCATTGGCTTTGGATACATTAACAAAAAACGTCTCTGTCCCTGTTTCAGGTGTTATAAATCCAGGTGCGGGGGAGGCGATAAAAGTGACTCTAAATAAACATATAGGCATGATTGGAACCGTGGCTACGGTAAACTCCGGCGCATATGAAAATGCAATATATGATATTGACAAAAGTATTATCATAAGCACACAAGCCTGCCCATTATTTGTTCCGTTGGCAGAAGAGGGCTGGTTAGAGGGAGATGTAGTCGAAAAAATAGCCGCTCACTATTTGACACCGTTAAATGAAAAAAAAATTGATACACTGATTCTTGGGTGTACTCATTATCCATTGTTAAAAAATGTTATAACTAATCAAGTGAATGAAAAAACGATTTTAATCGATTCAGCAGAAGCAGTTGCAAGAAAAGTGCAGGCACAACTTTCAACATTAAATCTATTAAACAACGGTAGCCAAAAGGGATTATTAACATGTTATGTAACGGACATTCCCATGCGGTTTGAAACGGTTGGCAAACGCTTTTTGGGCTCATCTTTAGACAATGTCCAAACAGTTCATGCATTCTGATTTCCAGCAAATCCTAAAAGAATTATATAAGCTGCAACGCCTTGGAATCAAAACAGGGCTTGAACATACAGAAAGGCTTTTAGACGCATGCGGTAACCCCCACAGAAAATTAAAGTTTATCCATGTAGCGGGGACGAATGGAAAGGGGTCTTCATGCGCGATGATTTTTTCAATTTTACGGGAAGCCGGGTTGAACGTCGGCTTATATACCTCACCCCATTTAATTCGTTTCAATGAGCGTATCCGGGTAAACGGTGTCCCAATTTCTGATGCCGCTATTGTGAAGTTTATGGACTTATTTTTTGATGATGTTAAAACGATTGAAAGTACATTTTTTGAAACAACCACGGCCATGGCGCTTTGGTATTTTAATAACCAAAAAGTTGATTATGCTGTTATTGAAACCGGTCTGGGCGGGCGCCTGGATTCAACAAATGTGATTAATCCTGAAATTTCAGTTATCACAAAAGTGAGTGTGGATCATCGAGAAATATTGGGAGATGACATAAAAATAATTGCTCATGAAAAAGCTGGAATTATTAAAAAGGGAATTCCAGTGATAAGTTGCAGCCAATCGGAATCAGTTCAATCTGTTTTTAAAGAAAAAGCAAGGTTTGTCGGGACAGAGATCCAATTTGTTAAGGAACCGGATCACTGCGAAGTTTCATTAGAGGGAACAACATTTACATGGTGTAACAAAATATTTACAACATCATTAATAGGCGCCCATCAAGCCGTTAATGCTTCTTTAGGGGTTGCTGCGGCAAGATTACTGATCCATCATATAACAAGAAGCCTGGTAAACAAAGGTTTGAAAAGGACACTCTGGCCCGGACGTTTTCAGGTATTAACTTCAAATAATTCCATTATCTATGATGTGGCGCATAATGCGGATAGTGTCCATTGTACACTTAAGACAATAAGCTCTATTTTCAATACAAAACCGATTGGTTTATTTGCATTAAAAAAAGATAAAGAATTATGTTCGATCGCTAAATCAATAAAAGGACATTTTGAAACTATTCTGACTTTTGACCATGAAAATGATCTCCTAATGCGAGCGGTTGATTTGAGCGGTCTCTTAAAAGAATATAATATTAATGCTCAACCAATTAGTCGCTTAAGCGACTTTGTTTCTTTGGTCAATAAAGATAACCCGGGGTTGATTTTTGGCTCACATTATATCGCAGAGCAAATATTTAAGCAATTTCATTTTTCCTTTGACAGGGGGCAGATTTAGAGTAATTTCGCTCTTTCTAGAAGCCTGCTCCCGCAGGGATATATTTCAAAAAGAAAATTACATTAAATAATATACTATCATAATTCAATTGGAGTTATTTATATATGGATATTAATCAACTACAATCTCTAAATATAAAAGAGCTGGTAAAAATGGCCCAAGATTTAAAAATTCAGGGTTCATCCGGCATGAATAAGCAGGGATTAATCATTAAAGTTCTCGAAGCACAAAACGAGAAAGAAGGCGTATTGCACGCCAGGGGTGTTCTTGAAGTATTAAACGAGGGATATGGTTTTTTGCGAAGCCCTGATTTTAATTATTTACCGGGTCAGGATGATATTTATGTAAGCCCGTCGCAGATTAAGCGTTTCGGTTTGAAAACCGGACACTCCGTTTATGGCCAAATACGTAAACCGAAGGATAAAGAACGATTCTATGCACTATTAAAACTGGAAACAGTAAATGATGAATCGCCGGATCAAGTAAAAAAAGGAATTCTGTTTGATAATTTAACGCCTAAATATCCCGATGAAAAATTTAATCTCGAAACAGAGCCAAAAAATTTATCAACACGTATTATGGATTTAATTTCACCTATTGGAAAAGGGCAACGCGGATTAATTGTGGCTCAGCCGAAAACAGGAAAAACAGTTCTGCTGCAAAAGATTGCCAATTCTTTGTTGAAAAATCATCCGGAAGTCAAATTAATAATCCTATTAATCGACGAACGCCCGGAAGAAGTAACAGATATGAAACAGCAAGTAGAAGCTGAAGTGGTGAGTTCAACGTTTGATGAGCCGCCGGAACGTCATGTGGCCGTTGCAGATATGGTGTTGCAGAAAGCCAGGCGCATGGTAGAGTATGGTCATGATGTCGTTATTTTACTTGACAGTCTTACACGCCTCGGCCGGGCCCATAATGCAGTTATTCCTCATAGTGGTAAAATATTATCAGGAGGCGTAGATTCAAATGCATTAAAAAAACCAAAACAATTTTTTGGTGCAGCAAGAAATACTGAAGAAAGCGGTAGCTTATCTATTATTGCTACCGCATTGATTGAGACTGGAAGCAGAATGGATGAAGTGATTTTTGAAGAGTTTAAAGGAACGGGTAATATGGAGCTTGTTTTAGATCGTCGTTTAAGCGACCGCCGTATTTATCCTTCATTCGACATCATACGTTCTGGAACAAGAAAAGAAGAATTGCTATTAGATAAAAAAACGCTTGGAAGAATGTGGATATTAAGGAAACTTCTGAACGAGATGAACGTTATTGAAGCGATGGAATTTATGCTTACGAGAATGAAGCGGACCAAAAGCAATGAAGAATTTATGGAAACAATGAGTCAATAAATGTAACTTTACCTTTAAAGGTGTAGCCCTTTTATTATAATTAGATTAATAAGGTGTAAAAATGGAATATAGTAACAGTGAGGTGCGCACGGTTACAGTCCGTGTGTTAACGGATAAACCGGTTAGAAAAACCCCATATCAGGTTAAAGGTGTTTTTATGCGCCAATATCCTGATTTGGAAGTGATATCAATGATGGATGGAACATACCGGGACCAGTTCCTTTATCCCCGGGTGCAAGTAAAAATCCTGAATGAACAAATATATATTATTGGAATTCATGAAGGAGTGGATCCTGTTATTGAGATAGCTGACAGGCTCGACATTTTGGATTTTGGTAATATTACATTTCAGGTATTTGATACCGAAGTAACCACCAACGCAGACCATTTCAGACAGGTTGACAGGTTGGTCAGATATCGTTTTCTGACCCCTTGGGTGGCATTAAACCAAACAACGGGTAGTCGTTATCGATTCTTGAATAATATAGAACGATTAGCCTTCTTGAATCGACTTTTGGGTCAAAACATTGTGTTTTTAGCCCGCGAGATGGGCGTTGAGCTCAACGATAAAATCTTTACAAAAGTGAACTTAACATCCATGTTCCCCAAGCCGGTTGATGAACGCTTTTGGGGAGCCTTCTCAGGTGAATTCCGGACGAACTTTCTTCTTCCGAATTATATGGGTATCGGGAATGGAATTACGCGCGGTTATGGTGCGTTATATGGTATGTTTAATCCTAAATCATTTCAATTCGATCTGGATGAGTTGGATGATAAAATGGAAGAAAAAGATATCGAAGAAAAAATGGCCTTTGCAGAATCAGAGCTTGAAGGTGTTTCTATGAAAGATGTTCCGAAACCAAGGCGAAATAGAGTCAAAAAAGAAACGATAGAAAAAAAGCCGGAAAAAAAGCCTGACAAGAAATCTGACAAGAAATCAGAAAAAAAGCCGGAAAAAAAGCCAAGGAAAAAACCTGTCAGGAAAAGCAGTAAAAAAGTGCTTACTGAAGAATTTGAGATAGAACTAGAGGATTCATTTTCTGAAATAGATGTATCGGAGGATGTTGCTCCTGAAGATGCAAAGTTCAACAGTCCTGAGTTTCATAAAAAACAGCATAAATTATAAATGAAATCCCATACTGTTCAGTTTGCAAACCGCGTTGCGCGGGTAAAGCCTTCGTTTACCCTTGAAATGGCTTCCAGAGCTGCAGAGATGCGCTCTCAGGGTATTAGCGTCATCAATTTTAGTGTTGGCGAACCTGATTTCAATACACCGGAACATATCATTGCCGCCGGGAAAGTGGCAATGGATGAAGGGTATACAAAATATACAGCAGGTTCCGGTATGATAGAACTGCGGCAAGCCATTTGTGATAAACTAAAACGTGAAAACGGGATAGATTATACACCAAGTGAAATACTGGTTTCTAATGGCGAAAAGCAAAGTTTGTATAATGCTTGCCAAGTTCTTTTTGACCAGGGGGATGAAGTGGTGGTTTTCGCACCTTATTGGGTATCCTTTCCAGAATTTGTACGATTGGCGGATGCTGAGCCTATTATTGTTAACACGCTTTCCCATAAGCAGTTTGAAGCAGATTTTGATGATTTGGAAAAGAAAACAACGGAAAATATTAAAGGTGTTATTGTTAATTCCCCCTCAAATCCAACAGGGGGAGTCTGGAGCTCCGAAGCATTAATTAAGTTATTGAAATATGCAGTAAAACGTAATTGGACTGTCATTTCCGATGAATGTTATGAACGCCTGATTTTTGACGGAGAATTTGTCAGCGCTGAAAAACTGAACCGTAATCATAACATTGGCGCAAGAGTGATCACGTGTATGAGTCTTTCGAAAACATATGCTATGACCGGTTGGCGGATTGGCTACGCTGCAGGAGATGTGGCGATTATTAAGGCTATGAGCAAGATTCAGGGGCAGGCTACATCCTGCGCTAATTCCATTGGTCAACGGGCAGCGATTGCAGCGCTAACAGGGGATCAACAGCCCGTGGAAGAAATGAGGATGAAATTTAGAAAACGCCGTGATTTGATGGTCGGCTTGTTGAATGAAATCCCGAATATAACGTGTGCGGTGCCCGGAGGAGCATTTTATACCTTCCCCGATTTTTCTTATTATATAGGAAAAAGTGCCAACGGGAAAACAATTCAGGATTCTTTCGATATGAGTGACTATATATTAAATTCAGAATCTGTAGTAACAGTACCTGGGGATGGTTTTGGTGCGCCAGGGCATATAAGATTTTCGTGCGCCACAGATAGGGATACAATTAGAAAAGGAATATCCAAAGTGGCGAATGCATTAAAACAATTGGATTAAAGGAGTTTTATTATGAAACAGGGAATCCATCCCGAATATAAACTTGGCAAAGTAACATGTGCTTGCGGTCATTCATTTGAAGTGTATAGCGCTTTGGGTGACCAGCGCATTGATATCTGCTCTGTTTGCCATCCTTTCTTTTCAGGAAAGCAGAAATTGGTAGACACAGCCGGACGTATTGAAAAGTTTAAAGCGAAATATGCAAAAACCGCCCAGTAACTAACTATTTAAATATCATGGCTCCACATACAGGTTTATCTGGATGGAGCCATTTTTTTGCCCATGAAACATTTGAGAACCCCTTGAAAAACTTAATGCACAAACTCACCCGCGTTCCTGCCCGACTACGCTGCGCCTTCGTCGGACTCGCGGCGGACAAGTTAAAAAGTTTAAGTCTTTTTTCTTCACACATAAAGTTTATCAAAGGATTCGCATTATTAACATTAATGAAACCGTCCATTCTTGTTGGTGGTCAAGCCGTTATAGAAGGGGTCATGATGCGCGTACCGGGAGCGTATGCAACTGCTGTGCGCGATCCTGAAGGGAATATACATATAGATAAACATGGTTTTACGTCGCGAGTGGAATCATCTGCTTTTTGGAAAAAACCTATACTCCGCGGCATAATGGCCTTATTTGAATCCATGAAAATGGGTATGTCTACGTTACAATGGTCAGTAGATATAGCCATGCCGGAAGAAGCAGAGAACCCCCCGGGAAAACTGACAAATTTCTTTTCAATGTTATTTGCCATTGGTCTAGCTATAATTATGTTTATCGTAGCTCCCCTATGGATTACAACCTGGTTGTTGGATATTGAACGGGAAGCACTGTTTTTTAACTTGGTTGCAGGATGTTTCCGGATCTCGTTTTTCATACTATATTTATTAGCCATTTCCATGATGAAAGATATTAAGCGTCTTTTCTGTTATCATGGAGCAGAACATCGTGTTGTGTTTAATTTTGAATCAGGAAAAACTGTTAATATAGAAAACGCTCAGTCATTTCCGACTCATCATCCCCGTTGCGGAACCAGTTTTTTATTCATTGTATTGTTGTCAGCAATTCTTGTTTTTGCCCTTATTGATACAATTATAATAGCTATACTTGGTAAAATAACTATTTTGTATCGTATTGCATTTCATTTACCCTTAATACCTTTGGTGGCGGGGATATCCTATGAAATCATTAAGATCACAGCCAAAAAAGATAAAAACCTATTCTTTCGTGCCTTGAGAACCCCCGGTCTGTGGTTGCAACGCATTACCACTCAACCGCCGGACGATGAAATGGTTGATGTGGCTATAACTGCTTTAAAAAATGCCTTTGGTGATAAGTATGATGAGATGACGGGAAAAAAATACACGGCAGAAGCTATCTGATGAAAGATAAAATCAAAACAATCATAGCTCGATATGATGAATTGAACCAGTTGTTAACGGAACCTTCGGTAATGAATAATCAGGACAAGTTAAAAGAAACAGCCCGGGAACATAGCCAATTAGCCGATATAGTGGAAAAAGGAAGGAAATATTTATCTGTTTATCAACAAATTGAAGACGATGAAGAAATTCTCGCGGGTGACGATGCTGATTTGAAAGAAATTGTACAGGAAGAATTGGCTGATTTAAAAGAACAAAAAAACACACTGGAAGCTGGATTAAAGGTTCTGCTTTTGCCAAAAGACCCGAATGATGATAAAAACACCATTGTTGAAATCCGTGCAGGAACAGGCGGTGAGGAAGCAGCGTTATTTGCAGCTGACTTATATCGCATGTATATCCATTTTGCAGAACGGAACAATTGGGTGAGCGAAGTAATGAATGTAAACGAAACAGGTAT
The DNA here is from genome assembly GCA_913009735.1 of uncultured Fidelibacterota bacterium. GTDB lineage: Bacteria > Fidelibacterota > Marinisomatia > Marinisomatales > TCS55 > JADFRD01. The sequence goes on from CAJVYU010000012.1 coordinate 24,727, forward strand.
TGGCGGTTATAAGGAAATCATTTTTTCCATGGCGGGTAAGGGCGCTTTTGGATTAATGAAATATGAAAGTGGTGTCCATCGTGTCCAGCGCGTTCCCAAAACCGAAGCCGGGGGCCGCGTTCATACATCGGCTGCAACAGTAGCTGTCCTGCCTGAAGCTGAAGAAGCAGAAATAGATATCAATGAAAATGACTTAAAAATTGATACTTTCCGAGCCAGTGGTGCAGGGGGTCAGCATGTAAATAAAACAGAATCTGCCATACGCATTACCCATCTCCCATCGGGTTTGGTCGTATCATGCCAGGATGAAAAATCCCAGCATCAAAACCGCTTATTAGCCATGAAAGTGCTACGCTCAAGATTATTGGCACAAGAACAAGGACGGTTGGCTCAAGAACGGGCCGATGTCCGCAAATCTATGGTGTCAACAGGTGACCGCTCTGCAAAAATCCGCACATATAATTATTCTCAAGGACGCATTACGGATCATCGAATCAATTATACGGCATATAATTTGGAAGATGTACTGAATGGAAACATGATGGAATTGATTGAACAATTAAAACTTGCGGAACAGCAGGAGCTATTGGCTGGGGACTGATGACCCCGGTTCCCACAGACAATCAAATCAAAAACTGGCTGGATTGGTCAGCGGATCAACTGTCGTCTATTATTGATGATCCAAGGCAAGAAGCCAAATGGCTTTTATCGGCGATGCTCAATTGTAATCTTTCAGAACTTCAGTTATACCATTCAGAAATATCAAAAGAATCAGCTGAAAAATTTGAACAATGGATTAAAAGACGCTCTGCCAACGAGCCGGCACAATATATTGCCGGCTGGACAGAATTTTACGGAAGACGATTTAACGTAACCAAAGATGTATTGATCCCCAGACAGGAAACAGAACGCTTGGTTGATGTAGCCATTTATACATTTCAAGAATTGGATCATCCGCGATTGATAGATATTGGTACCGGATCAGGATGCATTGCCATATCCGTTGCAGCCGAATTGCCGCATGCGGATGTTAAAGGACAGGATATTTCATTAACATCCCTAGCCATTGCCGGGGAAAATGCAGCGTTGAACAAATTATCCAATGTAACATTCGTGCAATCTGACTTTCTAAACGATTATCCCCCGCGACCGATCTACAATGGATTACTTATGAACCCGCCGTATATTCCTGAAGATGAAATGGATTCTCTCATGGCAATAGTTCGAGACAATGAACCTGTACAAGCGCTTACAGATCATCATGATGGTCTCACATTTTATAGACATTTAGCAAAATATGCCGAGAAATGGGTTTTTTCCGGAGGTTGGTTAATTGTGGAAGTTGGACTGGGAGATCATCCTCAAAAAGCGGCTGATTATTTTCGGACAAATAATTTTAGTCAATTGGAATTCATTGCTGATTTTAATGGAGATAACCGGGTATTAAAAGTACAAGTCCAATGAAATCGCTCTGGTGGCATATCAAGTTATTACGCCCGTTGAATCTTTTAACCGGAGCGTTTGCCATAGTCGTTAGTGCCGGCATCATGAATAGTTTGTATGAAATACAAACATTGTTAATAACCATTTGTGTTGTTGTGTTTTACAATGCCGCTGCCAATGCATACAATGATGTGAAAGATTATAAAACGGATGTAGTAAATCAACCTAAAAGGCCTTTGGTCACGGGGCATGTAGAAATTAACACAGCCATGTCCATGGCAATTATTTTTTTTGGGATTGGCAGTGTATTTGCTTTTGGGTTACCAATAATTGCCCGCATCATTGCAATCGGAGTTTCTATGCCCATTATGATTATTTACAGCAAAAGCCTGAAAGGGACACCATTACTCGGAAATGCAACCGTGGCTTTCATTTTAGGACTGGCATTTATTTTTGCCGGAGCGGCATTTAATCGTATGGGACCAATGGTTATACCGGCTTTGCTGGCGTTTGGACTCACCTTTGTCCGGGAACTGGTAAAAGATATGGCGGACATTGAAGGAGATACAAAAGCCGGATTGAATACATTTCCTGTAAAATTTGGAATGCATAAATCAGGTTACGTTGCCATCGCCGCGGCATTCATCATCGGGCTGGGTTCGCTGGTTCCTTTTTTTAAGGGATATTATGGACTCCCATATTTGATTATTCTTGTTTTAGGTGTGGAAATACCATTGGCAATGATCGTATTTTCGTTTCTGAAATCGCCTGAAATTGAACAGGCAAAACGATTTTCCGGGGTATTAAAATTCAGTACAATTGCAGGATTAATGGCCTTTTTTATAGATAATTATGTCAGTTGATTTCGTCCATTTACACAACCATTCAGACTACAGTCTCTTAGACGGCGCCCAAACCGTCCAGACGCTGGTGAATACCGTTGATGATCTGGGGATGGATTCTGTGGCGCTCACAGAACATGGCAATATGTTCAGTGCCGTCCCTTATTATAAGACAGCGAAGAAAAAGGGTGTTAAACCTATTATCGGATGTGAAATCTACGTGGCTCATGGGAGCCGTTTCGATAAGAAACCGCGGGCTGAAGGAGGTTGGGGTAACAATCATCTCATTCTTCTCGCACAAAATTTTACCGGTTACCGTAATTTGATGAAATTGGTGACGTTCGGTTATCTGGAAGGGTTTTATTATCGTCCACGGATAGATAAAGAATTGCTTAAAGAATACAGCGAAGGATTAATATGTTCTTCCGGATGTTTAAAAGGAGAAGTGCCCGAAAAACTGGTAAACGGAGACTGGGAAGGCGCTAAGTCCACCGCTTTGGAATATGCGGAAATGTTTCCCGGAAGATACTATTTAGAAATCCAAAATCACGGCATTGATGATGAAGTCCGAAATATTGAACTAATTACCAAATTGGCGAAAGAACTGGACTTACCGCTTGTTGCCACAAATGATGCTCACTACGCGAAGCACGCTCACTGGGAAGCACATGATATTCATATTTGCCTGGGGACAGGTAAAGAGAGAGATGATCCGAACCGCCTGCGCTATGCGACGCCTGAATTTTATTTCAAATCGCAAGATGACATGTATAAACTATTTAAAGATTATCCTGAAGCGCTGGAAAATACGCGCAAAATAGCAGACAGTATAGACGTGGAATTACCCATGGGAGAATATCATTTACCTTCTTTTCCCATTCCCGAAGATGCCTCATCTTTTAGTCCGGATGAATATCTTCAGCGCTTATGTGAAGATGGAGTGCGGAATATTTACGGAGGTATTACCCCGGAACTCCGGGAAAGATTAACCCATGAGTTAAAGGTAATCAAGAAAATGGGCTTTGCCGGGTATTTTCTTATTACCAGGGATTTTGTAAAATATGCAAAAGACAATAGTATTCCCGTTGGTCCCGGTCGCGGTTCTGCCGCAGGCAGTTTAGTGTCTTACGCTCTTGATATAACAACCATAGATCCATTAAAACACGAACTGCTTTTCGAGCGGTTTTTAAATCCGGAACGAATCAGTCTTCCGGATATTGATATTGATTTTTGTATCGAGCGCCGCGGTGAAGTCATTGATTATATTAAAAAACAATATGGTGAAAATTCTGTTACCCAGATCATTACATTTGGAAAAATGAAAGCCCGTCAAGCCATTCGGGATGTTGGCCGTGTCCTCGGATTTTCATTTGGTGAAGTGGATAAAATTGCGAAAATGATTCCTACGGGCCCTTTTGTAACATTAAAACAGGCATTGGCGCAGAGTCCCGGCCTGCGCGAAGCTGCTGACGGTAAATATAAAGAGCTCATTGGTCACGCTTTTACCCTGGAAGGGATGAACCGTCATGCGTCTACTCATGCCGCCGGGGTTGTAATCACCCCGGGAGAGTTGACCGATTATACACCTCTTTTCAAAACCAATACCGGTGAAATAACATCCCAGTATGATATGAAAGGTTTGGAAGACCTGGGGTTATTGAAAATGGATTTCCTGGGCTTGCGGAACTTGACCGTCATTGATCATGCATTAAAATTATTGAAAGAAAAAAACGTTAATGTTGATATAAACAAGATTCCCATGGACGACGCAAAAGTGTATAAGTTATTTGCCAAAGGAATAACCATCGGCGTATTCCAATTTGAATCTTCCGGTATGCGTGAATTTTTAAAAAAGTTGAAACCCACTCAGCTTGAAGACCTGATTGCCATGAATGCCCTTTACCGTCCGGGTCCCATGGAAAATATCGACGATTTTATCAAACGAAAACACGGAAAGAAAAAAATTACCTATCTTCATCCCGCAATGGAACATATCCTAAAAGAAACATACGGGATTATTGTTTACCAAGAACAGGTTATGCAGATAGTTCACGAGATTGCAGGCTTTTCACTGGCTGAAGCAGATATAATGCGCCGGGCCATGGGAAAGAAAATTCGCGAGCTTATGGATGAATTAAAATTAAAATTTATTGATGGTGCTGTCGCAAATAACATCAGCCGTAAAGAATCCGAAAAGATTTATGCGCTTATTGAAAAATTTGCTGAATATGGATTTAATAAAAGCCATTCCACTGCCTATGCCTATATTGCCTACCAAACGGCATGGCTAAAGACTCACTATGCCGCTGAATTCATGGCCGCAAACCTCACCAGTGAAATGTCCAATATCGATCGCGTAGTGATTCTGATTAATGAATGCCGGAAACTCAAAATTAAAGTCGATGCCCCGGATGTAAATATTTCTGACATCCATTTTAAACCTGTTAATGAAAAAACAATTTCATATGGTTTGAATGCCATCAAGAATGTTGGAACCAAGGCACTGGAACATATTTTATTAGCTCGAGATAAAGATAAAACATTTGATTCATTGTTCGATTTTACTTCAAGAGTGGATCTGCGGGCTGTAAATCGTAAAGTATTGGAAAGTCTGATTATGTCCGGTGCCATGGACAGTATGAAAGGTACACGAGCAGAAAAATATGCTTCAATAGATATTGCACTTAAATATGGTCAGCAGATTCAGGAGAATCGCCATCGTAATCAGGAGGATTTATTTGCTTCGGCATCCAATGGACAGCATGCTATGGTGCCTGAATTAGTGACGGCTGAAAATTGGACAGATGCCTTGTCCTTGCAAAGAGAAAAAGAAGTATTAGGTCTTTATTTAACCGGACATCCTTTGCTGAAATTCGCTGAAGATCTGGAGGAATTCAGCAATTTTGATTTCAGTGAGAATATGGAGGAATTAAAATTAGATAAGGTACGTTTGGGAGGCAGTATTCAGGATTTCAAACTGCACTTTGACCGGAAAAATAACCAAATGGCATTTTTTAAACTGGAATGTCTGGGAGGACAAGCAGAGGTATTAGTTTTCAGCAGTATTTTCGAAAAATACAAGGATTTGTTGGATCAGGATGAAATTGTATTTGTTAGCGGTAAACCGACGGAGACATCTGATTTTAGTGACTTAAAAATCATTGCTGATGAAATTGTTTCATTGGAAAAAGCAAGAGATTATTTTTCGAAGCAAGTTAACATCCGGATTGAATTTGACCAGATGAAACCGGATGATGTGGATGCAATATTTTCTTTAGCACAACAACATCATGGTAATTGTGGATTAATGTTTCATGTGGAAGCAAAAGAAGGAAAAGGACAAAGGATTTTATCACATAACATGAGAGTTTCCTCCAACCGCGAATTTATAAAAAAGCTTCGAGAAGTTTATGGTAAAGAAAATGTTTGGGTATCTAATTGATTGCTGTTCTGCAACGAGTCACTGCCGGCGCTGTAACTGTTGCAAATAAAACCATTGGACAGATAGAGGAAGGTCTTGTTATCCTGCTGGGCGTTGTGAATGATGATAATGAAGGGGATAGCCAATTTCTTGCCGATAAAATTTCCGTGCTTCGTATTTTTAATGATGAAAATGATAAAATGAACCTATCTATTAAAGATGTAAATGGATCCGCATTGGTGATAAGCCAGTTTACGTTGTGTGCGGATACCCGTAAAGGCCGCCAGCCAAGTTTTATTAATGCTGCCCCACCGGATAAAGGCAAGACCCTTTACGAAGATTTTATGACGAGGTTGGGATCCAAAGGTATTCCTATTCAATCTGGAGAATTTGGAGCCATGATGAAAGTAAAGATTGAGAATGATGGGCCGGTGACCATCATACTGGATAGCAAAAAATAAAGTGAAAGTGTAATATCGAAACTGATAATTAGATTTTGGAATATACATTTTCAATAATTAAGATTATCAAAGTCTCCTGACTTTGATTTGGAGGTCAGGAGACCTCCAAAATTCTTTATTGAAAATATCAAATGTAATTTGGGCTGAATCCAACGAACAGAGAGTTGTAATTTCCAACTTATTATAGGTATTGTAAAATATGAAACGAAAAATCAGAATTCTCATGGCAAAGCCCGGATTGGATGGCCACGACCGGGGGATTAAAATTTTAGCGTCGGCCTATCGCGACGCCGGGATGGAAGTCATTTATCTTGGACTACGACAAACACCTGAAATGATTGTTTCTGCTTCTTTGCAGGAAGATGTGGATGTCATTGCTTTATCCAGCCTCAACAATGCCCATATGACCATTTTTACCAGAGTCATAGAACTGATGAACGAAAAAGGATTGAACGATGTCCTTCTTACCGGTGGCGGGATTATTCCTAAAAAAGATATGGAGACATTGGCTGAAATTGGCGTCGGTAAATTGTTTGGGCCCGGAACGCCCGTTCAGGAAACCATCGATTATATTACAGACTGGGTACAATCCAACCGCCGCTGATCCATGGACCTGAATAGTCGCACGGCCCTGGAACTCCATTTTGCTGAACAGTTTGACACAGTGTTGTTTCCTGTTTTAGCCAATCATTATTTAATCAGCGGTGACATAGCAAGAACAATCAAAGTATGTGAAATAGGGTTAGGATACCATCCGGAAAATGCCGATGGTTTATTTATTTTAGGGAAAGCTCAACAAGCTTTGGGAGATTATATCAACGCTGAAAAATCGCTGAAATCAGCGTTAACAAATGGCACAGTTCATCTACAGGCAGCCTTGGCATTGGTTAATGTTCAAATTGAATTAAAACGGGCTGAAACATCTGTTTTAAAAACATGGGAATTGATTGCAGAATGGGATCCTGGAAACGAAAAAGCAAAAGCAGAAAGAGCTAGCGACACTTCAAAAAAAACAGACACAAAATCAAAAAGAAAAAGTGTTAAAACAAAAGCGCTTAAAAGAGAAATAGATAATATAGATATCAGCCCCCGCTTGGCCACATTTACAATGGTTGCAGTGTTACGAAATCAAGGTTTGCATTTTCAGGCGCTTCAGGTGCTGGACATATTAGAAGAGAAAGGGGAAGATAATCAACGCATAGCTACAGAACGAAAAAGCATTCAGGAATCAATGGAAATCTAAAATGAGCGAAAATAATTTTTTAAACAGACAAGATCGGTTGAAGCAGCAATTGGGGAAATTGGAACTGGATGGAATTTTACTGACTAATCTCACCAGCATTCGTTACGTATGTGGATTTACCGGTTCCACAGCATCGTGTCTGATAACAAACGAAGGATCTTTTTTTATTTCAGATGGGCGCTATGATTTGCAAGCGAATGAACAGGTTAAAGGTATGGAATGCTTAATAGATTTTGGAACACATGTATCTATTATTGAAAAGAATAATTTGATCAGAAACGGAATGAAACTGGCTTTTGAATCTGATCATGTCAGTGTCAGTCAGTACAAAAAAATAACCAGCGTTTTTCCAGATGTTATATGGGAATCAACCTCAATGCTTTTGGAGAATCTTCAGGCAGTGAAAGACCAGTCAGAATTGGATGCCATTCGCACTGCCGTGGAAATAACGGATGTTATTTATGATGAAATTCTTCCGATGCTTAAACCCGGGACAACGGAAAAAGAAATTGCAAATCATTTAGTGATGCGCTATCGCCAGGAGAGTGATGGGGAAGCGTATGAACCCATCGTAGCCGGAGGTCCAAATGGGGCTTTGCCACATGCCGTCCCCGGCAACCGTCCTTTTGAAAAAGGCGATTTTATCGTCATCGATGCTGCTGCAAAATATGCAGGTTATTATGCGGATATGACACGGACTCCTCTCGTGGGAGATGCCACTGAAAAGCATCGGGAAATATATGGAATTGTTAAAAATGCCCAGCAAGCCGGTTGCGATACAGCAAAAGCCGGTGTGTCTTGCAAAGAGGTGGATAAAGTAACCCGCGACTTCATTGCCGAACAAGGTTACGGGGAATATTACAATCACGGTACGGGTCACGGCCTGGGGCTCGATGTACACACCGAACCGCGCTTAAGCCAATTGAGCAAATCAATCTTGGAAGTGAATAATGTTGTTACTATTGAGCCCGGAATCTATATACCCGGTTGGGGAGGCGTTCGCATTGAAGATGATGTTGTCATAAAAGAGGTGGGCTGTGAGATTATGAACAGAACCACCAAAGAACTGGTTGTGCTTGATTAACCTAGTGTCGTGTCAACCATGTATTGGCGTAACCAAGTCTGGTTATTTTAGCCGATAACTTTGTTGAATATCTTAACCATAGCTACCGGCTATGCTGAAAATATTCGCCTTGTTATCGATAAAAATTCCTGCGACTTTTTACACACGACATACTTGACACAACACTAGCGCCGTGTCAAATTTCTCCCGGAAAAATGGCAACATAAGGACTTGTTATGATCCAATTTCTAATAATATCTATTTTCTTAGGGATGCTTTTGAAAAAACCGTTTGAGGAATTTCCACATCAAATTCAATTTCATCAATTATAAATTCAGTCCCGCTTCCTTCCGATAAGACATCCTTAAAAATCATTTTTTTGGGAATCCAGCGACCTGCTAATTGCATCACTTCTTCAGTAAGGGTTGTTTTTAACAATTTACCACTTTTCGCAAATCGCTCTTCCTTTATGACAACCATTCTTATTTTATCCACATACAACTTACGCTTTTGGTAAGCGAGATTAGATTCAACAGCGGATAACTCCAGCACGTAACAATCCCGTCCGCTTATTATTTCTTCTCCGGTAACCGTAGCCTTGTATGCCTCTATAAGCTTATTGTTTTCCATCATATCTTCGTAGGATAAATCCGAACCCATAAGTGATTGTCTTAACATATGTCCTGCAATTTTTATCGTCCGGTCAGCCTGCGGAGAGTACGTCCATAGATTATCTCCCAGTTTTAACATCTTCACTCCTTTTTGCCTTGCAGGCGATAAATACTCGGTGAATGATTGATCTTCACTATTCATCCATGTTTTTGATGTAATAGTGCGCGTCCCTCTCTTTCCGTTAATTTTCATCGTTGAAACAACAATACTTGTTTTTGACCAACGGTTTTTATCTAATTGTCTTAAAATTTCATCTCCGGTAATATTCTGCCCAAAAAGAATGATAGGGAGAACGATAGCATAAATAATTATTTTCATCATGCTTCCAGCTCCTTGAATAACTCAGCGGTTTGACGTTTAAAAATTCCTATCCCTGCGAACATTGTCCCTATGATGGTTGCCAAGAGTCCGGGAAAAAAACCAATATAATAGGTTTCGGTCGTGACGGATGCCCGGAAGACGACCGGAGTCATCATGGTCACATTTTTCATCAAGGAACTTAAATCCAGTCCTTTGATCTGTAAATAATAACCGGCGCTCAAACCCAATGCTGTCCCAATAACCGATCCTACGATTCCAATGAAAATGGATTCATAAATCATTGAACGGTAAATGTGCCCTTTCCGTTCTCCAATAGCCAATCTGATTCCAATTTCGCCGTATCGTCTCAAGGCCCCTAATAAGCCTGCATTCCATAGTACGATTGACATGATTATGACAAAGATGGATATAATAATTCCGGAAAAACTGGATGCATAATCCAGGTACTCTCCCAGATTACCCACTTCTTTCAAAGTTCCCATAACCGGGGTAAAATCATTGTCTATATTTTGATAAGTAGAATTAAAATTTTCCACAATATTTTGAGCTCTTAAGTCATCATAAATCCTATGCTTAAAATAACCCAATATTTCACCGGCTGCATCGGTCATATTCAGCGCTTCCTGAACATCGGTTATATCGGCAATGAGCGCGCCCCGGTCCATTGCAGCTACACCAAAATTAACCGTTCCTACGATATGGAAATTGTACATGGTCATATTTCCATACATCGTTGAGCTTAATAAAGTACCTTCTGTGCCTATTTCTGCTTCTAATCGATATGCCAATTCATCGCTGATCAATATTTCACCGGGCTGTCTTGGCAGGCGACCCCGCACGAGAGATTTTTCGATATTTAAAGTAGCGATCTCCTGGCTTTCCGGCGACAGTAAATCCACCCCCATTCCCATTACGGGTCCCTGAGAGCGCGTATCGCCATTTTCATCTGGGATATCAAACAAACCCCCAAATTGAATGCGCTTCACCCAGGTCATATCAGGATACGTATTTTGCAATTTGGAAATGATTTCATCCACACCAAATAAGGCTAAATCGTTTGGCGACTGATCTGCATTTTCCGCATACGCCCGAGTCATGATTTTAACATGACCGGTGGAGAATCTGGCGGAATAATCAACCATGTCTGTAAAAACACCGGTTATCCAAGCATGAAGAAAAACAGTAATCCATACACCAATTGTTACTATTATGATGGGAAATAAGCTTCGATGTCTATCACGCATTAACCCCTTAACAAGAAACTTTATCATTGTATTTTTCCTCGAATTGCATCGGTTGGTTTCATTTTAGATATCCTTCTTGCCGGGATATAGCTTACAATTGTTGTCGTTATCAGAATAAGTAAGGTTGTTCCTAAAACCAATGCCAGGCTGTAAGCGGGATAAATAGTATCAGCAATTGTAAAACCGTAATCATCGGTTCCCACCGGCATTGTCCAACCCTTCACAGCTTGTAGTCCCAGCAGGGGAATTCCATACACAGCCCCCAAAATCGCTGCTAATACTGAGTGCATTGCCCCTTCAACCGTAAATAACCCCACCACTTGTTTCTGAGTCATTCCCAGAGCAATATGAGTCCCGATTTCTTTTTGCCGGCGGAATATGGACAATACTTGCGTATCGAATATGGCTAGCATAGCCAGCAATAATAGAATTAAATAAAAAATTGAACCGCCAATTGATTTCATCTCAATCATTTCACGTATTGCAGTAAGCAGGTAATAATGATCTTTAAATATCCATCCCTTGAACGTTCCCAATGATTCTTTTTCCTGGGATGTCACTAAAAGGGTAGCTTCGTCCGGCATCTGCATCATGGTTCGCAGTGTCTCAAGAGGTATCCACAAAATGCCATTATCTATTGCCGGAACGTTGGTTTTGAAGATATGGACTATTTTTGCTTCGGCGGCATCAAAAGTTCCGTTTTTGTCCCGCCATCTGATAGTGAAATAGTCCCCAACATTTAGGTGATTTGCTTCTGCGGTCCGTTTTCCAATGCATACCGGTATTTCGTCTATATCAATATTCAAATATGAAGACGGCAGTTCTAATATGGTTTGTTCAGGATTAATACCTTTGAGAAGAACATTCTGAATCCGTCCTTGAGGATACATGGTGGCCTGTGCGATCAAAATAGGAGTCACATAACCTAGTTTCTCCTCGTTTAGAATTGCTTGTGAAAGTTCAGTATGGCTATCTTCAATTGTGAAGGGATCGTAGGGGTCATAATTTTCATGCCAATATTGACCACCGCCGATTTCCCAATTTATTGTGTCCCGCCGTGCTTGTTTGTCCCATCCGCTTAATAATCCTTTATTCCAAATTATCATGACGAACGACAGAGATAACACAAACACATTTAAGAAAGTTCTTAAGGGGGCACCGGCCAGATTACGGTAAGCTAATTTCAGCGCTAATTTCATATCAGCCCCCTATTGGAATGTTGGTGACTTTTTCATCGTTCACAACCTGACCATCCACCAAGCTTATTTTTCGTTGTAAATATTGTATAACTTTTTCATCGTGAGTTGCGAAAATAAAGGTGGTATTCAATTCTGAATTAAGAGATTCCATCGTTTTCAAGATATGATGAGAGTTTTCAGCGTCCAGATTGGCTGTGGGTTCATCCGCTAATACGATTTTCGGTTTTTTCACCATCGCCCTGGCAATGGACACGCGTTGACATTCACCCCCGGATAATTGCGCCGGTCTGGAATTAATTTTATCCTCTAATCCAACCCACTCAAGAGCATCTTCAACTGCCTTTTTTCGCTCTGCCTGGGGTTGTTTCAATAGTAATAACGGTAATTCTACGTTTTCAAATACTGTATAAACAGGAAGCAAATTATAAGTTTGAAAAATAAATCCAAGATACACACTTCTTAAATTGGCGGCTTCAATTTGTGAAAGGGTGCTTACATTTTTATCTAATACGGTCACCTCTCCCTCTGTTCTAATATCCAAAGAACCAATAATATTCAATAAAGTGGTTTTTCCCGATCCGCTGGGGCCGATTAACCCCAGGAATTCCCCCGCTTTAATACTGATATTAATATTTTGTAAAGCGGTGAATACACCCTTTCCGATGGGAAAATCTTTTTTGAGATTTTTTATTTGTATGATAATTGAATTGTTCATTATAAAGCCTTCTAGTGGTAATAAGTCAGTATGATTTGATAACCAACAGTCGATTGATACAAAAATAGTCCGGAGTCTAAAGTCCAATTGTCATAGGCCCGTTGCCAGGCGACATATTGAAAACTTTCTTTTAATTCCAAATCGTAATATGAGATTGATGTGAAATTGTCAAAAATTGACAAGGGATATGAAAATAAAACGCCCAGTTTTCCTATTGTATTTGAGGAGATATTTCTTCCGGAAGAATGATAACGATAGGCTTCAAAGGAACCGTAAAACCCATTCCCGATGTTAAATGTATAATCAACCCCAACAGTAGTCATTTGCTGAAAATCAATAAAACCGGGTTCGCCTTTTGATTTAATGAATACGGATTCAAACCAGGTATTGATACCCATATCGACCGATCCATCAACAGCCAACCGGAATTCGGGCAGTTTTTCAACCCCGGGTTCAATAAACCTGAAATGAGAGGTAACGGCAATTTCTCCATATTTTGTCAGCACTTGATAACGACCGCCAAATTCACTGGATCCTTTTTTCGACTGATGAGGCTCTAAACTGATCATTTCATCGGTCTTATGAATGATCCACATCATATAATAACTTGTTTGACTCATTTCTTTCCTGAATCGAATCGCATTGATACCGGGCGTTAATTGTAATGGGTCAATTGGGTTTAGCGTGTCAAACCATTGCAGCGCCCGGAACAATTTTGATGGACCGAAATTAAGCTTTTGAATTCCAGCTCTGATTTCAATATCTTTACTTTTATATCTTATCCAGCTTCTGTAGTTAGTCATAGAAAGGGAATCAACATAACTGGTATAATTAAAATCTATTGCCCACTCTGCATCAAATAATCCAGAATTATCATATTGTTTTTCCAGGCTGATAATTGGAATATATTGAAGTCTATATTCAAAGCGCGGTGGGGAATATAGCGGATTATTGAACCCGGAAATGGAAGACTGACCTTCAAAATTAATAGGAGTTGATAAAAGGATTCTTACCGATAATATGATAAAAATAATTCCAAAGTTCTTAAGCATCAGTGTGTTTTTCAGCAATTCCAAAGAAAAAGTTTTCAACCATGATTTTAATCATTTCTTTGCGATCCTTGAAAATACCGGCTAACTGAGGATCATTTATTTTATCAAGAATAGAATTCAAAGAATACAGGATAAACTCCATGGGTATTTCCTTCCTGATATCACCCTTTTCCTGGGCTTCTTTAAAAATGTCCAACATTCGTTTATAGGCTTGACGACCTATTCCCTGTAAAAAGTTCAAAAGTTCAGGGACGGAACCCGTCAGGTCTCCGTAGAATTCCTCACCAATGCGTTCATTGTCTTCAATTTTTTGCTCAATGATTAAATGAACTTTTTCAGTAAAAGGGATTGCAAGTCTCATCGTTTTATTAAAACGCTGTTCAGCATCATCCGTCAAATTTTGAATAATGCATTTTGCCAGATCTACTTTGTTTGGGAAATATTTGTAGAAGGTCATTTTACTGACGCCGGCTGTTTGACAAATTTCTTCAACGGTGACACGTCTCACTCCATATTTATTGAAAAGCAATTCTCCTGTTTCCAGGATTTGGATTTCTTTTGTCTTTGCTGTCATCACTTCCTCATTTTAATTCTGACGTTCATGTGTAAAGCTTACTATATACGTATTGTGTACTATATTCGTATATAATTTATAATATTGTTATACTATGATACTATGTTTAATTATATTCGTGTTTGAAATTAGGGAAAATGCACCAGGGATTTTTCGGGATAAATTGAGTCATTGGAAACATAGGATTGAAATTTGTTTTTTATCCGAGAGGAAAAAAACGATTATTGGGAATTAGTGAACAACAGAGTATCGAGAATTGGCTTATAGTTCTTCTATACATGTTAAAACTGAAACATTAGCTACCAACCGTCAATCACTATCCTTTTCCGGATTATAAGGCGTAAAAGCATACAAATGCTGGCTGCTCTGTACAAAGATTTTACCGGCGCCGCCATCAGGTATTTGGTCATTGATGACGGCGCTCTCATTATTAAACACGTATTGTCATTTCATTAATACAAGTTTCTGTGTTTGAACACTACCCGGAGTTACCAGGCGGACTAAATACATCCCCGAACTTACCGGCTCGTTGTGGTTGTTGATCCCGTTCCAGGTTACTGTATGAATACCGGCTTCTCTAAAACCGTTGGCAAGTGTGATTATTTCCTGCCCCATGATATTAAAAACAGTAAGTTCTATTCTACTGCTTTTCGGTAAATCATATTTTATAGTTGTTACCGGATTAAACGGGTTGGGAAAAGCAGGATGCAGGGCAAAAACCGCCGGGATTGTTTCTGCTGTTTCTTTTGCCTGTTTTCCAATCATGATGGATGCAAGCATTCCATAAGGAGTATCCGGATATTTTTCTGCCAGAGTTGTGTAAGCCTGTTTCGCTTTTTCCGGTAAACCTCTATCACTAAAACCGGCGATCATTTTTGCATTTCCTTGAAGATCCTCCTCAATCTTTGCCTGTTCAAACAAAAGCTTTGGATCTAACTCTGTATCGGGATAATTCAGTTTAATATAGTCAATAGTCTGTAATGCTTCATTGAGGTTTATACTCCCTGATAAATACAGTTTATAGGACGTCATAATAGACAAACTCTGTTCTTCTATTGGAGAATTTGGAAACATTTGTGAATACTGATCCATCTTATTTAAGATACCCGGTACATCGCCCTGCTGCCATAAACAACGAGCCACGCCATAAACCGCCGATACATTCTCTTTATTTATTACCATATCGTCATAGAGACTAAGCGCTCTGGCAATATCACCTTCACCTTCAGCCTGACGGGCTAATACCGGAACATCGGGTGGAAATATTACATTGTTGCCTACCAGGCCATAAACCGTAGGCTGCCATTGGACGTTCCCCACATTATTATCAGGAGATGATTCACTGCACCCCACCACTCCCGGAGGGTTGGGAGCATACCAATTGTTTCCAACAGCAAACACGGTGAAGTCATTATTGTTGACAATATCTGTGTTATTATCGTAAAACCGGTTCCAGCCGGAAACACCATAATCATTATTGAAATAAGCAGGATGGAAGCCTAGAACAGGGAAAGAATTAAATTCTGCCATTACTGCTGTATTATTACCGGTAAATACATTGTTCTCCCTGTCGCAGAGCCATTCCCCGGGACTTTCTTTCCACAAATATGGTATTGAACCGGCTGTTGTAAACAACCCTGTTCCGTTGTTCGTGAACGTATTAAACCTTATTTCACTCTCATCATTGAGCAATGAATAAATACCAATATCATTATTGCGAAAGTCAGTGTTCATAATCTTCAATGTAGAGTATAAACCACTAATCATTCCATAGGCGCTGTTGGTAATTGAACAGTTGTTTATTTCCGTACTATTATCTCTACCATAAGCCGACAGGGCAATGTTATTATTGTAAGAAAAACTGCATTGGTCAAAAACACATTCGCCTAATTCGGTTATCTGGGATTCCACCATGATTCCTTCAAACCGGCTGTGCCTAAACTCTGAACTGCCTTCTCCGCTTATTTGAATACCAAGACCCCCATCGCCGGTAAAGGTTATGGGCTGCCGGGGTGTGCCTACAGCTTCAAAATCTCCATATATCCTTAAACCGCTGCCACCGTCGTTAATTGTAATATTAGTTCCGGGCATAACACCAAAGAACGAACCGGAAGGAACATAAGTATAGCTGTTTATAACCACATCTCCGTAAAAATAGTAACCATCCGGCAATGCGCCGCCGGATATGTTTCCTGTTAGTGCATTCGTCGTTCTGTAATGGGCGGTGATGACTGCACCCGGTGTATTGTATATAACCGGTGTCAAATAATTGGTTATGTCTGAAAATGTTGCGCCATTTGCCGGATTTACCGACCATTGGTCAAACTCATAACAAATCGGACCGTCGTTATAGGCGGTTTGGGCCTGGAGGGTATAGTAGGGTGGTGTTAAACTTTCAATTTCACCGCCTTGTCCCAGAAACGCATTGTATTGGTCTGTCTGAGTGTTTATTTCAACCCAGTCAACACCTGTTTGAGTACCATCTTCCCGAACATACCAAGGGTCTTGGATCTCCATTTGGGTTTCTTCTGGAGTAGAAAACATGATTGTTTTTTGCTCAATAAACAAGGCATCCAACTGGTTAAAGTCATCGCGCATGATAAAATTCGGATTAAACATTGTGTAAACACCATTGAACCCCCAATGATGATGTTTAACACTATCAATACCATTTTGGAGTAATTCTTTATGAGTTTTTATGTTGTAATTATCACTGATCATTACCGGAACAGAAGATCCAGATGGTTGATTTAGGAAGTCCTGTCCACCAGAAACATTATCTAAACTTAATGTATCCCCAAGATTGCTTTGATTGTTTCCTTCAAGCTGATTTATCAGGGTAACACGAGGAAGAGTATAATATACTGTTATTTCACTCTCATTTATGGTCGTATGGTTCGACTCGTTGCTCATATTATAAGATTCAGTATCATGCTTAACGCCCAGTGTAAAACGATTTTCTCCAATATACGCCTGAATACTATCAAAAAAGGTTCCGTTTGTATAGGAAAAACTACTTGAATAAACCCATGATGTATAATCATGTGGTACATTAATGCTGGCAAAATAATTTGCATTCCCTACAGCGGTATAATCGTTTAAATCCGGGTTATCAGTTACCTGGTAGTTTCCCATGGTACCTATTTCCACAATATAATCAATATTGGTATTTACGATGTACACGCCTAAGTGTTTTATTTTCAATAGTACTTCATATATGTTTGAAGGCTGTATGAAATCCAAATCAGATAGATTCCATGATAAAACCGTACGCCAATTTTCATAATCTACGTATGCTCCTCCACCGATAGGAGACGAAGATATAATCTGGTAACCAACAAGCCCAGCTTCAAAATATCCTATTCCGGTACAATCCACATAAGTAGTATCATATACCCATTGTTCAAGATTCGAATCATATGATGTTTCAACTTCCATATCTTGATATTCAAACAGACTATAACTATCCTCTCTAAATGAGAAATTATCTATTTCATTATTTATTTCCGCCTGTTCTCTTGCCAATTGAATCAATTCACCTCTTTCTGCTCCATCTGGTATCTCTCGGAATTCTCCGATTTCATTAAAATAATGAATAGGTTTCGTTGATATTGTCGTTTTGTATTGGTTGTTTCCCAAGTACCATGTTTTTGTGAAATGACTGCGTTTATGCTCCATCTCTGTTTCACCTGCATACGCTATCATCGTTAAACAGGTTAACGCTGCTATCATCAGATTTATTCTCATGATTGTCTCCTATCTTAACCCTCTTGTAAATTCACAGAGCTTGAGCGGGGTTTTATTCTCAAACTTCGCATCTAATCAAGCACAGTTAGCGGGGCTGTATTTTTATTTTCAGGATCAGCCCCGCTTGTCTTCTTAAGTGTTTATTTATTCATTTCTTTTTCCTATAGCAATTTTTGCAATCCATGATATCTGACCAGCCATACAAACAATATTGTCTTTTAGAGTACCTTTATTATAATACTCTCCCATTTGATTGGTGGCTATTTGCTCATCTAAATTCCAAAATACGCCGTTAAAATGAACTATTTGTCCACCACCACCAAAAAGCATAATATCATTACTATTTTGCGCTGTAATTCCTTTTATAGTAAAACCTTGGGTCTTTGCTTCAATCGATGAAATAAAAACGATATTTCCGGTCGAAATATCCATTTTAATAAAACCTTCTGCAGCAGAAACAAATAGAGTATCACCAAATATGTCAATCGCTTCTAAATGACCATAATCACCTTCATTAGGGTTACCTAAATAACTATCAGATTCAAGAATGATATTCCATTCTCCTCCTTCCAATCCAATCAAAATGCTGCCATGCCTTCCATCATAGTTATCCCAACCGGATACGAATATTTCTTCTCCATTTGCGCTGCCAGTTATATCCAAAAGGTTGATATCCGTACCGCTTTCCATCACAGTAAAGTTGATTCCGTCATAATGAACAATTCCCCCGCTGCTTCCCACAAAGTAAATATTTGATGAGGAGGTACCCCAGATAGCGTTGATCCAACCTAACCCAGAAGGATAATTATTATCCTGTGGCGTATACATATACCAATCAGTGCCATCATAATGCATTGGCAGCGTGGATGCAATCCAAATATCATCTTCGGCAAATGCAAATATTGCTTTTTTTTCTACATTTGAAATAATATTAATCAATTCCCATTCATTCCCATCCCAATGGGCAGCGTTGTATTTGGTATATGGCAGGTTATGCGCTGTATCCGGTTCATCTGTTTTTATTTCACCTACTGCCCAGATATTATTTTCATCTATTACAGCTACATCATAGAGTGCGCTGCCCCAAATCCCCAATGTATCAAATTCCCATACAAAGTTGTGGCTGGTGGTGTCCATGGTTAGGGCTATAGCATTTAAACTGGAATCAACAGCGATGCCGTCATTCAACCACTGTGCCTGGTAGGTATATTGCGTTCCGGGGGTTAAGCCGCCGTCTGTAAATGTAGTATCGCTGTTAAAAACCGTTGCGGTTAATACATCCTCGCCGTTTCGAGTTAAACCGAATGTCCATTCTGCCGTTGTGTCTTCAACGGAAATGTGCAGTTTTGCAGTAGTAGTGAATGTGCTTAATACTTCCAGGTTAATCGATGTATCTCTTTCAGGCGTGTTGTCTTTTGGCGGGTCGGGGCAGGCGGTGATAAGGAAGAAGGATAAAGCAAGCCCAGCGAAGTTACGTAAGGAACGTAGATGGGGAAGAAGCCTGCCTGCCGAAGCATCGGCGCAGGCAGGGAAGAAGACAGCCTGCCTGGGGATTGGTTTTATTAATTGTTTCATTTCAATGCGTACATACCCATCGTATTTTTATTTGAATCACTTATTTCGTTTATTTTTATCCAAACACTGG